>JBKPCS010000063.1:0-27340 GCA_046727495.1 bacterium | reverse complement strand
ATGCCGGTGGCTGGGGTGACGGTGGTTCAGAGGAGGCGGGCATAGGAGGAGCTCTAACGTGGAATCATAGCTGTCGGCCGCACGAGGTCGCGCTGAAACCCGACCCTACCGGCTATGGGCTACGATCACACAGTGTCTACGCGATGCTGCTTACCAGATCTGGACCCGGTCCTTGGCGGGGCGCACCATGGGGCTTTTGTCTGGTACTTGAAACGCGTGTGCGAATTCTGGAAGATTGCTCAGCGGGCCATTCACCCGGAATTGGCCTGGGCTATGGGGATCAACCTGCAGACGAAGCCGCTTCGCTTCGGGTCGCGTGTTATTTCTCCAAATCTGCGCCCAGGATAAGAAGAAGCGCTGTTCCGGCGTAAACCCATCGATCTTTTGAGTCCGTTCCGCGGCAGGTTTGCGCTGGAGCGCCTTTTCTAACGCAGCATACGCGAGTTTGACGCCTCCCAAGTCGGCGATGTTCTCGCCTTCGGTCAATTCGCCATTGATATGCAAATCATCGATCGCCACGTAACTATTGAACTGTTCGACGATTTTCTTGCCGCGTTCCTGGAACCGTTTTTCGTCAGCAGCGGTCCACCAATTCTTCATGTTGCCCTGAGGATCGTACTTACGCCCCTGGTCATCGAAGCCGTGAGTCATTTCGTGGCCGATAACGGCGCCGATTCCCCCGTAGTTAAACGCGTCATCAGCGTTGGCATCAAAGAAAGGAGGTTGCAGAAGACCTGCAGGGAATACGATTTCATTGCGCTGAGGACTGTAATAGGCGTTTACCGTAGGCGGGCTCATGCCCCACTCGGTTTTGTCTACTGGCTTTCCGATTCGTGCTAGCCTGCGTTTGAGCTCGAATGTTTCCGCAGCCAAAACATTCAGCACGTAGGGCTGATCCTTGATTTCCAGCGCAGAATAATCGCGCCACTTATCGGGATAACCGATCTTAACACCAAATGCGTCCAGCTTCTTAAGCGCGGCCGCTCGTGTCTGCGGACCCATCCATTCCAATTTCTGAATTCTGTCCCGAAGCGCGCTCTTCAAATCATTGATCATTGCGAGTGCGCGCTGCTTGGCTTCGGGAGGAAAGTGTTTCTCGACATACAACTGGCCTAGAGCCTCGCCAACGCTTTGATCAATCTGCCGCAAAACTCTCTTCCAACGTGGCTGATTCTCTTTTGTGCCCTGCAAAGCCTGTTGATAGAACGCGAAATCCTCATCGACAAATGGAGCGCTCAAATATCGAGCGGCTGCGTGGAGCAGATGCCATTGAAAATATGCTTTCCACGTGTCGATCGGTGTGCTCGCGATAAGCTCGCCCACTCGTTTCACAAAATCAGGCTGGCCGACATCGGTCTGCGCCATCTGCTCCTTCGATAGCCCGAGGCCATCAAGGTAAGCCGACCAATCGAGATCGGTGGCAAGCTTTTGCACATTGGCAAACGCAAGTTTGTGATAATTGCTCTCGGGATCCCGCAGCTCCGTTGGGCTTTTCGATGCTTTGGCCAGTTCGGTTTCTAAAGCGAGGATTTGCTTTGCTTTGTCGATCGCGACGGGAGCCGGGTTGCCCAGCAGTTGGAGCATTTTGCTTATGTGCTCGACGTATTGATCACGCAACTTTTTGAAGCGTTCATCGTCCTTCAAATAGTAATCACGCTCAGGGAGTCCGAGTCCGCCTTGGCCCAACTGCGCGATCTGGTTCTTGGTATCCCTCTCATCCAGGTCGCCGGTAATGCCGAACAAAGCGTCAACGCCTAAAGCATGTAGATGGCCGAGGGCAGCAGAAACGCCTTTCGCATCGCTGATTTTTTGGATTGCGTCGAGTTCCGGCTGTAACGGTTTCGCACCTTCAGCGTTGACTTGTTCCTCGTTCATTCCACTCAGATAAAACTGCCCAACCAGCTGCCGAATTTTGTCGTTCGAAACCTCCCCCTTCCTGACGCTGCCAGCCGTCTCCTCTAAAATCTCGTGTAGCGACGCCAGATTTCGTTCAAACAGTTCCTGAAAAGATCCCCATTGGCTGTACTCGGCCGGAATTGGATGTTCTTTCACCCAGCCACCATTGGCATACTGATAAAAGTCCACACCCGGTTGAGTAGTGGTGTCCATGTTCTTTGGATCAATCGCCGGAACACTAGCAGCATACGCTGAAAGCGGGATCATGAGGAGGAACGATAACCGGAGAACCGGGAAGTCAACTAGACGCATGGCGGATGCTAGACGCGGTGTTAGTTGGTCGCAAGTGGAAGGCAACGCCGACAGCGCCGGCATCGCCGACAGCGCCGACATCAGAAGACAGCTGTGAAAGCACGAAATGCGGAAACGCTTCCTTCTGACGCGAGGCGATTGGCCACTGCGGTGGCAGTTCCCGGCGCTGTCGGCGCTGTCGGCGTTCCATGTTACCAGATATTCACTCGTTGCGCTGGGGGACGAACCATAGGGCTGTTATCTGGGACCTGAAAAGCATGAGCGAACTCAGGTAGATTGCTTAACGGTCCGTTGGCGCGGAATTTGCCTGGGCTGTGTGGGTCAACTTTGATCAGAAGCTTGGCGTATTCGGGACGAATGTTGTTTCTCCAGATCTGTCCAAATGACAGGAAAAATCGTTGTTCCGGTGTAAACCCGTCGATTTTCTCGCTGCGTTGGTCAGCCGGTTTTCGCTGCAACGCTTTTTCAAGCGCCACGTAGGCGATTTTCACTCCTCCTAAATCGGCAATATTCTCGCCCTCGGTAAGCTTGCCACTCACGTGCAGGTTATCGATCACGACATAGTTGTTGAATTGATCCACGATCTTTTTGCCACGTTCTTCGAATCGCTTTTCGTCGGCAGTCGTCCACCAATTCTTGATATTCCCTTGAGGGTCGTATTTGCGTCCTTCGTCATCGAAGCCATGGGTCATTTCGTGTCCAATCACCGCCCCAATTCCACCATAGTTAACGGCGTCGTCGGCATTAGCATCGAAGAAAGGTGGTTGAAGAATTCCCGCCGGGAAAGAGATCTCGTTCCGTTGCGGAGTGTACTCGGCATTGACAGTTGGCGGGCTCATCCCCCACTCGGTCTTGTCGACCGGTTTACCAATCTTCGCGAACTGGCGCTTCGCCTCAAAAACTGAGGCGGCTAGATCATTCAATATGTAAGGCTGGGCCTTGATCTCCAGACCCGAGTAATCTCGCCATTTATCGGGGTAGCCGATCTTGACGCCGAATGCGTCAAGCTTCTTCAAAGCGGCTGCGCGAGTTGCCGGACCCATCCAATCCAGTTTTTCAATTCTTTCTCTAAGCGACTGCTTGAGGTCGTTCACCATCGCCAAGGCGCGCTGTTTTGCTTCGGGCGGAAAATTCTTTTCTACATACAGCTGGCCTAATGCTTCGCCGGCACCAGTATCAATAGCTTGGAGCACACGTTTCCATCGTGGCTGATTCTCTTTTTGGCCGGTGAGAACTTGCCGGAACCGGAATGCTTCGTCGACAAACGGATCGCTGAGATCCGAGGCAGTTGCGCTGATAAGATTCCATCTCAAATATGCTTTCCAGGTAGGAATCGGCGTGCTAGCCACCAATTGCGCGACGCGCTTGAAGAACTCAGGCTGCTCAACGTCCAGCTTTGCGACCTGTGCTTTCGACAAATTCAGGCCGTTGAAATAAGCCGCCCAATCGAAACCGCCGGCAAGCTTTTCCAAATCTGCAATCAGCATTTTGTGGTAGTTCTTTTCTGGAGCACGCAAGTCCACCCGACTTTTGGAAGCTTTTGCCAGCTCAGTTTCGAATGCCAGAATCTGTTGTGCTTGAGTCGCCGCCTCTTGTTCTGCGATGCCCAGTAACTGAAACATCTTCGTGATGTGTTCAACGTATTGATCGCGGATCTTCTTGGATTGATCGTCGTCCTTCAAATAGTAATCCCGATCCGGCAAGCCGAGACCTCCTTGGGTTGCAATCCCAATCTGATTGGTGCTGTCCTTTTGATCGATGTCTCCGGTAAACCCGAACAAAGCGCCAATACCGAGGGCGCGGAGATGGGCTAGATATGGTGCGATCGATTTCGAATCCGAGATTTGCTCTATCGCGCCTAACTCGGGCTGAAGCGGTTTCGCGCCCTGCGCATTGATCTGCTCTGCGTCCATTCCACTAGCGTAGTACTGGCCTACCAGCGCCCGGATGCTGCCGGCCGGAGCTTTTCCACTTTTAACGTCAGCGGCACTATCATCGAGGATCTGATGCAGGATCTGGTAGTTGCGTTCGACAAGCTCTTCAAACGATCCCCATTCGCTGTAGTCAGGCGGGATCTCAGTCTTCTTGAGCCAGGAACCATTTGTGTACTGATAGAAATCCACGCCGGGCTTAACTGATTGATCCATGTTCTTAGGATCGATTGCCGGAGTTTCAGCCGAGTAAGCGGCAACCACCAAAAAGAAGGGAACAGACAGAGCAGCTAATCGCATCGCGAATGCTAGATGCGAGTCAGAGGACTAGCAAGAGCCCGAAACAGCCGGTTTGGTGCATCTGTGAGGCGGCGCTAGCCCAAGGGCGGTAAGGTCGTGGGCCACGCTGCATTGTTCGGCCGATTCGGCATTCACTTCTTACCAGATATTCACCCGTTCCGCGGCCGGGCGTATCATCGGGCTATTTTCGGGTATATGGAACGCCTGTGCAAACTCGGGCAGGTTGCTCAAGGGGCCTAGCACTCTGAACTTAGGAGGGCTATGTGGATTGGTCTTAACCAGCAGCCGAAGCGCTTCCGGCCGGAAGTTAGCTCTCCAGATTTGGGCGAAGCTTACAAAAAATCGTTGCTGAGGCGTTAGCCCATCGATTTTTTGATTCCTATCCGCGGCCGGCTTCCTTTGCAGAGCCTTCTGAAAGGCTGTATACGCGATTTTGACGCCGCCGAGATCGGCGATGTTTTCTCCCTGGGTCAATTCGCCATTCACATGCAAATCGTCGACCGCAACGTAGCTATTAAACTGCTCGACGATCTTCTTGCTCCGCTCCTGAAACCGCTTCTCATCCTCTTTGGTCCACCAGTTCACCATGTTGCCCTGCCCGTCGAACTTGCGGCCCTGGTCATCAAACCCATGTGTCATTTCATGCCCAATCACCGCACCAATTCCACCGTAATTGGTAGCGTCATCGCCTTTCATATCGAATAGCGGGGGCTGCAGGATCCCTGCAGGAAATACGATTTCGTTGCGGTGTTCGGTGTAGTAAGCGTTGACCGTCGGAGGACTCATCTCCCATTCGTTCTTGTCAACCGGCTTGCCGATTCTCGAAAGGAGCCGCTTGGCCTCGAACGCGCTCGCAGCTAGCACATTTAGGACATAAGGTTGGTCTTTGATTTCAATCCCGGAGTAATCACGCCATTTGTCCGGATAACCTATTTTAACTCCGAATGCGTCTAACTTTTTCAAAGCCGCAGCGCGCGTCTCTTTTCCCAGCCAAGCGAGGTTCTTAATCTTTTCGCGTAACGCAGCTTTAAGATCATTCACCATATCCAGCACCCGTTTTTTGGCCGCTGGAGGAAAGTATTTCTCGACATAGAGTTGTCCCAAGGCTTCTCCGACATCGCTGTCGATCTCGACCAAGACCCGTTTCCAGCGCGGTTGATTCTCTTTCACGCCGGTTAACACCTGTTTGTAGAACCTGAAATTTTCATCGACGAACGGGTCGCTCAGGTAAGGGGCGCACCGGCGGATCAAATTCCATCGAAAATAAGATTTCCATGTATCAACCGATGTACTCGCGACCAGCTCTCCGACTCTCTTGAAGAAATCGGGCTGCTGCACGTCGATTTGCGTCACCTGCTCTTTGGAGAGCTCTAAAGCATCGAAGTAAGTCGCCCAATCGAAGCCGCCGGCCTGCTTCTCCAGCTCGGCGATTGTCATTTTGTGATAGTTTTCTTCAGGACTTCGCAGTTCGACCGGAGTTTTTGACGCTTTTGCCAGTTCCGTTTCTAACGCAAACACCTTTTTCGCATTGTCGGCTGCCGCTTGTTCAGGGTCTCCCAACAGCTGAAACATTTTCGTGACATGCTCAACGTATTGGTCTCGCAGCTTCTTTGATTGATCGTCATCTTTGAGATAATAGTCGCGGTTCGGCAGACCGAGGCCGCCTTGGGTCATGATTGCGATCTGGCTTGTGCTCTCTTTTGCGTCCTGGTCTCCGGTAATCTCGAACAATGCGCCGATGCCTTGGCCGTGAATATGAGCAACATATGGCGCTAACTGTTTCGCGTCGGCAATCTTGTCGATCGCATCCAACTCAGTTTGAAGCGGTTTAGCGCCGTCGGCGTTGATTTTTTCCTCATTCATTCCACTGAGATAGAATTGGCCAACCAAAGCGCGGGGACTTCCCGGCAATATTTCTCCTTGCCGAACCGCACCTCCGGCGGCGTCTAGAATCTCTCGAAGCGCTGAATAGTTGCGTTCACGCAATTCTTGCCCGGTACTCCACTGTGAAAACTCCGGCGGTATCGGATGATCTTTAATCCAGGTTCCGTTAGCGTACTCGTAGAAATCGCTACCTGGCGCGGCTTGCAAGTCCATACTCTTCGGATCGAGAGCAGCCGCAACGGAGGGCAGCAGAATTAAAGGAACCAAAAGCCAGGGTCTGAATGAAAGCGAGGGGGTGGACATTGGAGCACGCTAGATTGGAGGCGATAAGCGCGCAAGCAACGTGGCACCCGCTCTTTCGAGCTACGGAGGCCGCTTCAAACATTGGTCAGCGGGGCAGCCGCATTCGGCGTTGGCGTGGACGTTAACCTGTCCGCCATCGTGTCCACTGTAGCCTTGGCAGAGGCGGAGGCGGAAGCCTTGGCGACGGCGGAAGCACGACCCCTAGCGATTTTGTCCCTTTTAGCAGTCCTTCAGCAGTGTTTGTGGCGAACTAAGGACAGCGGAACGGAGCGACATATGAGCGATACAGAAGACTATCCCGGTCCGACGAAGGGCCATTCCGAAAAGAAAGGAAAAGTAGGTCAGCACCCTGACCCGGAGGATACAGACGAGGAAACTGTTAAACCTCCCGCCACCCCTCAGGCCAGACAGTCAGAGAAAGAGGAAAAGGATTAGGCCCCGAATTTTGGCCAGTTGACACAAAATTCTTGTTTAGGTTTCGCGGTTGCGCGGCGCGCGCTTCTTGGCATTCTCTCGGTCTGATGGCGAGCGAAAGGAACAGTCCCAGTCCCAACGCGCCTGAGCAGTCAGGCCTTTCTATCTCCAAAGAGTCCGTTCTAGCATCCGTTGCGGCGCTCGTTTTCCCTTTCTTGGGCGCTACATTTTCCTCGCTGCCTCAGTCCTCTGTTTTCCCAGGCCTGATTGCTGCTGTATCTGGTCCGGATCTCTGGCATTCGGTTTGGCTGGCCTGGCTTCTGATGGCCAGTGCAATCGAGATCGTCCTCGCGATCGGGGTTGGGCTCGCACTCAGCAAAACGGCATCAAACGTCACGCGACTGCTTGTACTGTTCTTTTTCGTGGTTTCGGCGATTAGCCTATTCTGTTGGCTGGCAATCCCCAGTATCAGAAGCTTGGAGAACGGCTCAACTCTAGCCGACTCGTCCGTGACTGTGCCGATCTATATCGCGGCAGTGTTGGCGCACTTTCGCCTGGTGCCGCGGTCGGTGTACGACGCCATTTCGATCGATGGCGCATCGCCTTGGTTAACATTCAGGACGGTGATGGTTCCCGTGCTAAATCCAGCTCTCCTGATCATGGTCTTGTCCAGACTCCTTGTGTTACTTCAAGAATTCGCCCGGCACTACAGTATGTCCGCTACAATCCCGCTGGGATGCGCGTTGGTAGTTTTGGCGGGCATACTCATCTGGAGAGCCTTAATAGCCGGCGTTTTCAGGACCTCCCGCGAAAAGGGCGCAGACCAGAAACCGATCGACACAGTCAAATTGCTCGACGATTCGAATATCAATCTCGTGGAAGTAAAGCTTCGCTCCAAAGAAGGCACGCAGATCCAGATGTTCGGAGAAGCTACTTGGATACCGCTTTCACCAGAGTTCGCCCAGCAGCTCCAGCAACCCCAAAATGAAAAACTCTCGGTAGGATTTCGGCCGGCAAATGTTCAAATTTTGGGCGAACCAAAGAAAACTGCCTTTCACGGCGTTGTTTATAGCTTTGAACCGCTCGGAAAGCTCGGACTATTGACGATTGAGGCGGTAGACGGCACTAAAGTCCGAGCCTTGGTCGAGAGCTCTAAGACCTTCGCTATTGATCGCCGCATTTCTTTTTGGATAGATCCAAACGATCTTGTGCTCCACGCCCAGGCACCTCAACCTGCGCCCGGCCAGCCTAAAAAGTCTTAAAGGAGATTGATGGCTGAACTCGTCCTAAAAAACATCGTGAAGCAATACGGAGCGACGGCTTCACCGGCAATCAACGATTTGAATTTAGAGGTCTCCGACGGTGAAATCGTGGCCTTGTTAGGTCCAACCGGCTCAGGAAAATCTACATTGTTACGCCTGATCGCAGGCCTCGAGTCATGCTCGCAAGGCGAGATCACAATTGGAAACAAGATGGTGAAAGGAATCCATCCGAAAGACCGGAAAATCGGCTTTGTGTTTTCTGACCATGCGCTCTATCCGGCACTGACAGTCCGACAAAACCTCGCGCTCAATCTCAGAGCACGAGGAGCACCTGGGAAAGAGATAGACAAGAGGATCGCTGAAACTGTGGAGCGCTTGGGCATCGCAACGTTACTCGAGCGTAAGCCTGCAGGTCTGTCGGCAGCCGACAAACTGCGGGTCAATATTGCTCGAGCCATTATCCGGCGACCGTCGGTGTTGCTGTTGGATGAACCATTGCATCGTTTGGAAGGCATGCTTCACGTGCAGATGCGGACCGAGACAAAACGTTTTCTCCTGGAAATCGGGCTAACCTCGGTCATCGCAACCCGCTCGAGCGAAGACGCAATGGCTCTGGGAGACCGCATCGCCGTGTTGAATGAGGGAAAGGTTCAGCAGTTCGCGCAGCCGGTCGAAGTGTTCAATAATCCGGCGAATCAACTGGTCGCAGAGGCGATGCAATCACGCTAGGTCGTGGCCCGGCCAATCATGCGCCATGGTCCATCGTAAGAGCAAAATCTCATTCTTGACGAAACGGGCCGGCCTTTCTATATGTGGTGTAGTTCTTTGACTCGAAGCCGCGTATCTTGTGGTATCGCGGTATGATTAGCAAAGGAGTGCCTTGGACAGTTTGTGCCAAGGATAATAGGGAACCGGGTGCGAATCCCGGGCGGTTACGCCGCTGTAACGAGTGACGACGACCCAACGATTGCCACTGTCTTGCAACGAGATGGTAAGGCCGGGTCTGAGGATGACCTCGAAGCCAGAAGACCTGCTCATTTGTTCTCATCGCAGCGCCCCTGAAGAGTTTTTCGGGGTAACTGTCGCGTCAACGGCAGAGATGAGGATCCTGATTTGCTTTCGCGAGCGTGGTCTCAGTTTCGCGGCGCGAAGGCCGGTGTCTCTCGTTTTCTGCCGGGAGAGGGCTTTTGCAAACCAGGAACAAAATTATGTTTAGTCCCAGCCGGAGCGAGTCTAGAACGTCAAATCCGGTCCTCAGTCCGCCTCATTCCCCAGTCCCAGAAGAAGGTGACTACGTAGTCTATCGCTTGGGTCACAAGACGTTTCGGCTAAACAAAGCCAAGGCTCGGGCTCGACTGGAGGGCAAACGGGTGATTAACGGGCTGCACAGTCCGGAGCTGAATGTGCTGCCTCTGAAGTACCACGAGGCGTACCGGCTGTATAAGCAGATGAAGGCAAACCATTGGGAGCCGGACGTTATCGACATGTCGAAAGACGCGTTCCAATGGAGTAGTGGCGTTGTTTCCGCCAAAGAACGATGGGTAATTGAGATGGGAATCGGCTATTTCTCAGCCGCTGAGGGGATTGTCGGCGATTCGGTGCTTCACGTGATCGAAGAAAACCTAACGGCGGCGGAGCTGAAACACGCTGCGCTCCGGCAGATCGCTGAAGAGTCAATACATATGGATTCCCTTCTCCATATCATCGGGAGCCTCAATATCGATCTCGATGAGGTGACGGCGAAGTTCCAGGACATTCCCAGTATCCGGAAGAAAAATTCTTTCATCACCCGGCAGATGCCGGAACTCAAGATGGGCATCGATCTGACCGAGACATCAAACAAACAACAATTCGCGAAGGCTATTTTTGGAATCACACAGGTCATGGAGGGAACTCAATTTTACGCGCTTTTCGCAATGATCCTCTCACTTCAGCGCCAGAACAAAATGACCGGCATCGGCCAAATGTTTCAATACACCCTTCGAGACGAGTCAAATCACATTGCGTTAGGCCGCTACCTACTGACTCAGCTCGCTGCAGAGAACCCGGATATCTGGACTTCGAACTTCCGCGACGAACTGCTCGAGTTCATGCGCGAAGGAGTGGCTCTTGAGAAAGAATTCGTTCGAGATTGTCTGCCGGAAGATATCGTCGGCATGACTCAGCGTGAGTTTCTCGAATTTGTCGATTTTAATGCGGACCGAAGATTGAGCAGTCTCGGACTGCCCAAGCTATCCTCAGTAACGACCAATCCGTTCGCGTGGTTGGACGAAGTCATATTCCTGCGCAAGGAGAAGAACTTCTTTGAAACGCGCGTAACCGAGTATCAAACCAGCGGCAGTGTACAAAACGCTCGCGAGGAGGACCTGATCTAATGAGCTCTACCAGAACGCAAAATCTTGGGTACCCCAGGATCGGAGAGAAACGCGAATTAAAGCGCGCCCTTGAGACTTTCTGGCGAGGGCAAATGTCGGAAGATGCCCTTGTTGAACAAGCGAAAAAACTACGCGCGCACAATTGGCTAAAGCAAAAACAAGCTGGCGTCGACCTGATTCCATCCAACGATTTTAGCTTGTACGATCATGTTCTCGATATGTGCGCCTTGGTAGGCGCCGTACCGCCGCGGTTCAATTGGGCAGCCGACCTGGTCGACCTGAGCACTTACTTCAAAATGGCGCGCGGCGGGTACACGCCCGACGGTTCTCCGGTCGCCGCGATGGAGATGACAAAATGGTTCGATACCAACTACCACTATCTTGTTCCCGAACTATCAGAGGCCACCTCGTTTCGCTTGAGCTCGACGAAACCGTTCGACGAGTTCAAAGAGGCGCTCTCGCTGGGCATCAAAACGAAACCGGTCTTGCTCGGACCCGTTTCTTTTCTGCATCTCGGCAAGGCGCGAGGTTCGGCGAAATTCGACACGCTGATTCTGCTCGAGCCTCTTCTGCATGTTTATTGTGAAATCCTGCAAAGATTCGCGGAGGCAGGAGCCGAATACGTTCAGCTCGACGAACCTGTCTTTGCGCTGGACCTGAATGACGAACAGCAAACTCAATTGTATCGAGCTTACGAGCGCTTAAATGAAGCGGCACCGTTGCTCAAACTAATGGTGACCACCTATTTCGGAGAGCTTCGCGACAATATCGATTTATTCGTGAGGCTGCCGGTAGCTGGGCTTCATTTCGATGCCGTTCGTGGTGCAGTCGAGATCGATGCTCTCGCAAGCAAGCTCTCCAATCAGACTCTCATCTCACTCGGAATTGTTGACGGGCGCAATGTCTGGCGGAACGACTTTGCACGCTCACTCGAGTGCTTGCATAAGTTTGAGCGACAAGTCGGGTCCGATCGGCTCATCGTCGCTCCATCCTGCTCTTTACTTCATTCGCCAGTGACACTCGGTTCGGAACAGGCCATTGATCCGGAACTCAGAAGTTGGCTGGCGTTCGCCGACGAGAAATTGACAGAAGTCGTTCAGCTTGCAGAGCTGCTGCACGGCAAAAGCGATGCACGCGTTTTGGAAGCGAATCAAAGGGCTCGGTCAACACGACGAAACAGCGCTCGAATTCATAACGCGGCTGTCACGGGCAGACTTAAAGAGATTACATCTGGAAAATTCGAGCGGCAATCTCCCTTCGAGGAGCGCAAGCAGAAACAACGGGTCCGGCTCAAGCTCCCGATCTTGCCGACAACGACAATCGGTTCGTTTCCACAGACCGAGGATCTGCGCGCAATTCGATCTCGTTTCAGAAAAGGTGCGGTAAGCATCGAGCAATACGATCAATTTCTGGAACACAAAATCGTTGAATGCGTAAAGCTCCAGGAGGAGCTCGATCTTGATGTTTTGGTGCACGGCGAATTCGAGCGCACCGACATGGCCGAGTATTTCGGAGAACAATTGGCAGGGTTCGCATTCACCGAGAACGGCTGGGTTCAAAGCTATGGTTCGCGTTGCGTTAAACCGCCAATCATTTATGGCGACGTATCGCGGCCCGGTCCGATGACTGTCCGGTGGTCGCGTTTCGCCCAGTCTATTACTCAGAGTCCGATGAAGGGCATGTTGACCGGTCCGGTTACGATCCTTCAATGGAGTTTTGTTCGAGACGACCAACCGCGATCGCAGACCGCGCTACAAATCGCTCTCGCGTTAAGGGACGAGGTACTCGACCTGGAAAACGCTGGACTACCCATCATTCAAATTGATGAGCCCGCGCTTCGAGAGGGCTTACCGCTGCGTCACTCCGATTGGCAAGCTTATCTCGATTGGGCAGTCAAAGCGTTCCGGCTCACCGCTTCGGGCGTTAAGGACAGCACACAAATTCACACGCACATGTGCTATTCGGAATTCAACGACATCATGCCCGCCGTCGCGGCGCTGGATTCGGATGTAATCTCTATTGAGACGTCCCGCTCGGCCATGGAGTTGCTGGATGCTTTCACCGATTTTCGGTATCCGGCTGACATCGGGCCTGGTGTGTGGGATATCCATTCCCCGCGCGTGCCATCGACGGCAGAGATGAAAGCGTTAATAGAAAAGGCTCTCACGGTCCTAAGTCCGGACCAGGTCTGGGTGAATCCAGATTGCGGTTTAAAGACGCGCCGATGGGAAGAAGTTAAGCCTGCGCTAAAGAACCTGGTTAGCGCCGCCAAAGAGGTACGAAAGAAATACGCTTTGAGCGGTCGAACGGTCAATGACTGACAATCTGCCGCGGCTGGAGCAAGAAGGCGTCTCGGCGTCCCTTTCCGGGCCGCCGTGCAGAGGTTCGGTAATCCAGGGGTTCCCCCGCCGCAACGGCGGCGGAATCACCCCTGGCTGTGATTTGTCGTCGCGTTGCGACGGAAGCAAACCGTTGCTCGTGACCTCTTCAGGCTCGAGCCCGGATCGATCCCTGCTCCGCGCAGATGCGCTACCCCAAGGGGGACCAGCCAGGGGTAATCTATCGCCGCGCTGCGACAAAGGTGGCGAACCCTTGCTCACGGCCTCTTCAAGCACCGGCTTTGATCGATCATGGCGTTGCGACAAACTATTGTCCCGAAGGGGACAACATATCTCAGCCAGGGGTGAGCGTAACGAACCCTGGTTGCTACTGCCAATGCAGCCCATCCTGAAAGGATGGCAAAGCCGCTGGACCGTTTCCTCGCGCGGTCCCTCCCAATCCAGCGATTCCACAGACTTTTGTCTCGAAGTGGACAACATATCTCAGCCAGGGGTGAGCGTGGCGAACCCCTGGTTGTTGCAGCCGATGCAGTCCATCCTGAAAGGATGGCAAAGCCGCTGGACCGTCTCCACGCGCGGTCCCTCCCAATCCAGCGTTTCGACAGACTTTTGTCCCGAAGTGGACAACATATCTCAGCCAGGGGTGAGCGTAGCGAACCGCTGGTTGCTGCCGCCGATGAAGTCCATCCTGAAAGGATGGCAGAGCCGTTGGACCGTCTCCTTGCGAGGTGTCTCCAACTTCGTTCCTAACCATCAAGCCCCGGCTTTCTATGTCTGAAGCTAAACAACTCCAAATTCTCAATGCCGGTTTTTCAGAGCACGCAGAAGTCGGCCCAGCCAACATCCAAGGTCTGCCCCAGGTCATTCGGCGAGACCAACCGGGAGACGCTTCCGGCAAACAACGCGTCGTTTCCTGGCTTGGACACAAGATCGAGCGGGCAGTGGGAGCCGCTTGTTTTGCACAGGGCTGCGATCCGTTGCTTGCAAAACAGGTTCGCTCAACCATCGAAACGCGGCTGCTTAAGGAGCGGCCGCTTTTCATCCTTGTAGAGCAGCTTCAAGACATAGTGGAAGAGACGCTGATCGATCTTGGGCACCCAAAGATCGCGCTCGCCTATGGCAAATATAGAGCCCGGCGCGCGGCCGAACGAGAACTGACGCGGGATTCCCGTCCGGAAGAGCTTGAGGGACAAATGGAGCTGGCATCGCCAGAACAACTCCAAGATATCCGGGCGCGGATTTCGTTCGCCAAGATCGGTTTGCACGTTGGTCTTCCCGATCAGAAGCTGATATCTCGACTTCTGCAAAGCGCTTCTATCAATCTGTCTGCGGAAGATCGCCGCGACACGATTATTCTGAACGCCAAGTCGCTTCTTGACCTCGATGCAGACGCCCGCTTTTTCGCAGCGCGCATCTTGTTGAGCTACGTCTACGAGGAGACATTGCCCTGGAAAATCTCTGACGGATTAGAGGCGCTCCAGGAGGCGCATCGTCGCGCATTCCTCGAGTATATACCGAGCGGGATCGCCTTAGACCGGTTAGATCCGCAATTGGCCGAGTTCGATCTGCAGCGTTTATCGAAGGCTCTGGATCCTTTTGCAGATCTGCAATTCGATTTTATCGGAATCCAAACGCTTTACGACCGTTACCTCATTCATACCCACGATCCAGTCACCGGACTAAAGCGCCGATTAGAAGCGCCTCAGATTTTCTGGATGCGTGTTGCGATGGGCTTAGCTGTTTTAGAATCAGATCGCGATGTTCACGCGCTCGAGTTCTACGAGATTTACAAGACGCGCAGAGCCTGTTCATCGACCCCCACTTTGTTCAATTCCGGTACAAAGAGATCACAATTGTCGAGTTGCTACTTGCTCTATTGCGGAGACAGCATCGAAGAAATCGCTGAAACCTGGCGCCGGTTTTCGCATCTCTCCAAATGGGCGGGAGGCCTGGGATGCTCGTGGACAGCGGTTCGCGGCACCGGCGCGTACATTCACGGAACAAACGGGGAGAGTTCCGGTGTAATTCCGTTCCTGAAAGTTTCTAACGATATCGCTGTTGCCGTGAACCAGGGTGGCAAACGTCCGGGAGCACTCTGTAGCTACTTGGAACTCTGGCATGCCGACATCGAAGAGTTTCTCGATCTGCGTAAGGAGACAGGCGACGAACGTCGCCGTACTCACAACATGAATACCGCGAATTGGATTCCGGACCTTTTCATGAAAAGGCTCAAGGCAATTTCAGACGGTACACTCTCGAAAGAGGCTACCTGGACGCTCTTTCGCACAAATGATGTCCCCGACCTACCAAACTTGTATGGACGCGCGTTTGAAAAGCGCTACGTCGAGTATGAGAAGCTTGTTGACGACGGCAGACTTTGGGGGCGAAGAATTCGCGTCCTGGCGCTCTGGAAGAGGATGCTGGAGGCCCTGTTCGAAACCGGGCATCCGTGGATGACTTGGAAAGATCCGGCAAACATTCGCAACCCACAGGATCACGCAGGCGTAATACACAATTCGAACTTGTGCACCGAGATCGAGCTTAACACGAGCACGGATGAAATCGCGGTGTGCAACCTGGCATCGGTTAATCTATCAGCGCACCTCCGCGACGATGGCGATCTAGATCACGACAAACTCAAGAACACCGTCACAACCGTGATGCGAATGCTTGATAACGTCATCGACGTCAATTTCTATCCGGTGGAAGAGGCATCCACCGCTAACCGCAAGCACCGTCCTGTTGGTCTAGGCGTTATGGGACTTCAAGATGCGTTGTACCAGAAACGCATAGCTTTCGATTCCGAAGAAGCGGTCGCATTTAACGACCAAACTCTGGAGGCTATCGCCTTTTATGCGCACGGCGCCTCGAGCAGCCTGGCCGCCGAACGCGGAACCTATACAACTTACAAAGGGTCTAAGTGGGACAGAGGCCTTCTGCCGTTGGATACCCTCGATCTTTTGGAAAAAGAGCGCGGAGTGGCAATACCTACAAGTCGTGTAAGCCTGATGCCCTGGGAAGAGCTGCGCGCAAAGATCGCGCGTCATGGAATGCGCAACTCCAATTGTCTTGCGATTGCTCCAACCGCAACGATTTCGAATATTGTGGGTTGCAGTCCCTGCGTCGAACCGACTTACAAACACATTCATACGAAATCAAATTTGAGTGGTGAGTTTATTCGTACCAACGACCATTTGATTCGAGAGCTCCAAAGGCTGGTACTTTGGGACCAACAGATGCTGGCGGACCTCAAATATTTCGACGGGAGCGTTCAACCGATTGAGCGGGTTCCCGATGACATCAAACGTCTCTATAAAACCGCATTCGAAATCGCACCAACCTGGGTTCTCCAGTGTGCGGCGGCTCGACAGAAGTGGATCGATCAGTCTCAAAGCACAAATCTTTGGCTAGCGGAACCGGACGCTCGGGTAGCTAGTTTTATGTACCGGGAAGCTTGGGAGCGTGGCCTCAAGACGACTTACTATCTGCGTACACTGAACAAGAGCGGAATTGATTCTACTCACCGCGAATCGCGGGCAAAGGCGGTAGAGTATGCCGCGTGCTCAATTGAAGCGATGCGAAATGGCGAGATCTGCGAGGCTTGCCAGTGAGCTAAAAGCGGCCCGCGGGGGATCTGGCTGCAGCTGACCTTCTGTTGAGGTCGACCTGGAAGGTCGACCTCGACTCACTCGCTGAAACGTTTATTCAGCTTTTCTAAAATTCGGCACAAGAGTTTTGCCCGCTCAACCAAGCTATCGATGTATATAAACTCGTCAGTGCTGTGAATCGACCCTCCGCGCGCGCCTAGATTGTCGACATTTGGTAGACCGGCGACAGCTAGTCGATTCCCATCACAGGTTCCCCCAGTTTTCCCCGTTGGTAGGGAAACACCGATTTCTTTAGCTGCCTCTTGCGCGAGGATTACGAGCTGGTGAATAGCAGGCGTGCACGGTTTTGGCGGTGCAGTGAATCTTCCCTCGATATCGGCGCGAAATTCAGTCTGGGAGTGAAGCTCTGCTATGAAGTCTTGTAGAAGCTTTAACGTTCGTTGCTCGTCTTCAAGGGTGGTAGTTCGCACGTTAACTACGCACGTAGCCAGATCGGGAACAACGTTATAGCTGCTCCCGCTTTGCACGACGGCCGGATTCAGATAAATCGCTTCCTGCTGGCGGTTCAGCTCTTCACAGAAAAGCACGAACTTCGCGAGTGGTATCAATGCGTTTCGACCATCGCGCGGGTTTCTGCCGCTGTGCGCCGCTTTGCCATGAAACCGCAGCGTGAATACACCAGAACCTTTCCGTTCAGTTGCAATGCCGCCGTTCGCTAGAGCGGGTTCGAAACAGAAGCCGCAAACATGCCTTTCGGCGATCCGGATGAGTTCCTGACCGGAAGCCGGCGATCCGATCTCTTCGTCTGGATTCATAACGATCGTCCAGCCGAAATGTTTCTGTTCGGTAGACTGCTCAAACGCCTGAAGGCCGTGAAACAAAATCGACAATCCGCCTTTCATGTCGCATACGCCAGGCCCATGCAGACGACTCGCTTCCATTACCTCCACTTTCTGAAAAGGGTGCTCTGGCCCGTAAACGGTGTCGAAGTGGCCGAACAAGAGGACTTGGTTCGTTAGCTGCGATCGTTTTCTGAATACCAGCAAAGGACGAAGCTCACCTGAGTCCAGGGCAATTGTTCTTCGTTCAATCCTCTCTGGATCCAGCGCTTGGAATTGCTCTGAGATCCGGTCCGCAACGCGGCTCAATCCTTCCGTATTCTTGCTCCCGGAGTTGATCGATGCCCAGTCGACAACCGTGCGGAGCAATGAATCAGCTTGAGAGTCTAGCCAAGCGAGCGGGTTCACATCGAAGTTCCAACGCAGGTTTGGTAAAGAAATGTCATTCCGATGGCAAACCCAGGGTCCAGATCGCGCAGGAGCGCGAACCCTACCTCTTTACTCCTTTTGAAAATCATAGATCGATCCAAGCTGCAGGATTTGTGTTAGCTGATCCAACGCTGTCCGCACTTCGTTGATCAGGTGTGGGTCGAGTAGATCCGGCGGGGCTAAACTCTCGCGGTAGTGCTTTTCGATCCAATATTTCAGTTGCTGGTAAATCGGATCCGTCAGGAAAACCGTTGGTGGCAGTGATTCGATTTCTCGGTCGCTCAGAACCACTCTGTTACGCAAGCAGGCAGGACCGCCGCCGTTGCGCATACTTTCCCGCAGGTCTAGAAATTCGGCCCTATCTAGCGGACAATTCTTGTCCGCAATAAGCGCCTGAATAGTTTCAAACACTTGCAATGACTGTCGGGATTCTTCCGGCGCGATGAAAACCATTTTGCCGTTCTGATCCGTGACTACCTGGGAATTAAAGAAATAAGATTTCACTGCTTCATCCAGTGTAAAGCCAGCGATCTTGTAGTGGATCAAATCATCGCCGCATTGAGCGCGATAGGCTGTCTCCAGCTCAGTGATTATCTGGTCGCAGTCGGCAAACGCAGATGCGTGGTAGAGGAAGAGATTCAAATTGCCGGTCGAAATTACATCGTTGTGAAACACGCCAGCATCAATCGCTGCTGGATGTTGTTTTGCAAAAATAACGCGTCCGCCGGGGATCTGATGGTTGCGAGCAATCGCCTGGCATGCAGCTAACGTCTGCCGCTGCGGATATCGCGCCGGCGCTTCGCCACCATTCCTTCCATAGACAAGTAAATGCAGCCCTGCCGTTCCGTAAGAAGGAGCGAACCGGATGTGATTTGCGGCACCTTCATCACTGAACATCAGAGCGGCCGGAAGTGGTGGGTGATGCATAAATCGATCCGGATCAGCAAAGATAGTTCTCAACAGATCGGCGGTATCCCTGGCCTCGAGAGAGCGATGAAAGTTCGTGATAAGATTTGCTGGAGTAAAATGGGCTTTACTGTCGCCAGTATCACAGCTCGGCGCCATGGTTGCGGCGTTGGCGGTCCACATGTTCGAGGTGGAGAAACAGGCGGCCAGCAGCTCTGGAGCTTGATCGGCAGCCTGTTGAACAACTGATTGGTCGGTCCCGGTAAACCCCAAATCACGGAGAGCGCTAATTTTTGGGCGAGCTAGCGGCGGCAGAATCGCTTGCCGCACGCCTAGCCTGGCGAGAAAGGCCATTTTTTCCAGGCCCTGCAGCGCGGCTGTCCGCGGGCTGGAGACCGCGGCTCGATTTTCTGTCGAGGCTCGATTACCCGGCGAGAGCCCTGCGTAGTTATGGGTGGGACCAACCAGCCCATCGAAATTAACTTCGTGGAACATGGCGCTATTTGGGGCGCAGCGGCACGTAAATCAATCGGTCCCCGATTTGCACTTTGAGTTGGCGAGCAGTTTCAGGAGTAATCGCTACCGAATCCTCTTTCACTCTCTCAACCGATCCGAGACAAGCGCGGAAGTTTAACGAGACGTGTGCAACGATATATGTATCTGGATTGTCTATCCGACGTATCTCAGTGACGTCCCCAAATTGTGCGTTCTTTATAGTCCGAATTTCTTTTCGGTTCGCTGCGACTAACGGGCCAGCATCAAATATGTCCACCTCATCTGATTGCTTGAATCCTTGAGCTAAAAGGATCTTTAAGGCTGGAGCCGCGTCAGTATGCACTTTACCAATCACAGCCTGGGCCTCGGGTGGAAGCATGGCGACATAGACCGAATACTTCGGCATCAGGTCACGAATGAAATCTTTCTGGCCGATACCACTCAGAAAATCGGCGGCGGCAAAAGTCTGATCAAAAAAATGGCGCCCGATCGCTTCCCAAAAAGGTGATAAGCCGGCCTCGTTGGTAAAACCGCGCAGCTCAGCAATCACCCTTTCGTCAAATCTCTTGGGAAACGAAGCAATAAATAAGAACCGGCTAAGCGATAAGAGGTGACCTAGACCAGCACGCCGGTATTCGGGACGCAACGAAAGGCTGCATAGTTCGGAAGGCCCTTTGTGATCAAGCTTCAGATGGAGGACGTCCATCTGTTTATCGATTCCGAGAGGTGCATGCACCAGGCGCTCTTTCTTAACCTCGTAAGTATAAAATGGATCAAACCCTCCAACGCGCGCGATAATTCCTGCTGTTCCAACGACCTGGGCGTTGGGCACCGATTCCAGCACAAAGAGGTAATGGTCGGCCCCGGCTGATTTGATACGGTAGTCGAACGACCGGAGCGAATGATTGATCCGATCTTCCAGGGCAGATTCCTCCGGCGGCAAGGAGGTCATGCCGTCCTTGATAGAAAGCGCCAGTGCTTTTAACCCGGCCAGATCTTTCTCTTCGATCGGTCTAAGGAGAAATTCGGCGTGCATAACAGGGTAGCCCGCCTACTCCTCTAACCGGGAATCGAGCCTGGGGCAAATCGGAGCGACGGAGATCGAGAACGATGCTCGAGGGCCCGTTACAATCTCAATCCCACAGGAATCGTTTATCAAAGCGGATCCCATGTTTCCTGAGGAAGCCGATATATTCCTCCTGAAAGCTCTTTACCCGATGATGTTCCGCCTGATTTTGAATGTACCTGATTGTGTCTCCCACGTGAGACGTACTGACCGCAAATGCTCCATAGCCAGTCTGCCAGGCGAACTTTCGCAATGTTCTAAACGTGTCATGGATCCAGGCTGATGAGCCCCCCTTGATCAACTGGACCGTTTTTGCGACAGACAGCGTGGTGGGCATGGAGAGGAGCAAATGTACATGATCTTCCAACCGCCTATGCAAATCGGCTTCACGCCATTGCGTCTCGCGATACCGCCCATGAACGCCCATAGCCGCTCCCTGGTTCCGCCGATCAGCACCGGCTCACGATTCTTCGTGCTAAAAACGCAATGAACGTGGAGCGAAAAAAATGTATCGGCCATCGCGGTTCAACCGTTCCTCCGGACGGGATGGTGTTATTGCGGTTAATCGTCACGTGAAATGTATTTGTTTCACGCGGATGGCTCGCACCGCCCAACCGGCAATAAATTGCCGGGCTACTCTCGGGCGTCTCTGCGAGACGCGTCCCGGCGGGACGCGCGATATTAGGCCGGCAATTTATTGCCGGTGGATCGGTTACCGCGTTATCCGTCGTTTTAAATGCGAACGTCCCCAGAGGGACGGTTGATCCTCCAATCACCGCGTTGATTGGACCCAATTTTTTCATTTCGTTTTTTCAACCTTTGGTCGTGTTGGAATACTGAAATCGACCAGGTAGAAATTCTCTGCGAAAGTGCCGTCTTTTTGTTTCACGCTTTGCCGCAATCGAATTCTTGTTTCGGATTGCCAACCGGGATGGACTACGAGGCGGGTCTCAGCCGCGGTTGACGGAACTGGAATCAGCGCATCGATTTTGATCTGCCTGGTTTGTCCGTCCTGGATTTGAAAAAAATAGAGTTGCCCTGAGCGCCGGCGATTGAGTTCGTCTAATGCGACGATTGTGCCAGTACTGTTCCAGAATACGCCACAAGCCTTCGCATACTTCAGATTATCCGGATCAGGTTGCGGATAATAGGCCGGGATTTCTGCCAGAACTTTGCTCGAACTGCTTTGCTCTAAAACGTAGGCAATTGAGGGTGAGTTTTTGATTAACCACACATACTTGCCGTCCGGGCTGCGCGGGTTGCCGCGGGAAGCGTAAGGATCGCCGGTCAAAGGCGGGTTTTGTCCAAAGCCGGGCCCAGCCGCAATCAGAGCCAGAAGAAACGCATGTAGCAACGTTTTCATAATCGTCAATGGTTAGTGACCTCCCTGTTTCCATCCCGCTCCCCGATAAACAACATAGATTGATCCGTAGTCGTTTCCCCCAATCCAATTGCTAAAGTCGCGCTCAGTCTGAATAGCGGACCTGTCTCCGGACGAGTTATAAATGTCGATGCGACCAGCGCCATTCGGTCCATAGTCGCTCTGATTGAAATCCTGTTGAGACCAGAGCCGTGTAGCGCCGGTGTCATTCGCTTCGGCATACATGTTGAAGGACGGAATATAGATCAGTGATCCGCGCGGGATCCGATTGAAATCGACGGCAACAGTAGTTCCTTCGAGTGCCAGTGGGTCCCCGTTGCTCCAGGCACTGCCCTGCCAATTCGCCGAAGCGGTTGTCGGATGCGGCCAGTCAGGATCCTTGTCCGAATATCCCGTGAACCGCGCATCGTATTGTTGCCAGCCCGCCATCTGATCCTGAGTCGGATCGCTAAGCCCGAAACGTTGTCGAAAAGCTGCCTGGTTCGCGTTCGCGTTCCCACCAAGAACAGTCAGATCGCCGGTACCAAGCGATGCAACTGGTCGACCGGTTTGACCGGGGATATTTCCACTTTGCTGATCGCGGCTTTGATCAATCGGGCCAGCAGTAATGAATCCAGAGTCACTGTCGTCCTCTGAACAGCCGGTCAGTAGAGAAGTCGCCAAAGCCAAGAGGCATAGATTCGGACGCATAAAATATTTCTGTTATACTATATGGAGCAACTATACAACATAAATAGATTATGTATCTATATATCCTTCTACCAAGAAGAACCACGCTGGTTTCACGCAGCGTCGCGCCCGAAGCCTGGTCGAAGGCGGCAGCATGAATCCTAGCTCTGGAAATCGTTCATAAAGCACGCGTCTCCAGACCCCGAAAACGCCCTAATTTCCTCCTGACATAGGGTTGTCACGGGGTCGGTCTAACCTGCAGCCAACACAAAGAAAGGATAGTCATGAGCGCAAACTCAGAATCGTTTCCGTACAATGGACGTACTACCCGTTGGACCTCGGTTGATGGGTCCAGCTCGCGTTTCTCGCCTCGGAGAGTCACTAGGAAACAATCCCTAGAAGATAAGAATCCAAAGGCTGCCTTGATCGAGTCGTTAATCGCCGCGATCGCTGTTAGTGCGCTGATCATCGCGTTTCTTGGGGCGGCCTGGACTGCTACTCCAGTCAGGCCGGGTGTGAAACTGCAGAGCTTTGGCGAGCGGCCAGTTCCGACCCAGGCGAAGGATGGAAAGTTCTAACCCGTTGACAAGGGGAAGGAGGAGAATAGCCCGATGCAACCGATGGAGGCCACCTATTACGTATTAAGCCTGTTGAACCCAGGAGTGGAAACCTCTGGAGGAGGGAAACCTGTAGCCGAGCCGGAATTCAGGCCATTCAATCTCTCGATGCTACAACGCTCCAGGACTAGAACCGAGCGCCCAACAGTCCGGTCCCACGGAACGGACTGTTGCGGCGCTCGGCCGAGGCTGCTACCGGCCTAACCTCAGCCGACTTAGTCGACAATGTTGTGCGCAAATTCTGATGATCGGAGTAAAATATGGTGAGTGAATCGCATCGATCGGCTTGTGGCAATTTTGATTCATCTGCAAGGACGCAGAGTAACCCGCGCGGAGGAAATTGCTGAAGAATTTGCTATCAGCGTCCGAACGGTCTATCGAGACATCGCCGCGCTTGCAGAAGCGGGAGTTCCTATCGTCGGAGAAGCCGGTGTGGGGTACAGCATTGTTCGAGGGTATCATCTTCCGCCCGTGCACCTGACTACTGAGGAAGCTACCGCATTGATTACCGCAGCCGTGTTGATGGAACGGTTTGCGGACAGCTCGCTTACCCGATCGATGGGCTCAGCGCTAGCCAAGATTCGCGCGGTTTTGCCGCAAGATCATCAAGACCGAATCGCCAGGCTCGAGAGCCGGATGTCAATTCCGCAGGGACCGCATCGTAGCAGAGCCGCGAGCTTATTTGCGATCCAGAAGGCGCTAGCGGATAGAACCGTTTTACGCATCGCCTATCGAAACTCTGGCGCGGCAGCGGCTGCTCAGCGAGATGTTGAGCCATTGGGACTGACCTACTACGGTGATCGCTGGCACCTGATTGCCTGGTGCCGCTTACGCAAAGACTATCGCGATTTTCGATCGGACCGAATCGAATCTTTGGCTTTGCTCTCTGAGCAATTTGGTCCGCATGACGATTTTTCGTTGAACGCATTTCTCGCGCGTCGGGAAGAGGAAATCGAGCGAGTGACAGGTGTTATCAAGACGGATCCGGTCGCGGCCGAGCGAGTGAGAAAAGAGGCACCATTCAAGCTTCTTTCAGAAAAACGGGACGAAACCGGCGTCAGTTTTCGAATCGAGGGGGACAAATGGAGCTGGTACGCGGGCTGGCTACTTTCATTCGGGGAACGCCTATCTGTACAGGAGCCCGATGATCTGCGGCTGCTCCTGCAGGAGATGGCTCGGGCGACGGCGGAGCATCATGGGAGGGGTGGCGGCGGTTAGAGGCAAAGGGGCGACAAGACGCACGAGTCTCGATGGCTGCGGGGCGAAGGTCAGCCCGGCAAGATTGCGTCATCTGATGCCTTTACCGGGCAAATCGCCTTCGGCCATGAAACCCAGGGCCGCTCCGCGGCCGCTTTTTTTCGCCTGCCCCGAGAGTCCCTTTAATTGGCCAGCGCAGCCCCCTCTTGGCCGGAGAGCCCTTACAACCCAAGGATTTCTCGCTGCCATTTCATTAACGCAGTCTCCAATGTCGCCGGCTCTCGTGCGATCCGCTCCAGCACCTGTCTGGAAGCCACCATGCCGGGATCCAGGTCCAGCTCGGCCGCTACCTGATCTCGCTTTCTTTTGAGCCGATCGAACCGCTGCTCCTCCTCTTGTGTCGGCCGCTTGGAGGGAGTGTACACACGTCGCGGCCATTCTGATTCGGGAAGATTAAGAGCGGTCTGAATCGCGTCCTCGAGACGCGCTCGACGTGATCCTTGGACATGTCGCGGAAAGGCCGGACGTCCCTCCGCCTTGGCCAGCTCCAGGAGTTCCTCATTTCGCATGATATGAAAGGCAGGCCGATCGGCTTTTCGCGCTTCAGCATCGCGCCAAAGCCATAGCGCACGAAGGACCGCCACCGGTCTTCCCTTGAGCAGGGCGCTGCCCGGGATTTTCCAGATCCTTTCAGGATCTTTTCCGCGATCTTCCGCGGCGGCCTGAACAGCTCGCAAACAGCTCTCCGAGAACCACTCCCAGCGCCCTTTTTCGCGCAAGTCTCTTTCCAGTTTTTCTGCCAGCTCGAGCAGATAGCGCGTGTCATTCACGGCGTAAGCAATCATTGCGGGGGTGAGTGGACGCTTTGCCCAATTCGCTTTTTGCGACGATTTCGGAGTGTCAACGCCAAAGAACTTCTTCAGTAAAGTTGCCAGACCGACTTCTTTGAGTCCAACCAGCTTTGCAGCCAAATAGGTATCGAATACCGGTCCGGGCACAAACCCAACTCCGCGCCGCAACATTCTGAGGTCATAGTCGCAGCCGTGCAGAATGATTTGCCGTTGCGAAAGCGTCTGGTTAAATCCAGCAAAGTCGAGCGCAGCGAGTGGATCTATCAAAAGGTTCTGATTCGGAACGCCTACCTGGATAAGGCAGAGCTTTTCAAAATAGCAATGGAGGCTGTCGCCTTCCGTGTCGAGAGCTACCGGATCGAAACGCTGCAGAGTGAGACAGAATTCCGCCAGTTGATCGTTGTCCGCGATCGTGCGGACATCTGCGTTGCCGATCGGAGCCGCTTCCACTCAATCGCTCCTTACCGGAGAGCCGTCAAAAGCAGCTCTGCGTTGGTTTTCGTCGCTTTGAGTTGGCTGACAAGGACTTCCATGGCTTCGATAGCGGGCAACTGCGCAAGTTTTTTTCTCAAAAGAGTGACTCGCTGATGCTCATCCGGGTGATAAAGCAAATCGTCGCGTCGCGTGCCTGATTTCAAGACATGGATCGCGGGGTAAACACGCTTCTCCACCAATGTGCGGTCCAGATGCAGTTCCATATTGCCGGTTCCTTTGAACTCTTCGAAAATTACTTCGTCCATCCGGCTTTCGGTTTCGACCAGCGCAGTTGCCACAATCGTCAAGCTGCCGCCCTCCTCGCAATTGCGAGCCGCACCAAAGAATCGTTTCGGTTTCAACAGTGCTTTCGCCTCGACGCCGCCCGACATAGTCCGTCCTTTGCCGGACTGAAGGGCGTTGTAGCCACGGGCCAATCGGGTGATGCTATCCAATAAGATAACGACATCTTTTTTCAGCTCGACCAGGCGCTTCGCTCGATCGCTGACCAACTCCGCAACTTGAACATGCCGCGTCGGACTCTCATCAAAGGTAGAGCTAAAGATTTCGCAATCTACACATTGTTTGAAATCCGTGACTTCTTCAGGGCGCTCATCAACCAGCAGCATGATCAGGTGGATGTCCGGACTGTTTGCTCGGATCGCCAGTGCTATATCCTTAAGGAGCAACGTCTTTCCCGTGCGTGGCGCCGCGACAATCAACCCCCGCTGTCCGCGGCCTAAGGGAGCAATCAGGTCGACGGCTCTCGGAGTAATACTGCGCGTCTTCGAGTTCTCTAGAAGGATTCGCCGGTCGGGAAACAGCGCAGTCAATTGATCGAACAATTTTGGCTCAGTCCATTGCTCGATCGGAATCTTTTCAATGCTGATGACTCGATCCAACGCCAAAAATTTCTCTTTGTCGCGCGGGCTACGGATCGCTCCGCGAACTCGATTGCCGGAACGAATCCCAAACTTCTTAAGAACAGCCGCAGAGACATAGACATCTTCCGGACAAGGGGTGAAATTGTTGGCCGCCCATCGCAGGAATCCATAGTTCTCGTTTGAGATCTCGACGATACCTTCGCCGATCGGAGTGATTCCGCGTCCCGCATAATTCTTGACCAGGTCAAAAATAAGCTGATGTCGGGTGCGCTCGTGGGAGACGCGGAAATTCAGCTGGCGGGCCAGCTCAAGCAATGTGGGGTGACCCAGCTTGTGAAGCTTTTCCAGTTCGATGACGGTCCCTTTCTCAGAAAGGTATTCTGATCCCGGCACTGGCGTGGTCTCAGCCGCTGGCTCTGTCATAGCGTTCAATCATCTCCCTTCCGATCCGACGAACTTGTTCTTCCGTAATTTCGGGTGGGCAGTCCGTCCAGACCACATAGTCCGCCCGCTTGATTTTTTCCTCGAGCGGCATCTGAACCTGAATCATCTGACGTGCGATCGATTCGGACAGGTGCCGTCCCTGAACGAGGCGATGGATTTGAGAGGCCCGACTGCATGCGGTGACAATTATTCGATCAAAATAAGGTTCGGCCTCGGTCTCATAGAGTAATGGTATATCCGCTAGGAGCAGTCTTTCTCCGCGGGTTCGACCAATCCACGCTTCACGGATTCGCGGGTGGAGAATGGATTCCAGAGTTTTGCGGGCAGCCGCATCGTGAAACACCAACTCTCGTAACCGGTTCCGGGCGAGATTGCCTTCAGAATCAAAAACTTGAGCTCCGAAAGCCGACTTAATCTTCTCTTGTACAACTAAATCGGTATCCGTCAATCGTCTGGCTTCAAAA
>JBKPCS010000062.1:0-9927 GCA_046727495.1 bacterium | reverse complement strand
TCGGCTTGAGCGTAGCCAGAATAGTTTTACCTTCCTCCTCATAGACGGAGATTCGGCAGGGTAACATAGTGGAGATGCTCATGTTCCGCTCGAGAACCTCTTTGGCCTGTTGCGGCTGACAGACCTCAAAGATCAGGCATTGGCGGATGAATTCGACACCTTTTTTCGCCATCGTCTCTTTGAGGTTGTGGACTTGCATGACGCCAAAACGATTGGCTTGAGCGGAGACCGGCACTGCCGATGCGACCTCACTTATACTTTTGTCAGCAGATAATTTGATTAACATACGTCGTCTTTCACGATTGAGAGCTTGTTTGGCCAAAGGATAACTGATGCAGCCTAGCCACGTTGGGAATTTTTTTCTACCAAGGTGCTGGTTGCTCCTTTGAATGCGGCAACCCGAGCACGCGCATCGCCTTCGATCTTGCGGCAAACCAGGTTACACAACTGGATGGTCGTGTCGTCTCCGATGGCGTACCGGATGAAGTTACCTTCGCGAGTACGCACAAGGAGCTGGGCATCGTAAAGGATGCCGAGCTGTTTGGAAACATTACCCTGCTTCATGCCGGTGGTCTCGACCAGCTCAGTAACCGTCGCCGGTCCGGGCATAAGGGCTCGCAAAAGCCGCAGGCGAGAAGGCTCTGAGAGCGTGGCAAAGAGGCGGGCTGCCTGATCGATTTGGGCATCGGTTAAAGGAATCAACGTTTTCGCTTGCATATAGCTAAATAGCGATATAGTTATATAGACATATAGCACAGATCGCTCCCCATGAAAGCAAATTTTCTCACCGCCTTCCCCAGCCAAAACCCGGCTAGTCTCAATTCCAAAAGGCGAACCGCAACCAATGTTGCGTTTTTGCCAACAAATGAAAAGCACGGACGCCGCCTTCGATCGAGTCTCGAAAACCAGGAACGCCACACTACCAGTACACACCTCCAGGAGAATCAAAACCTATGAAGAACGTCGTTATCCTGGGGTCGGGAACCGCCGGAACAATGATGGCCAATCGTTTGCGGAAAAGAGCCACTGCCGGCGACCTGCATATCACGATCGTCGACCAGGATCCGAGACACTACTACCAGCCCGGCTTTCTGTTCATCCCTTTCGGTATTTATTCAGAACGCGACGTGATTCAACCAAAGCGACGGTTTATTTCGCATGGCGTCGAGTATATCGAAGCGGAAATCGATCGGATTGAGCCGGATCAGAATCGCGTCTTGCTCGGCGGCAACGGAGCGCTGAAATACGACCTTCTGATCATCGCAACGGGTGCAAAAATCGCGCCCGATCAGATCGAAGGAATGATCGGTGCGGACTGGCGTAAGCATGTCTTCGATTTTTACACGCTTCAGGGTGCGTTGGCCTTGCAGGCTGCTTTGCGCGACTGGCAAGGTGGGAGACTGGTCGTTCATGTGTGCGAGATGCCGATAAAATGTCCGGTCGCGCCACTAGAATTTGCTTTTTTTGCCGATTGCTGGCTGAGCCGACAAGGCCTTCGCGATAAGACAGAGCTCGTCTACGTCACGCCGTTATCCGCGGCATTTACCAAACCGATCGCTTCGCGTGTGCTGGGTCACTTGCTGAAAGAGAAACGCATCAGGGTCGTAACTGATTTCAGCATTGGCAGGGTAGACAACGAGCAGCACAAGATTATCTCCTGGGACGAAAAAGAAGTCGGTTACGATCTTTTGGCGACAGTCCCAACTAACATGGGCGACGCGGCCATGGAGCGCTCCGGCCTAGGCGATGAACTAAACTTTGTGGCGACCGATCGCCACACCTTACAGTCCAGGCAGCATAAGAACGTTTTCGTGATCGGCGACGCAACGGACTTACCCACTTCGAAGGCAGGATCGGTTGCCCACTTTGAGTCTGAGGTCCTAACCGAAAACATCCTCCATTATATAAAAGGGGAACCCCTGGGAGCCGGGTTCGATGGTCACGCCAATTGTTTCATCGAATCGGGTTATGGCAAGGGTGTCTTACTGGATTTTAACTACGATTTGGAACCGGTTGAAGGGACTTATCCGTTCCCGATTTTCGGACCATTCTCGTTGCTACGAGAAACGGGGATGAATCACTGGGGCAAGCTCGCTTTCAAATGGATTTACTGGAACGCACTACTTAAGGCGCTGCCACTGCCGGCCATCAGTGGGCGCATGAGTCGAGCGGGTAAGCAGATCCCGCGGGAGGCCCTGAAAACACAAGCCGCTTAAAAACAGATCCAACTTATATGAATCAAAAACAAATTGCTGGTGTAACCGTCAATGTGGATGAGGAAGGTTACATGACTAATCACGCGCAGTGGAATCGCGAGGTTGCGGTTGCGCTCGCCAAAGAGGAAGGCATTGAGCTGACCCCTGGCCATTGGACGGTCCTTGAGTTCATCGACAAGGATTTCCGGGAAAAGGGCGTTGTTCCCGGTATGCGCCGCATGAACAAAATCGGTGGCATTCCGACAAAGGATCTTTATAACCTGTTTCCGAACGGCCCAATCAAGAGAGCCGCAAGAATCGCAGGTTATCCGAAGCCTGTTAGTTGTGTGTGAAGGAGGCCTGTATGATTAGCGAAGATAGCATCAAAAAAGTTTCGATCATCGTCTCGCGCGGCTCGCTCGATGGCGTTTATCCGGGCCTGATCATGGCCAACGGTGCGCGTATGGAAGGGATTGAAGCGAACTTGTTTTTCACGTTCTTCGGATTGCACGCAATTTTGCGGCACAAGATGAATCGCCTCAAGGTCGCTACGGTGGGCAACCCGGCACTCTGCGTGCCCACGGCAATGGGACCCGGTATGCCTACCTGGTTGGGGGGGATCCCAGGCATGTCATGGATTGCAACTGCAATGATGAAAAAAGAGATGGAGAAAATAGATATCCCACCGGTCGCTGAGTTTATCGAAATGATCCATGACGCCGGCGGAAAGATCTACGCCTGCAAAGCGACGGTCGATATGTTTAAGCTGACGAAAGAGGATTTCTGTCCGCAGGTAGACAAGATATTGACCGTTGGGGAATTCTACGAAACGTCGGCCGGGGCGCAGATCATTTTCACCTGATCGCGAGTTGGTGTCATGTTTGCCATTTCGCAGCGCGACAAGGTGTTAGTCAGGGTCTTTTACTTTGGTGTTAGCAATGCGGTTCCAGCCACGACATAGAACAAAGTTAGTCGCCCTTCCATTGTTGGTGCTCCTGGTGGGATGTGAGAAGGTACGACCACCGGCCGGCGAAGCTCTGCCAGTTGTGCCGGTGCGGGTTGAAAGCATCGCTCTAAAACCTCATGTGGCGACGGAAAATGTCGTTGGCACGGTCCGCCCTAAGCTGCAGTCGGCGGTCGAGGCGAAGGTGAGCGGACAAATCGAGAAAATGTTAGTAGCACCCGGCCAAGAAGTGAAAGCTGGCGACGTCCTCGTGCAGCTCAGCGTGCGAGAACTACAGGCCAAACTCGATGAGGGGGTTGCCTCCAAAAAGCAAGCCGAGAGTGACCTACAGCGCTACTCGACCCTGATCCAACAACGGGTCGTTTCCCAACAGGACTTTGATATGGTCCAGACCAGAGCCCGGATCGCGCGAGCGGCAGTCATCGAAGCCGAGACCAATTTGGCGTATGCTACTATCACCGCGCCCTTCGACGGCGTCATTACCCGCAAACTCGCTGATGTCGGTGATCTCGCCACTCCGGGTAAACCGCTGGTAGAGCTCGAGGATACCAAGTCGTTGAGGCTCGAAGCCGATGTGCCGGAGGCGATTGTTAGTCGCGTCAAAATGGGCGCTAAATTCACCGTCCGAATCGAAGCACAGCTGGCCGAATTGGAGGGAGTGGTGAGTGAGATTTCTCCGGCCGGTGATCCGAACAGCCGTACTTTTGTCATCAAGCTTGATCTACCTCAATCGGAGGGGCTGCGCGCCGGACAGTTCGGACGCGTAGCCATACCGGTAGGCGAGACCGAAGTGCTTCGCGCGCCGGTCTCGGCTGTGATCCGGCGTGGCCAAATGGAATTGGTTTTTGTAGTCGCTGCCGAACATGCCCACTTGCGACTGGTCAAGACCGGTAAACAAATCGGCGATGAAATCGAGCTGGTCTCGGGGGTCGACCCCGGTGAACAAGTCGTCGTGGAAGGAAATGAACACCTCGTCGACGGCCAACCGGTTAGCATCAAATCATGAAACTCGCCGATCATCAGCCTACTTCCATCAGTCTTGGCGTGGCCGGGCGGATCGCACGGATGTTCATCGATTCGAAACTGACACCGCTCCTGATCGTTGCCTCGGTCTTGCTTGGAGTGGCCGCCATCTGGCGATTGCCTCGGGAAGAGGAACCGCAGATCAAAGTGCCGATGATCGACGTGTTAGTGTCGATGCCTGGATTCAGCGCGAAGGAGGTCGAAGAGCGTGCAACCCGTCCGATGGAGAAGCTGCTGTGGGAAATCCCAGGTGTTGAATACGTTTACTCGACTTCCAGCCCGGGAGAGAGCCTGGTGATCGTCCGGTTTCTGGTCGGGGAAGACGTTGAGCGGAGCTTAGTGAAACTGACAGAAAAGCTGCGCTCGAATTTCGATCGTATTCCACACGGGGTCGGCTTTCCGCTGATTAAACCACGGTCAATCGATGATGTCCCCATCCTCACGTTAACGTTTCATAGTGACCGGTACGATCATCTGATCCTACGCCGGCTTGTCGCCCAAATTGACGACGCTGTGAAACAGGTTCCCTTAGTGGCGGAGACGAACGTCATTGGCGGTGCGCGGCGCGAAGTGCGCGTTCTGCTGGATCCCAGTCGCCTCGTTTCGCGCAACCTGAGCGCGAGCGGTATCGAGTCGATGTTGCGGCAGGCCGACCGGCAATACGCTGCCGGTGGGCTAACCAGTGCCAATAAGGAGATTGCGATCGAGACCGGTGCATTCCTCACCAATGCTGAAGACGTAGGCAACGTGGTGGTCGGTGTGTTTGGAGGGAAGCCGGTCTATTTGCGTGACGTTGCCCACATCGTGGATGGGGCCGAGGAACCATCCCAATACGTGTTTTTTGGTAATGGTGCGGCGAAGTCTGCACTGGCGGACGAGCAAGCCGCCGTCACGCTCACCGTGGCAAAACGTCCCGGAGCGAATGCGATCGATGTCGCAAATCGGGTGCTCGCCAAAGTTGATACTTTGAAAGGAACCGTCATCCCGGCTGATGTCCAGATTTCCGTCACCCGCAACTATGGTGAAACAGCATTGGAGAAATCGAATGAACTGCTTTTTCACATGTTGCTCGCTGTGCTGGGCGTCTCGGCGTTGATCCTGCTAACCCTTGGTTGGCGGGAATCGATCATTGTCCTGATCGCGATTCCATCGACACTCGCGCTGACTCTACTCGTTTTCTATCTGTACGGGTATACCTTGAATCGGATCACGCTCTTTGCGTTGATTTTCTCCATCGGCATTCTGGTGGATGACGCCATCGTTGTCGTGGAGAACATCGTCCGTCATTTTCATCTACCAAAGAGCCAAGGCCAGTCGTGGGCACAGATCGCGGTGGAGGCGGTCAGCGAAGTCGGGAATCCCACGATTCTCGCTACTTTCGCTGTTATCGCGGCGGTATTGCCCATGGCATTCGTCGGCGGACTGATGGGACCTTATATGCGGCCGATCCCGATCGGTGCGACCGCGGCCATGTTTTTCTCGTTGGCGATTGCATTCATCGTCACGCCGTGGGCTGCAATTCGGGTGTTGCCATGGGGCACACGAAAACGCGTTGAACACGGCAACGAAGATTTCTTCACCAGAATCTATCGGCGGTTTATGCAGCCACTCATTACGCGGAGTCGCAGGCGCTGGATGTTTCTGGTCGGAATAGTGGCGTTGCTCTTTGGCGCGATGGCGCTGGTGGTTATCGGTTGGGTCAAAGTCAAAATGTTGCCGTTCGACAACAAGAGTGAGTTTCAGATTATTCTCAACATGCCCGAAGGCAGCGCGCTCGAACGCACTGCTGAAGCCGCGCGCGAGATCGCCGCCGCGGTGCGTGCAGAGCCCGAGGTGACCGATTACCAGATCTACGTGGGAATCGCTGCACCGTTTAATTTTAATGGACTCGTGCGGCATTACTTCATGCGACATGGAGCGAACGTCGCCGACTTGCAGATTAATCTCGTCGGGAAGGACGAGCGACATGCGCAGAGTCACGATATCGCTCGCCGGGTACGACCGAGGGTGGCGGAGATCGCCGCGAAATATGGCGCGCGAGTTGCCGTGGCCGAGGTGCCGCCTGGCCCTCCGGTTTTGCAGACGCTGGTAGCTGAGATCTATGGTCCGAGCGAGCAGGACCGGTTAGCTCTGGCGCAAAAGGTACGCGAAACCTTCCAGAAAACGCCAGGGGTAGTTGACGTCGATTGGTATGTCGAGGCTGATCAACCGAAAACCGTTTTTCTCATCGATAAAGAGAAGGCTGCGCTACACGGCATCAGTGCAGAGACGATCTCGCAAACTCTCCGGATCGCTGTCGGCGGAGAGTCTATCGACTTGCTGCATCAACCGCGTGAGAAAGAAGATGTCAATATCATGCTGGAGTTGCCACGCGCGCTGCGGGCGACACCGGAGGAACTACTGGCATTACGCGTCCGCTCGGGGGATGCAAACGCTCTGCCAGAGCCGGGTGGGACGAGCGTAGCGCCACTGGTGCCGCTTCGCGAACTTGTTACCATCAAGCAGACCATCACCGATAAGAGCATTTACCACAAAAACCTGATGCCGGTTACTTATGTGATCGGCGATGTTGCCGGTAGGATCGAGAGCCCGGTTTACGCGATCCTGAAAATGAATCAGGCGCTGAACACCTTAGATATGCGCGAGCTCGGTGGCGCGCACGCAACGCTCAATATTTTGAATGCAAATCTCCCGTTCACTGATGCACAGCCGGCGCTCAAATGGGACGGTGAATGGCAGATCACCATCGAGGTCTTTCGCGATCTCGGTGCTGCGTTTGGTGTCGTGCTGGTGTTAATCTATCTATTGATGGTCGGTTGGTTCCGGTCATTCCTCACACCGCTCATCGTCATGGCGGCCATCCCGTTTTCACTGGTCGGAATTTTGCCAGCACATGGCGCACTCGGTGCATTTTTCACCGCAACCTCAATGATCGGTTTTATGGCGGGAGCAGGGATTGTCGTGCGGAACTCGATCATTTTGGTCGACTTCATCGAACACCGCCTCCGCAGCGGAATGCCGTTAGCCGAAGCGGTGGTTGATGCCGGCGCTGTCCGGTTCCGCCCGATGTTGTTAACTGCACTGGCCGTGGTAGTCGGCGCCAGTGTAATTCTGTTTGATCCGATTTTTCAGGGACTCGCTATTTCCCTAATGGCTGGAGAAATCGCTTCGCTCCTGATCAGCCGTATGGCCGTTCCGGTTCTTTATTTCATGGCCTATCGGCGAGGCAAAGGGACAGCGCCCTCGGCAGCCGGATCGGCATCAGACATAGCCGAGGGTGAACCAATCAAACGGGAACCCAAGGACGAAGCGAATGTTATGTCCCGGTAACGGCGGTGTTTCTCAGCGCCGTGATCGCGTTTGTTTTTGGTAGCCGAGCATCACTGGCACGGACACATTCCCTGCTTTTCGCTCGCCGACATCATCTTCTGCATCTGCTCGTGCATTGCTTTACGCTGTTGGACCAACTTGTTCAAAACCGTTACGACAGCTTCAATTTTCTTGTCAGCGGATGCGCTATTCATTTCGGCGACGAGCTTGTCGAGTTCGGCCTGCTGATCCTTCCAGTATGACATCATTTGCTCTTTGCCCATCATACCTTTCATTCCCATCATATCAGAGTTCTGCTCTTGTTTCTGAGGGGTAGCTTCAGGTTTACTAGAATCTTCCGCAGTAATGGCGGCTAGCGGTAAAGCCGCTGCGACTAAGGTTGCAAATAGGTATGTTGTTTTCATAATTCGGCGACGAGTTGCGAAGAAATGTTCAACGAGGATTGTCCAGGACGGCCAGGGCCACGCGGTCCAAGAGTTCCGGCACTTTGGTCAAGCGTGGATCAACGGCGATCACATGCACAGCAAATCCAAATTAAATCTTAACGAGAGAAAGCCTAGTCAGTTTTTGGCGAGAACCAATCTTAGCTTGTTTGCTTCGTATCTCGATTGCACCGCCGTCAGTCAGGAGATCCCTATCCTCCGAATGGACGTCCAATCAGTTTGGAGGCAGACTCAGTGCATCATGACTTGTTGTAGATTGTTTCTTTCTGCTGCCATATGCGCCGCCCTCGTTGGCGGCGCGGGTGTCGTGTCGGGCTATACCGGAGAAGAGCTGGCGAAGAACGCTAAAATCACCTTGTCCGACGCCCGGGTCATCGCGCTAAAAGCCTTTCCTGGAAAAATCACCGACGAAGAGCTGGAGAAGGAAAAGGGCGGCAGCGGGCTACGCTATTCTTTCGATATTAAGAATGCTGGCGTGACCCACGAAGTCGGTGTCGACGCCAAGACCGGTAAGCTCCTGGAGAACCGCGCCGAAGGCCCGCACGCCGATTGAGATCAGAAAGCTAACTCCAGCTAGCTGGTGGTGCTCTTTATACTGGCAGTAGGCTTCTTTGCGCGGAAAGTGGCTCCAATAGTTTCCGGCGACGTACGGTAGCCTGTGGTTCCGAGAAACGCGGCTTTCTCGAAACCGGCTCCCAACAAGGTTGTCAAGGAAGCAGCCCGGTGAGACGGTACCTGCTACACAATTGGCCCACGAGTTCCGTGAACTCACCGCGCCACGCTGCAAACTCTCGTCGTCGCGCACCCACGTCAGCGATATAGAGACGTCCTCCGGGTCTGGGCACGCGGAAAGCTTCCTTCAATACACATGATTTGTGCGGTGACAGGTTGATTGCACCGTTGGAAATATCGACGCGCTCGTCATAGCCCAGGGCACGAGCGTTTTCCTTCCCCTTGTTCCAGCCGAATTCCTTTTCGGGGTGCAAAGCCAAGCTGGTGTAAAGCTCTCGGACCTGTTCGCAAATGCCGCTACCGCTACAGGTGTCGCTCATGTTCGATTCACTTCACTGGTAGGATCGTCCATCTCTTGCAAGAGTATAAGGAGGAAACCATTTGGGCGGATCGCCTTTGTCGGCGTCGGGGAGTCCTGCCAGCTTCGTCTCAATCTGCTTTTGCTTTCCTAGATAATTCCAACAGGTAATTCCGGATGGCCTCCACCTCGGCCGAAGAAAGATCGAGCAGATGGCCAGCGCACATATTGGTTTCTCCGACATGACGGACTTCATTATAAAAAGCCGTCGCATTCATCTTTGACACAACTGAGAGCAAGTTAGGCCCCGACATCATCGCGCAGCAGGCGTCGCTCCCCTCACCACCGGCTCCGTGGCAGAAAGCGCAGTTTTGCCTATAGAGGTTCGCGGCACCCGATTTTGCTCGGGCGTCTTCTTGCGCATAGCTAGCAGACTTTTCTTGGCCACTATTCGTCGGCCAGGTCCTTCTTCATCCGGTCGAACTCCTCTTTGGTGATTTCGCCCTCGGCGTAGCGCTTCTTCAGGATCTCCAGAGCGCTCTCAGTTTCCATACAGCATGGGCAACATCGCGTTCTCATAGGTTTGCTCTGTATTATGCGTCCGTCAGGCTACGGGTTCGAAGCTTTGGACCTTTCCAGGCGGCAAGGTAAAACTTCCAACTTAAAACGTAAAACTTAAAACTTGTAACCTCTAACCTTAAACCTTAAACCGATGCCATTGATACCCTCGTCTAATGGCGTCGCCTCAACGTTTTGAGGTAGTTACGTGATCGCAGCCGAGTTATTCGGATGTGCGCAACTGACACTAATCATAAGACGAATCACTATGAGACTCGACAAAAACGCAGCAGGTCTTTTAGCTCTTACGTTGTTAACACTGGGCGTTGTCGCAACCGCCCGTGCGGGGGAGATCCCGCCGGCCGCCCAAGAGATGGCCAAGAC
>JBKPCS010000061.1:0-38657 GCA_046727495.1 bacterium | reverse complement strand
ATACCTCGCCGGCCAACGTAAACACCGTGAATCGGTTGATTGAATTGATTAATCAGAGCACGGTGGCCAACTTCGTTTCCGATACCGCAACCGACCTCGCTCGATATGGTCTGGATCAGCCGAGTCTTAAACTGGTCTTCAGCTCGTACTCCTCGGAGAACACGGCTGAAGCCAACGCTGGCGAGACCGTTCTGTCCACTTTGGTTTTTGGGAAATCGGAGAACGGGGTGACTTATGCGCGTCTCGAGGAAGAGCCTTACATCTTTGCGGTGCCGAATGATGTCGTTGCTGCCATCCCGGCTACCGATTTGCAGTTCAGAGGGAGATGATCATCGCTCCCGATCCAGCCAGCTCAGCGGTGTCCGACTACGCGAGATGGTACCCATCAACAGACAATCGCTTTCCGGGCCTCAACGGCTTCTTCCCCGTGTACAGCGTTACAATTCCGCACGACAACGGGGTTGCCTGGCAGTCGACAAAGCCGCAGCGAGTCATCAATTCGAGCATCGTTTCGCCTTTTGGGAACGCTTCGATGCTGTCTCCAAAGTATTGATACGCCTCTGGAGTACCGGTAACCCAACCCGCTAATTTGGGCAGGATACGGTGCAGATAGAAACGATAGAACGGAAGCAGCGGCCGGTTTGGCAGAGAAAAATCCAGAATCAATACATGGCCGCTCTTTCGCAGAACTCGACGCATTTCTCCAAGCGCCGTTTCCCAGGAAGCCATGTTCCGCAATCCGAATGCAACGGTCACCGCGTCGAACTGGTTCTCACCGAACGGCAAGGCTAAACCGTCGGCCGCGACCAACTCTTTGATTCCGCGTTGGCGGGCTATTACCAGCATTGGCAGGCAGAAATCAGCGCCGATAAGACGAGTACCCGGACTTTCTCGGAGGATCTCAAGAGCGAGGGCACCGCTACCAGTTGCCAGGTCCAGAACGCCTGCAGGGTTCCACGCAGCCACCGCCCGCCCGACACGGCGCCGCCAAAGCGCGTCCATTCCTAGACTGAGCAGTGTGTTCGCCAAATCATATCTCGGAGCGATCCGCGCAAACATCCGCTGGATGCTACTCGGTTCTTCCTGCGAAAATGCTGATTGCATTTTTTGACTGCTCACGAGAGGACTCGAACCTCCACGGGTTGCCCCATACGGTCCTGAGCCGTACGCGTCTGCCAATTCCGCCACGTGAGCGCGGAGGATGGGAAACTATCGGAGAAGAACCGATTGTAAAGGCTCGATTTTGCGGCGTGCAAAAGGCTGAGGTTCCGTTGCGGGGAACGCGCATGAGGTCACGATAAATCGCGACCCTACCGGCGATTGACCATGAAACACCAAACGGTAGACGGCAAACGGTAGACCGTAGACCGACAACAGCCGCCCTGAAAGGGCGGCTAATTGAGCCGCATCGGCATCAAGACATACAAAAACGGGCCCGCAATTTTGATAACACCCGGGCTCATTTCATCGATCAGGTCCAGGTAAACTTCGTCCGTTGAGAGATTGCGCAAGGGGGCCATCAAAAATTCCGGGTTGAACGCGATCGAAAATTCACGCCCCTTGTACATAACCGCCAGCGATTCCCGGGCCTCGCCGACATCCGGCGTTGTTGCCACAATATCAATGTTTCCTTTCGAGAAACTGAGCTTTACCGAGTTGGATTTTTCGCTGGCGAGCAACGCCACTCGACGGACCGCATTGAGCAAGGTCTCGCGCTCCAAAGTAATCCGTTCCTTGGCTTCTGAAGGGATAACCTGCCGGTAGTTCGGGTAATTCCCTTCAATCAATTTCGAAACCAGCAAAGTCCGGTTAAGCTCGAACGCGATCTGGTTCTCACCGATACTCACTTTTACGTCGCCTTCGTCTTTTACCAGGCGCTGTAGCTCCGTCACTGCCTTAGTGGGAACGATAACATCAATCTCTTGGCTCCGGGGGAACTCGAGCTCAAGGTCGACCAGAGCCAGTCGCCGGCCATCGGTGGCAACGAGAGTTAGCTTGTTCTCTTTAAACGAAAAAAGGGTTCCATTCAGCACGTACCGCGTTTCGTCTGTTGAAATGGCGTAGGATGTTTTCTTCAAACCATCCTTCAGATCCTTTTGCGCGATGGTAAAGATCTTCGCATCGCCAAAGCGCGGCAAAGGTGGAAACTCTTCCTCTGGAAGGCCAAGGATCTTGAAGTAGCTCGGCCCGCTGCGAATGGAAGCAAGATTCTTGGAATCAACGTCGACATAGATCTCCGCGGCGGGTAACTCTCTGACGATCGAAAAGAGCCGCCGAGCCGGCAGGGTTGTTGCCCCACTGCGCTCGACCTGAGCTTCGACTGCGCCTCGAACACCCACATCCAGGTCAGTGGTCGTTAGCCGAATTTCTCCTTCGCTCGCTTGCAGAAGCACATTGGAAAGAATCGGTAGAGTCGTCCGAGTGCTAACTACATTTTGAACAATAGAAAGACCTTCGAGCAATTTGTCCTTACTGACGCTGAATTTCATGGTGTGGGGATATCAAATCATGCGCTATAAATCTCCGCAAGCGGCGCAACCTGCTCTCCGCTGATTAGAGAAATTTTGCAAGCAGGTCAAGGAGGGTTTCAACGCCGTCATCGCCCGACAGCGCCGTGATCGCCGTGATCGCCGTCATCGGAAAACGCGCAACCAAAACAGAAGCGGGCACTCCCGCCGTTTGCCGCTAGCCGCGTCCCGATCCACCGTTGCCGGCGTTGTTGGCAATGCCGGTGTTCTCGGCGTTTTCTACCTCTCCAGCTGGTGATTGAGCAACAGAATAAGCTGGCGGACCCGTTCTTCCTTGGTCATCCGTTGGGAAACAGCTTTGCAGGCATGGAGAACGGTACCGTGGTCACGTCCACCGAACGCGTCTCCGATTTCGTTCAGAGAGGCTTTTGTATGCCGGCGGGCGAGATACATAGCAACCTGACGCGGAAAAGCAATCGTCGCGGGCCGGCGTTTGCTGGTCATGTCTGCTAGTCGGACATCGAAATGTTCTGCGACCTTTTTCTGAATCTGACCGATGGTCACAGTTCTCTTGGCTTCTTCCTGAAGTATGTCGCGCAGCAATTGCTCAACCGTTTCACGTGACACCTGTTGGCCGCTCAGGGAAGCAAACGACGCAACGCGCATCAGCGCTCCTTCTAATCGCCGGACATTGGTTCGAACTCGTTGAGCCAGAAACTCCAACACATCCGGGGCAAGTTGTACATGCAGCGCTTCTGCTTTTTTTCTCAAAATCGCGAGACGGGTCTCTATATCAGGCGGCTGCAACTCCGCAGTCAGCCCCCATTCGAATCGAGATACTAGCCGCTGCTCCAGATTCGCGATCTCGCTTGCCGGGCGATCGCTGGACAAAACGATCTGTTTACGTCCATCGAAGAGCGTATTGAAGGTGTGAAAGAATTCTTCCTGAGACCGCTCTTTTCCCGCCAGGAAATGGATGTCGTCAATCAGCAGAACGTCTGCCTGGCGATATCGTTTGCGGAACTTGACCAAGGTATTGTGCTGGATCGCGTCGATGAACTCGTTAGTGAAACGTTCACTCGACAGGTACATCACTTTGAAATTCTTCTTCCGATCAGTCACTTGCTGGCCAACCGCCTGCATCAAATGGGTCTTACCGAGACCGACACCGCCGTAAACAAACAACGGATTATACGTTTTGGCCGGGGCCTGGGCGACTGCGAGTGCGGCGGCATGAGCAAACTGATTGTTTGAGCCCACGACGAACGTATCAAACGTGTTTCGCGGGTTCATCCCATGGTTTCCCGGCGGATCCGCTTCTTTATCCCTTATCTTCGACGAAGACGCGCCAGGAGGCGGCGGCTCATTCTCGACGGTTAAAGCCGTGTTTTCGCTCTCTATAACCTGGAACTTGACCTCTCTTGGGCTACCCAGGACCGCAATGATCGACGATTGAACAAAGTTTAAATAATTACTCTCGATCCAGAGCTGATAAATCGTATTCGGTACCTGAAACGTCAGTGCGCCTTCATCGGCGTGGACCAGTTCGATATTAGCAAACCATCGCTGAAAGGCGTCCGCACTAACATTCGGTCGTATACCGTTCGCTATTTCGTCCCAAATCTTGCGATAGCTTTGTTCCATAGAACAATTATCCACACTTCTATATGACAGAAACGACACAAAGCGGTCGTCGAGACTGGAGGCAACGAAACTGCCGCTGTTGCATAAACTTTTGGGGATTTGCGGAACTTACTTGCAATCAACAACCGTTAAATCGCTCGCGTCCAATGACTTATGAAACACATCCGCTGTTTGCTTCCGCTCGAAATCGGTCGATCAATCTGCGTGCGAAACCGCCAATGCTTTTACCGTCCGGTTGACCCATGATCTTGTTCCACAAAACTATTCACATGTTATTCACAACCAGCCGTCCTGTCTTCCCGCGAAGCGAAGGTGAGGATAAAACCGGCCCGCTAGGTCAGCAAGTAAAATTCCGGTCGCCGCGCCAAATAAATTTCCTATCTATTGAAAGTTAGGCTTGACGCTCGGGCAGTTGGTCGTTCAAACCCGATTCCACTTGATTCCCGCGCCACGCTGCGCGCTCTTCAGCTATCTGAACCTGTTGGCGCGGTGTCGGAAACAGACAACTAACCAGCACACAAACGCAACACCCGGTTAGTACCCACCATGACCACGCTGCGGCCGGCCACCAGTCCGGCAAAAATCCGCCGAAGGACCAGTCTTGCGGGCTCAGCTGAGCATGGCTAACTAACTTTTCCATATCGAACGCCGGTACCCGTACTTTACATAGTATCAGTACCGCTGCGATACCTGCCAGCATTCCCACGACATTGGCTCGGTCATGGCCGCGTCGTTTCGTAAGCATTCCGAGCAAGAAAACTCCGAGCAATGAGCCGTAGGTATAGCCCGCGCTCTGTAGCGCCAAAGGAATGATTGTCAATTTTGAGTCTCGCAGGACAGCGTGCGCCGTCATCGTGGCGATGCCGATCATGAGAACACCGAACCCGACCGTCGCCGCGCGAGCCGCATAAACAGTAGCTCCGTCGGACATAGACCTTCCAAAGTACGGCTGAACAAAATCTTTGGTAAAGCTGGTCGCCATCGCATTCAAAGCCGCAGAAGTCGACCCCATCATGGTAGCGAATAAGCCGGCAACAATCAGACCGCGCAGTCCGATCGGCATCTGAGTAACGATGTAATGAGCAAAAATTTCGTTGTCCGCTTCCGGTAGCCGAGGATCGGGTGTGATCTGATAATGAACAAATAACAAGATGCCAACTAACAAAAATCCGAATGCCACCGGCAAATCGGCGAAGCCGCTCAAAATTAGTGATAATTGTGACCGGCGTGAGTCTTTTGCAGTTAGCATCCGTTGAACGTTGTCCTGATCCGTTCCGTGGGTGGCCATTGTTTGGAATGTCGATCCGATAAATGCGGCCAACAGCGTATATGGTTCTTCTAACATCCTGCGGATTCCTAACCACCAACCTTCCCGAAAATCTAATCCGGTTTGAAATACGGCCGGCCAACTACCAAGTTTGTCGTGAACTGTGCTTAGCCCACCCGGAATCTCACTGACTAAAAACCAGATGGTGAACCCGATTGAGCCCATCATCAAACTAGCTTGAATAAAGTCGGTCCAAACGACTGCTTTAATCCCACCAATCGCTGTGTAGAAAGTTGTTAACAGGGTTACGAAGAGGATCCCCCAGAAGTAAATCCAGATATTGGGTTCAGCCGTAGGAAAGAGGTATTCCCAAATCACCTTGATAATCACACCGCCCAGATAGAGGCGCACCCCGATTCCGAAGACGCGGGTAAACAGGAAGATGGCACTCGCTAGATTTCTAGTCCAAGGACCAAATCGAATATTCAAAAATTCATAAATACTCTGAACACGATAATGGTAGTAAGGTTTGATGAAGGTGAACGCGACTATCACTCGCGCCAGAATCGTTCCAATCGCTAACTGCGCATATATAAAGCTACGAGTCTTAAATCCCTCCGCCGGTGTACCCAAAAATGTTGCGGCGCTGGTTTCAGCAGCAATTATCGACGCGAGAACCGCCCACCAGGGAAGCGATCGTCCACCTAACGCAAACTCGGTCAGATTCCGATTCCGGCGTCCGGCCCAAAGACCGATTCCAACAATCCCAAAAAAATAGATCAGCAAAATGAGGCCGTCGATCAGCAATGCGGTTGGTTCTCGATTCAACATTCAGCTGACTGGGTCGCTTTACAGATCTTTCACGAGTATCCGCGAGTTTCGTCCGCTTACCTCATATTTCGATCTCCGGGCTGGCGGCAGAATTTCCGGTCCCGCTTCAACAAAACCGCCCTTCTGCTGCATGTAAACGAAAGCCTGTGTGGAGAGCGCAAAGAGGCGGGCAAATCCTCGTTCGCGCGCAAGCTTTTCGACAAAGGACATGAGGCTGCGACCTAAACCTTGATTCTCGCTGGAGCGGCTGACGTAGAGAGTCGCGAGCTCTGCCATGCCTTGTTCAGGGTACGGATGCATCGCGACGCAACCGACGATCCGGCGATCGACCTCCAATACCCAATAGTGATCGATTTCGGCAACAATCTCTTCGCGTGTTCGTCGCATCAGCTCTTCGTTGCGGACCGATTCTTGAATAAGGGACATCACAGCGCGCAGATCTTTTTTGTAGAGCCGGCGGATTTGATCGTACTCGTTAGAGTAGATCATCGTTCCTGCGCCGCCATTGGTGAAAATCTCGGTCAACAAAGCTTCGTCCACATTTCCGTCGATCAAATGAACCCGGGGAATCCCGTATCGGCTGGCCCGGGCCGCGTGATCCAGCTTGGAGAACAGGTTTTGCGGGAGCTGCGCCTTATATTTCTTCAGAAGCTCTTCCAGCTCGGGCGCGACGAGATATCCGAATCTACGGCCATTCAAGACCAACTCGCCAAACTGGGAAACGAAAATCAGCTTTGTAGCGTGCAGCGCCTCGGCAACCTCCAAGGCAACCAGATCCGAGTTCACGCGAAACGTCTGTCCCTCTCCGTCAAAACCCAGGGGCGGAATAACAGGAACAATTCCTTCATTCAAAAACAGCTCCAGCATCTTGGCGTCGACTCTCTCGACTTTCCCGGCAAACTGGCGGTCCACACCGCCGACAATCCCGGCCGGGTGAGCAATGATGCAGTTCGCGTAAGCGGCGCGAAGATCGACCTGAGTGAGCCCCTCCAGAATTTCGTTCGTTAACCGAATCGCTACATCGATCGAAAGCTGAAGTGTCACGCCATCAATGACCCCGGTGCCGTCGACATTTGAAACCGTTATTCCTCGATCTTTGGCCGTCCGTTCAATCTGGCGACCCGCACCATGAACCAAAACAACTTTTATACTGACTGACCGCAGCACGGCGACGTCTAGAAGCAGGTTGGCAAAGTTCTGCGACGCAAGGATCTCGCCGTCGACCGCGATCACGAACGTCTGATCTCGAAAACGGGTTACGTACTGGAGGATGCCGCGAAGCTCGGGAAGATTCATTCGAGGAAAAGAATACAGGAGTAAGGAGGCAGGAGCTAGGAGTAAGCCGACCTGAGCGCGAGGCGGCACCGTCATCGAGGTGACGCTGCGGCCCTGGACACACCGCCTTTGACCAATTCCTCTAGCCGATCCAGATCGAGCTCGAGAGCACTTTGGACGATCAGATCGGCGTCCGACAAGTTTTGGCGTTCGCTGAATTGATTCGGAATAACTACAGTCTTCAGCCCTGCTCGCTTCGCCGCCCGATATCCCGGCTCGGAGTCCTCCAAGGCCACAGCACGCGACGGCAGCACACGAAGGGTTTCGACGACTTTCAAATACACATCAGGAGCGGGCTTCGGATTCAGCACCATCTCACGAGTGACGATCACGTCAATGTAGGAGCGCAACCCCAGTCGTTTCAATCCGCTCTCGACCCAGCCCAGCTCCGAATTGCTCGCCACTCCAAGAGGCAGCCCGGATTGCTTAGCTGCTTCCATCAATTCCTTGATTCCCGACAGAACTCCCGCCTGGAGAGTCAATTCCCAATTTCGCCGGCTCCTTTGCGGCATGAGATCCGACCAATCCAATTTGCGGCCAAGCAGTCGTTCCAAGTGAATCGCTGGATCGAATCCCCCGACATATCCGGTAGAATGACGCCAGTCGTCCAGGGTCAGACTCTTGCCGAATTGCTGGTAGATCTCCTGCCAACTGATGAAACCGGGACCCTCGGTGTCGATGATAAGGCCGTCGAAATCAAAGACAATCGCCGAAAAACTCATGAGAAAACCCCAATCGATTGCGGCTAGGCTTTGAGGCTGGTCTCGAAGAGTTCGTTTTCGTTAAAGAAACGCTTTAATTCCAGGACTGCGTTTTCGGGGCTATCGGAGCCGTGTGCGATATTCATCATCACGCTATCGCCGAAATCGCCGCGAATGGTGCCTTTTGGAGCCTTGCGCGAATCGGTCGGTCCAAGCAAGTCCCTGAGCCGAGCAACGGCGTCCTCTCCAGACAATGCGAGTGCAATCACAGGACTGGATTTCATGAACGATTTCAAGTCAGGATAAAATGGTTTGTCCGAGACGTGCGCGTAATGGATCGCGAGGATCTGGTCCTGAAGCAGCATCATCTTGCAACCAACAATTTCTAGGCCTGCTTCTTCGAACCGGCCGATCACAGTGCCGCAAAGGCGTTTCGCAATACAGTCCGGTTTCAGCAGGACAAGCGTCATTTCTGTCATATGTCGAGCCTTTTGCATACGTGTTAACCCGCGTTTTTCAATGAAAAACACTAAAATGAAGGAGTGTAGGCGGCAGGCCCTGCCGCCAAAATCCAAGATGCCGCTGCCCACTGGCGGCAGAGGCCTGCCACCCTACAAGCCGACGCGCCGCGGGTGTCAGCGACAGAGGCCTACCGTCCTACAACCGGGCGATCAGAAGTTCTCTTTGAAAATACAGCTCCATCGGCAAGTCGTTGCGCAGCTTGAGGAACAACTCGTCCTGCGCCATCACCTCCTTTTTCCACTCCTCGACATCAACGCCGAGAGCCTCTTCCAGTTTGGCCCGGTCGTATTGAAGTCCCGCCAGATCAATATCGCTCGCTGCCGGCATCCAGCCAAGTGGCGTTTCATCCGCTCCGACGCGTCCATGACAACGATCGACTATCCACTTCAGGACCCGCACATTTTCGCCAAAACCTGGCCAGAGGTATTCGCTCTTAGAGTTTTTCCTAAACCAGTTAACGTGAAAGATCTTTGGAGGCTTTCGCAGGACTTTGCGCATCTTCAGCCAATGCCCAAAATAGTCTCCCATGTTGTAACCACAAAACGGGAGCATCGCCATCGGATCGCGACGCACCTGTCCGACCGTACCTGCGGCGGCAGCGGTCATTTCCGAACCCATCGTAGCTCCCACGTAGACGCCATGGATCCAATTGAACGCCTGAAAGACAAGCGGCATCGTGGTGGCACGCCTGCCGCCGAAAATGATGCCGCTGATTGGCACGCCGGCAGGATTATCGACCTCAGAGTCGAGGGCCGGATTGTTGGCCATCGGGGCACAGAATCGGCTGTTGGGATGAGCAGCCGGTTTTCCTTTTTCCCAAGGGTTGCCTGACCAATCGAGCAGGCCTTCCGGAGGGTCGTTCTCCTTACCTTCCCACCAGATATCGCCGTCCTTAGTTAGAGCGACATTGGTAAAAATTGTGTCCCGCGCAATCGCGTCCATCGCGTTCGGATTCGATTTCCGGTTGGTGCCGGGTACAACGCCGAAATATCCGACCTCTGGGTTGACGGCGTAAAGCCTGCCGTCATTCCCTGCCCTGATCCACGCAATGTCGTCTCCCACTGTTGTAATCTTCCAGCCCTTAAATCGCTCTGGCGGGATCATCATGGCGAAATTTGTTTTGCCGCATGCACTTGGGAACGCAGCCGCGACATACGTCTTTTCGCCATCCGGGCTTTCGACTCCCAGAATCAGCATGTGTTCCGCCATCCACCCTTCCCTCCGACCCAAATAGGAAGCGATTCGGAGCGCCAGACACTTCTTTCCGAGCAAAACGTTGCCGCCATAATTCGACCCGACTGAAATAATGGCGTTATCGCGAGGAAAATGAGCAATGATGCGCCGCTCCGGATTAATATCGAGCATACAATGCAAGCCGCGGTTGAAGCTCTCGCTCTCACCCAGCTCTTTGTACGCGATCTGCCCCATGCGGGTCATGATGCGCATGCTGAGCACGACATAAATCGAATCGGTCAATTCGATGCCTACCTTGGAAAGGTTAGATCCGGGAGGTCCCATGAGGTACGGGACGACATACATGGTGCGGCCACGCATCGATCCGCGTGCGTAGCCGTATAGTTTTCGATACATCTCATCCGGCCGAGCCCAATTGTTCGTCGGACCGGCCTCTTCTTCCAGTTCCGTGCAGATGTACGTATATTGTTCAACCCGAGCGACATCGTTCGAATTTGACCGATGATAGTAGCACCCGGGCCATTTTTTTTGATCCAAAGGCGTTATTACGCCGGCCTTGGTCGCTTGCTCTGTCAGAAACTTGTTTTCCGTGTCAGACCCTTCACACCAAAAAATTCGATCCGACTTACAGAGGTCTGCCATCTCTTCGACCCAGCGCACGATGGCGGGATGGCTCGTATTCTTGGCACCGAGGCTCGTGTCACTCATACTTGTTGTTGGAGGTTGAGAGGGACATGCTAACCTTAGACGTTCGAGGGGCCAATAACTTTTGCCCGCCAGCATTCCGTGCCCAAGCACTCTTCTCGAGCCACAATCGAGTTGGAAATTGCCGATGTCGCGTTCGGTGGCGCCGGAGTGGGTCGATTTGACGGCAAAGCAGTCTTTGTTCCGTTCACGATCGATGGCGAAATAGTTGAAGTCGAAATTATCGAGAGGCGAAAACGATTTGATCGAGCGGTAGCTCGCAAGATGGTCAAACCTTCATCTAGTCGAGTTCTAGCGCCTTGCCCTTACTTTGGGCGGTGCGGCGGATGTGATTATCAGCACATCGACTACCGCCATCAATTGGAGCTTAAATGGCGGCAAGTAAGCCAGGCGTTGCGGCGGATCGCACTGCTCAAAGATATAGAAGTATCGTCCGCCATTGCCGCACCCAATCCTTTTGGATATCGAAATCGAATCACGGTCCACGCCGAAGAAGGAAGAATCGGTTTCTTTGAAAAGAAGAGCCGAAGAGTATTAGACATAAACCGTTGCGAAATCGCATCACCACGTGTGAACCAGCTTCTTTCCTCGCTTCGCCAACGAGGACTGCGGGATGGCGAACACCGAACGCTACGAGAAAACGAGACGAACCAAACGTTCACCCAAACAAACGACGTGGTGGCCGACCTTTTGTTGGCTTATGTGCGATCTCAGGCGCGGGGGAAAACTTTGGTCGATGCGTACGCCGGGTCTGGCTTTTTTGGACATGGTTTGGCATCACAGTTTGCGCGCGTTGTCGGGATTGAATGGAATGAACCGGCGGTGCGAATTGCCAAGAATCAGGCGGGAGCGAATGAGGATTATATATGTGCCGGTGTTGGAGAGGTGCTGGAGCAGGTGCTTGTGGAAAATCGCCCCGACTGTCTTTTGCTCGACCCTTCCTCGGAAGGAATCGATGAAAAGGTTGTGCAAGCCATACTTCACCATGCTCCACCGCAGATCGTTTACGTCTCCTGCAATCCGCCTATTCTTGCGCGCGATCTTGGAAAACTTGTCACGAGATTTCGGATCGAATCCGTACAACCGGTCGATATGTTTCCACAAACGGCGGAGATTGAGGTTGTGGCGGTACTTTCGAGGAACTGAACCCAACGCAATCCCTACTCCTCACAGCCCCAATTGTTTCGCCATCTCATCTACTTTCGCGCGGACCGCTTCGTCCATGCGCGCAAGCTCCGGCCATTCACGAGGATAGCCTTCTGCCGCGAGTTTTCGGGTCGCATCAAAGCCCATGTGGGAACCGATATTCGCTACGCTCGGAGCATGATCGAGGCTATCGGATGGGTTTTTAATGAAGGTTGTGTCCCGCTGCGGATCCGTATTAGCACAAAGCCGGAACAAGACTTCCCTTGTGTTATGAACATCGCAGTCTTCGTCGACCACAACGATATATTTGGAAAACATCATCTGCCCCATCCCCCATAGCCCATGCATAATTTTATACGCCTGATACGGGTACTGTTTACGAATGCTGACGAAGACCAGATTGTGGAAAACACCTTCCGCAGGTAGCGCCATGTCCACGATCTCGGGAAAATTCATTTTGAAAACCGGCAAAAAGATTCGAACGCTGGCATCGCCTAAATAAAAGTCTTCCATGGGCGGCATGCCTACGATCGTGGCCGGATAAACCGCGTCCTTTTTGTGCGTGATAGCGGTCAAGTGAAACACCGGGTAAGGATCGGTCGCCGTATAAAACCCGGTATGATCGCCAAACGGACCCTCGTCACGAAGCTCGCCCGGCTGCACGTATCCTTCCAATACGAAATCGACGTCCGCAGGAACCTCGAGATCGACTGTCTCACATCGAACGAGCTCAACCGATTTTTTGCGAATAAACCCGGCAAACAACACTTCATCTAACCCGTCCGGCAACGGCGCTGTGGCGGCGAATGTATAAGCCGGATCGCCCCCAAGGCAGACAGCGACCGGCATCCGTTCATTCCGTTGGTAATAACGCCGGCCGTGGCGAGCACCGACTTTGTGGACCTGCCAATGCATACCGGTCGTCTGTCCGTCGAAAACCTGCATTCGATACATGCCGACATTACGCTCACCGGTGTCAGGGTCTTTTGTGTACACCATTGGCAACGTCACGAATCGCCCGCCATCTTTTGGCCAGCAGACCAGGATGGGCAGATCATCCAGCGAAAAACTATCGTTAAATCGGTGAATTTCTTCCTTACAGGGACCATCCGAGACATGTTTTGGCCGCGCGTGAAGCAGGTCCACTCCTTGCTTCAGCAGCGACCAGCCCTCTCTCACAGAAGTGGGGGGCTTGGCCTTTAAGATCAACTGCATCTCGTGCGCCAGTTCGTCGACTGAGCTGAGCCCGAGCGAACGGGCAATGCGACGATCGGAACCCATGCTGTTAATGGAAACCGGGAACCGGCTGATCTTGCCGTTAATTGTAGGCTTGTCGAATAGAAGAGCCTTGCCGCCGCCGGCAGATTTCATCTGGCGATCGGCAAGAGCGCTGATCTCTAACTCGGTCGCAACCGGCTCGGAAATACGAGCAAGCTCACCCTCTTTCTCCAGTACGTTGAGAAAATCAGCGAGTCCTCGATACGCCATATGGGTCTACCGTCTACCGTTGACCGGCGACCGTCTACCGTTTTCCGCGAGCAACGCGCGGACATCGCGGCTCCGATCCCAATCTCGAATGATAGTGGGCGATAACTGTATTGGCTAACGGATATATTCCCAGCCGGTGCAGCGCCCATTCTCGAAGAAGACCTTCTTATACGGTACTTCGTAAGTGGTCACCTCTTCAGGGAACGGGTCGTAAAAGTAAGGCCCGGCGTAAAAGAAGTGACGACTGCCCCAGGACCTGTGATGGAATCCGACGCCACCCCAAAAGAAATAGTCCGGGTAATAAGGACCTGGATAGTAAGTAAACTCACTCCTGGTTGTTGTGTATGTCCAAGCCTCGTACGGCAGACCGTTACGAACTCCAGACCGCGTCCGATCAGGCGCACCCCATGCGATAAACACAGCGGATTGCGGCAAACCCTCCCTGATATGCCCCGAGCGAACCAGCGCCTGGTCTGCTGGCGAAAGTGAAGCGTAAGCTTGTGGATTGGATTGTATGCGACTCTCGATCGTCGAACATCCCACCAGGAGGGAAAAGAGAACCGCCAAAAATCCAAATAGCAGCGTGCGAATCATACAATGGTACAAACCATACACACCTTAGGATGGTGCGGAGTCAAGCTTGTACGGTTTCCCATCGGTTCTGAAACTGTGACGGGCCACTTTGCAATGACCCGCTCCGAAGGGAGCGCAGGATTGTTAGTCCAGGGCTTTTAGCCCTGTATTGGCGGCTCATTTGATGACGTGCCCTGAAAGGGAGCAGAACGGGCAGCGCGCCATTTTTGCTGGCCGCGCCTTGGTCTGGCGCGCTTTCAGAGCGCGCGCGTTCGATCGACTCAACCCAGGGCTAAGGCCCCTGGGCCGACAATATGGTGCTCCTGCCGGAGCGTCTGAAACGCTCGCCCGACCAATTGAGCCCAATCGCGCCACCTCATGCTCGCCCAAAACAGAAAACGGTAGACGGTAAACAGCAGACAGTAGAGTGTAATTCGGAAACCAATGGAAGACCGATTCGGACATAGAATCAGCTACCTCAGAGTCTCGATTACTGACAGGTGCAACGAGCGCTGTCTCTACTGCATGCCTCAAGAATTGCAGGAGTGGCTGCCCCGCTCTGAGGTGTTGAACTATGACGAGATAACCCGCATCATCCGCGTCGCCTCAGACCTAGGTATTCACAAGATCCGCATTACCGGAGGCGAACCGCTTACCCGCCGGGATGTGCTGCACCTATTCCGCCAAATCAGCGCTCTGCCGAAAATCAAGGATATTGGCGTGTCCACCAACGGATCTTTACTGGCACAGCAGGTCGATAACGGTGACACGCTCGCGCGAGCACTGGCCAAGCTTCGCGTGCGGACGGTCAATATCTCGCTCGATACCTTGGACCCTGAGAAATATCGCTCGATCACCGGAAGATACTTTCTTCAAAAAACACTCGACGGCATCGCCGCCGCACAGTCCGCGGGATTCGATCAGATCAAGCTCAACGCAGTGCTGATGCGCGGACGAAACGAGGATGATATTCCAGATCTCGTACGATTTGCTCGAGAAAACGGACTCCTGCTGCGGTTCATTGAGTTGATGCCGGTAAGCTCGACCGACGTTCTATCAGAGAGCAATTTTTTGCCGACAGCGGAAGCGCGCCGGCTCATTGAGAACCTATTTGGTCCAATGCTGCCTGAGCCTGGGTTTAAAACGAATGGACCGGCTCTCTATTACCGGTTCGTGAATTCGCCGCAACGAATCGGGTTTATCGGTGCGATGACCAACCTTCACTTCTGCGAAAGCTGCAATAAACTCCGGCTCACATGTGACGGTAAGTTGCGTCCGTGTCTAGGCAGCCACTTGGAATTCGACATCAAAACGCCGATGCGACAAGGGGCTGACGACGCAACATTAAGACGTTTCTTTATGGAGGTGGTTGAGCGTAAACCGAAAGAGCACGATTTCCGGGACAACTATCAGCCAGGTCGCAAAATGGTCGCTATTGGGGGCTAGCAGCCGTGGAGTTTTCGCACCTCACAGCCCAAGGCGAAGCAAGGATGGTCGACGTGTCGGAAAAGCCTGTCTCGAAACGCGTCGCAACCGCGGAAGCGCTAATTTCGCTTCAGCCAGAAACCTTGAGGAAAATCGCAGCGAATGAAATCGCGAAAGGCAACGTGCTCACGACAGCGCAGATCGCCGCGATTCAGGCTGTGAAACGGGCAGGCGAACTGATTCCCCTTTGTCATCCCCTGCCAATCCAGCATGCAGAGGTGCTTTTCGAGACTCGCACGGAAGGTATCCGCATAGAGTGCGCCGTGACGGCCATAGCTCAGACCGGAGTCGAGATGGAGGCGTTGACCGGCGCCAGTGTCGCGGCACTCACGATTTATGATATGTGCAAGGCGGTTGATAAATCGATGATTGTCTCCGGGCTGCGACTGATTTCCAAAGTTAAATCATGAATCCGATCAATGTTGGAGTGATTACTGTCTCCGATCGAGCGTCGGCGGGGGTGTATGATGACCTGGGCGGGCCTGCCCTGAAAGCGGCTGCTAAAGAGTACGGCTGGGACGTCAGCGCAGAGGCGCTTGTTCCCGATGACCTCGAGAAGATTCGGGAAGCTATCCGATCGTTGTCCGCTCAAGGCTGTGGGCTAATACTGACGACCGGCGGAACCGGCGCGGCTCTACGCGACGTTACCCCTGAGGCGATCCGCGGTATCATGCGTGTGGAACTGCCCGGATTCGGTGAGATCATGCGCATCGAATCGATGAAATTGACCCCAAATGCGATCCTCTCCCGCTGTATGGCAGCGATTGTTGATCGATCAGTTGTCATCGCGCTGCCGGGAAAACCGGCCGGTGCAGTTGATTGTCTAAGATTCGTTGCCGGAGCCATTCCGCATGCGGTCGGGAGCGCACGAGGTGATGCGACGAGTTGTTGAAGTGGCAAGCCGATACGCCGTCCTGGAAGGTCAACGGCATCTACCGCACCAATTCCACTAAAGCAGGCACCAATAGCAGCACATCTGCAAGCAAGCTGATTCCCAGCGGATGCGGCCGCCACTTTACAACGGAGAGCAGCGCTATAGAAACGCCGCCCAAAGCGATTGCCACCGCGAAGCGATGAAGCGGCATCAGAGCGCTGAGGGCAATTAGCATTACCGCCAGCCCGATCAGGAGCCGGAGCGTTCGTGCCGGGCCCAATTGCGTGGGTATAGTGCGATTGCCGTAACGCCTATCTCCGCCGATATCGCGATAGTCGAAGACCAGGCTGTTTATAGTGAGCGCACAGAAGCACCAGCAGAATACCAGCCATTCCAGCAGGCCTAACGACCGGCCTGCCTCCCAGCACGGCCAGATGACGAGAATGCAGGCGATGAAAAACGGCAGAAAAACAGACTTCAAAGAGGAGAGATCTTTGAGTCTGAACCCAAGCCAGGGAATCGGTCGCGAATAGAAAAAGCAGCATACGACGAGACAACCGAGCGCAACGGGCAACCAAGGGCGATGAGTCGCGAGCGGATACAGAACCAGAACGCAACCTGAGGTAACAATCAGAATGAACCGCGACAGACGGAGTTTGTCCGCCCAGCGGACCCGAAGCGGAGTATTCAGCCGGTCGGCAGGATCCAAGTACAGCCGATCGAGATTATAGACAAATAAATAGCCCGCGAACCACAAGGGAGCCGACGGAATCCAGGGAAGCTGCAAAAAACAGACACGCAGTCCAGCCGAGAGCGGTAATCACCGACGCCCCGACGAGTTCAAGGAGGTAAATGTGCACCAAGAGAGAACTTAACCAGGACAAGCCTCGAAACTGCGTCCGCACGCTTCAATCTAGTAGCAAGGAGCGCCGACTCCAATAAATCGTTGGAGGGCGCCGTTGACTTAGGTGTCCCGGCAGAGGTCTATCGCCCTGTACCGCCCCCCAAAGCGGCAGCGGTTGTACGTCGACGGTGGACGGTCGACGGCTAACTGTCGACAGCTCCGCCTACGTCGGAGCTGTCGACGTAGGCGGAGTTCCGATTGTTTCCTTGACGATCGCCAGACCTGTACCTAGATACACAGGCTGGTCGATAGGTAGAGTGAACGAGAACTCGAGTTTCGTGAACGCGTGTGTCCGGTCCCTCGCCAAGGCCAGATTGAAGTAACCCCAAGTGGAATTTTTGAATGTTTAACGGATTCCTCGGACTATTCTCGAACGATATCGGCATCGATCTTGGTACTGCGAATACCCTCGTCTATGTCAAAGACCAAGGGATTGTCCTGCGCGAACCGTCGGTTGTCGCAGTGCGTTCCGGGACCAGTCAGGTGCTCGCAGTTGGCGACGAAGCTAAGCGGATGCTGGGGCGGACACCCGGGAATATTGTCGCAGTTCGCCCCCTGAAAGACGGGGTCATCGCCGATTTCGAGATGACGGAGTCGATGTTGCGCCATTTTATTACAAAGGTGCATAACCGAAAGTGGGTCCGGCCGAGGGTAGTGATCGCAGTGCCCTCCGGAATCACCGAGGTCGAAAAGCGCGCCGTCAAGGAATCGGCGGCTCACGCTGGCGCCCGGGAAGTTTATTTGATCGAGGAACCGATGGCCGCTGCCATTGGAGTAGGCCTTCCGGTACAAGATGCGGCTGGAAACATGATTATCGATATCGGAGGCGGCACTACCGAAGTAGCGTTGATCTCTCTTTCTGGAATCGTCTTTAGCCGAAGTGTCCGCGTTGCCGGCGACGAGCTCGATGAGGCAATCGCGGGGTACATGAAGCGCGCATACAATTTGATGATCGGCGAACGAACCGCTGAAGAAATCAAAATAAAGATTGGTAGCGCGTATCCGATGGAAAAGGAGACCAGCTTAGAAGTAAAAGGGCGCGATCTTGTGGCCGGTCTTCCGAAAACACTGACAATCACCTCGCAGGAAGTCCGGGAAGCGCTGCTGGAGCCGATCTCGACCATCGTGGAATCAGTGCGAGTCACCCTCGAACGTTGTCCTCCGGAACTATCGGCAGACCTGGTGGACCGCGGCTTGGTGCTGGCGGGAGGCGGCGCTTTGCTGCGAGGACTCGATAAGCTCCTGCAGGAAGAGACCGGATTGCCGGTCCACGTGGCGGACGATCCTCTTAGCGCTGTCGCGGAAGGAACCGGACGCGCTCTGACCGAGCTCAAGTTCCTGCGCCAAGTCGCTTCTTCCGACCGGCCAACACATTGAATGGACTAGCCAGTTTGTCCGCAGCGCCGCTCTCATGAGGAGCACCACCATAGCGACTCTCGGGATATTTGGGATTCTCGTGGTTTCGATCCTCTTGCTCCCGCAAACCACCAAACAGCAGATGCAAGCCGCTTTTTATCAGGCCATTTCGCCTATCCTCCGGACCGGGGCTTCGGTACAGCAAGGCCTCGGAGGCGTCAGCGGCGGATTGAAGCACGTTGATGAGCTAGAGCGCGAAAACGCACGGCTCAAGCTCGAAAACCGTCAGTTGCAGGCCACAAACAATCTACTCAAAAACAGCGAGGCGGAGGTCAACCGGCTGAATCGGGCTCTCGGGTACAAGGAGCAGTCCTCTTTCCGTTTAATTCCTGCCAGAATCATTTCTCGAGATAGTGCAGCCTGGTGGAGTTCCTGCACCATCGATCGAGGGGCGGCAGACGGTATTGCCACTGACATGGCCGTTGTCACCGAAACGGGTCTTGTCGGAAAAGTAACCAGCGTTGCAAATGATGTTGCTGTGGTATTACTGCTCTCTGACGAGAGCCTGCGCGTCTCCGTCACCATAGAGGGCACCCAGGAACAAGGAATTGTGAGCGGCACGAGAGCTTCCACTAACTATGCGCCGGACTTAAGAATCCGCTTCTTAAGCAAAACAGCGAACTTGAAGCCGGGGTCGAACGTATTTACTGCCGGCGCCGGAGGGGTATTTCCCTCAGGAGTCTTGATTGGCCAGGTGAAAGATTTCACGGTGAAAGAGCTCGAAGGCGTCGCTACAGTCAAACCGGCGGTTGATCTAGCGGAGATCCGGGACGTCTTTGTAATTATTGGGCGAAAATGATTTCGTTTTTCTTGGTCTTGATCACGCTGATTTTTGGCTCATATCTTTTCCAATTGTCTCTCCCCCCAGTGCTTCTTTTGAAAGGGGCGGCGATCCTGTTCGTTCCTGCTATCTATTTTTACGGATGCCTCGCTTTCCCTTTTCCACTGGTGCTCGGGTTGACGTTTGTAACGGGACTATTCAATGACCTGCTTCTCGTGCCGCAGAGCGCCAAATCGGACTTCATGCTAGGAACAACCATTCTGATTTATCTGATTCCCGGTCTGATCATGCATGGCCTCCGGCCGTTGTTTCTACGCCATCGCTGGCAATCTCACTGGCTATTGGCCGAGATCAGCGCGGTGCTGACTCCATTTGTTTTGCTGGCCGAATACGGCATCTTAAGCTTTCAACGAAATGAGTTCTTTCTTAATGACGTCGTTATTTGGCGGATTTTAGGTCCTGGGCTCATTTCGCTTTTGATTGCTCCATGCGTGTTCTTTATTCTCACACCGTTGTCCCACGCGCTCGGATACCGGCCAGGCCTGCCGGGAACGCGATAAAGCAGCATCTATGGCACAGTTGAAGAAATCGTCTGTTCTCGATTTTCGAATTCTGTTCCTCGCCGCGTTCATGCTCGTCGCTCTTTCCGGAATCGGGTTGCGGCTCTGGTTCGTGCAAGTCAAATATAGCGACAAGTACCGCGACAGGATTCAAGGATCGTCCGAAGTAACCGTTCGTATTCCTGCCGTTCGTGGGGATATCCTCGATCGAAATGGAGTCGTCTTAGTAACCAACCGTCCAAGTTACGAAGTCGACTTTTATCTTCCGGACTTGATCAGCGGGTACAAGAAGCAATTCGGCCGAACGCCGATGATCGACTATCGGGCGAAAGATTCGAGCGGCATGCTTCACGATCGCAAGGAAGCCGACATCGTTCAGATCGTTGACCGAACGATTATTCCCCGGTTGCAAGAGCTGAAGGTGGCCGAACCGTACAACTCTCAGCGGTTATGGACTCACTTCCTGAACAATCGCCTGGTGCCTTTCACTTACCGCGAAGACCTCGATTTCGCCACATTCTCAAAGTTCGCCGAGAAAGATCTAGGGCTGCCCGGCGTTCAAGTGAATGTAAGACCACTGCGGAAGTATGTTTTCAATGCCATGGCGGCGCAGATTCTCGGCTATGTCGGCGCACCAAAGGATATCAGTCAATTACCCGACATCAAAGACTTCAACTTCTACGAGCCGGACGTACAGGGTCGCACCAATATCGAGTACTACATGGACGACGCGCTTCGCGGTACACCGGGGCGCCGGGTTCTCAAGAAGAACGCCAAGAATCAAATCGAAGGCGAAAAGGAAATCATTCCAGCGAAACCGGGAGCAAATGTTTACCTGACGATCGATTCCCGGATCCAATATATTGTCGAGCGAGCATTGCGGAACGTGGGCCGTGCCGCCTGTGTGGTTGTGGATCCAAACAATGGCCAGATCCTGGCGATGGCCTCCGTGCCGTCATTCGATCCCAACAAGTTCATCCCTTCGATTTCCGCAAAAGACTGGGCATCGATCAAAGAAGCTGACGCCGACCCGCTGACGAACCGTTGCATCGGCGCGTTTGCGCCCGGATCCACCTACAAGATACCGGTTGCCCTGGCCGGGTTGACCAAAGGTTTAGCCAAAACCCAGTTCACCTGCACAGGCGGGGTGACCTATGGTAACACATACATGAAGTGCTGGATCGCCGAAAAAGGAGGATCCCACGGCACCGAGACTTTGAGCGATGCAATCAAGAATTCCTGCAACGCCTTTTTCTATCAGTGGGGGAACGCTGCCGGTATCGATGCGATCGATAGCGTTGGAGCGACTCTCGGATTGGGGCAGCCATCCGGAATCGAGTTGTCGGGCGAAGATCCAGGAGTATTGCCCTCCCCGGAATGGCTTCGCGTGAACAAGAACGAAAAGTGGACACAAGGACAGACCGCTAATGCTTCGATTGGGCAAGGCTATGTCCTCGCCAGTCCGCTGCAAATGGCAATCGTTGCTGCAACGGTTGCCAACGGAGGAATCGCTTACAAGCCGAGCTTGATTTATCAGATTAAACAGGCAGATGGATCAATCACCCGGCGTCCGGAGAAGATTCGAGGAGATCTGACTAAAATTAATGGCCTGACCAAGGACCAGATCGAGTTGGTCCGGCGCGGGATGTGGCGAGTAGTCAACGAACAAGGAGGAACCGGCGCGCGGGGCAGAGTTCCCGGAGTGTTCGTAGCCGGCAAAACCGGTACTGCCCAGTTCTGGCGCGACGGCGAGAAAGATAACCACACCTGGTTCGTCGCGTTTGCGCCGTATGAAAAACCGAAAATCGCTCTATCGCTGCTGGTCCAAGGTGCCAAAGCCGGAGGCGAAGTACCAGCGCCCCTGGCATCCAAGATCATTGAGGAGATTCTAGCGCTTGATCGTGGGTATGATCCGGGAGTCAAACCACTGGATCCAGCGATCGGAAATTTCAACTTTGTCCAATCAATTAACTTCAAGGATAACGCAGTCCCTGCCCCTGCACAGGTTGCAGCGGCAGACGAAGAGACGTCGGATGACGCCCCCGAGCCCAACGATGCCCCCCGCAAGGTCGCTCGCGCGCAGGCGGCGGAACCCGATATTCGTCCAGATGCGGATGATCATAAAGTAGCCCAACGGGCACAACCAGCTTCGCAGGAAAGGAAGCGAAACTTCTTTGACTTTTTCCACAGAAAACCCAAAGAAACTCAGCAACCCGACCAGCAACAAGGTCAGAACCGGACGGGCGAGAAAAAGAAGCGGTTCCTCTTCTTTTAGTTGAGCCGCGTAACCCCTTTCTTAACTGTAATTATGCTGGAAAGAGTGAAACAATTTTTGGGTATGGCGCCGAAGAAAGTCGGCAACCAGCTCGTAATCAGCTGTGAAAAACTGGAGCGCCGTGTTGCGTTATTGGAAGACGGCGTGCTGGAAGAATACAACATCGAACGCGACACCGATCGCAATATCGTCGGGAGTATTTTCAAAGGGAAAGTTAAAAACATCGAACACGGTCTCAAAGCGATGTTCGTCGACATCGGATTTGAGAAGAATGCTTTCCTGCACTTCTGGGACGCGCTGCCTGGCCTTGATAGCAGTGTCGAAGAGGTCAACCGGGCCCACGAGCGCAAATCGAAAAAGAAGGTTACAGCGAAGGAAATTCCTGAGATCTATCCGGTCGGTTCTGAAGTGATGGTACAAGTGACCAAGGGCCCCATCAGCAACAAGGGTCCCCGAATCACCACGAACATCAGTCTGGCTGGGCGCTATCTCGTTCTGATGCCGCACAACGACCAAAGCGGTATTTCCCGGAAGATCGAAGATCCGAAAGAACGGGAACGACTACGGCAGATTCTGCAGAGACTGGAGATTCCGGAAGGCGTCGGCGTAATCATCCGGACGATTGGAGAAGGACAGCGCGCGCGATATTTTGTCCGAGACCTTGGTCTTTTGCTCGAGCAGTGGCGTCAGATAGAAGAATCGTTCCGAACGAGACCTGCTCCAGCTGTTTTGTTCCAGGAGCCTGATCTAATTGATCGAACAGTGCGCGATTTTCTGACAGATGAGATCAACACTGTGTATTGTGACGACGAGGCGGCGGTAGGCCGGATGCAAAACCTCGTTGGACAAATATCGAAACGGTCAAAAAAGAGGATCTTTCATTATACTGACTCGACTCCGATTTTCGACAAATTCGGGGTTCAAAAACAGATCGACGACGCATTCCATCGCCAGGTTTGGTTGAAATGTGGCGGTTACATCGTGATTGATGAAACCGAGGCGCTCATCGCTGTCGATGTAAATACCGGACGTAACAAGGGCGGCAGGGACGTCGAAAAAACGATCCTGCAAACCAATTTGGAGGCAGCTGACGAAATCGCCAGGCAACTCCGTCTGCGCAACATCGGTGGCCTGATCATCGGTGACTTCATCGATATGAAGAACCGCAAAGACCAGCAGATGGTCTACAATCGAATGAAAGAAAGATTGAAACGGGATAAAGCGAAGACGCACGTTCTACCAATCTCGCCGCTCGGTTTGATGGAGATGACCCGGCAAAGAGCACAAGAAAGTTTAACCGGATCGATGTTCGTTCCTTGTCCTTATTGTCATGGACGGGCTGTCGTAAAGAGCCCGATGACAATGAGTGTCGAGATCCAGCGAGCGCTTCACACGATTATGCGACAGAACCCGGATGTGCACGATGTTCGGGTCATCGTCAATCCGGAGGTGCTCAATCGATTGAAGACGGAAGACGAAGAGCTCTTAATTGAGATTGAGCGCAAATACTCCGGCCGTCTCACGTTCAGGACAGATCCGACCTATCATCTGGAGAAATTTCTCGTGCTGGACGGCTCAAACAACCAAGAGCTTCGGGCATGAGTGGCGGGCTGCTGGGGGACCAGAAGGCGGGCGCTCTCCAGGCTGTTTCAGAAGTCTCTCAGCGGAACCAGAGTAAAAGGGCAGTCGAGGCGCAAACGAATCGAGCAAAAGCACCACGTTCGATTTGCGAGCGCTTCCGGAAGCGCCTGCAAAGCAGTTTCAGGAAACCTTGTATAAGGTTGCGACGTCACAATCATATGCGGATCGGTATGCTGCTTTTGTTTCTGGTCTGCTCCAGCGGACTTGCTGACCAGCAGGGTATCGTTTCCCAGAGCCTCTCTCAGCCCGAGCCCAATTGGTCAACCGAGCTCATTAGCGATTACACGCTCGGGAGTCGGATTATGAAAGCCAGCAAGCTGGGTTCTCAAGCGACCTACCACTATAGCTTAGAAGCTCTGCGCAACTTTAAGTTATCCGGCCGATATTACTTACAAGCCGGGATCGAAGCAGAGCAGTACGCTTTCAGTCGTTCCGATGGTAACGCGTTCCCCGGATCGCTAAACAGTTTCAACGCAGAGGTCGCGCTATCCTACTGGAGCGGAGAAGATTTTTTTCCCCTGATCACACTTGAGCCCGGGTTCTATTTTACTGGCAACCACATCAGCTTGAACTCATTCGATATATCGGTCCGAATTGCAGGGGGAATCAAGGTTCGAGACAATCTGCACATCGTGGTCGGCTTGACTGCGGACCCTTTTACAGAAAATCCGGTTTTACCGATTGGCGGAATCAACTGGAAAATCAATGACCAGTTCAATCTCCGCGCGGTTTTTCCGAAGCCGCGGTTGAGCTACCTGCCCAACAAGACATGGGAATTTTTTATCGACGGAGAAGCCGTGGGCGGCGGCTATCGAAATGGTCCGACACCAGACCGAAGAACCAACAATGCGGTACTCGAGTACAGTGACCTCCGCGCCGGCGCTGGTGCATGCTATAACCCGACGCGAGACATCTCATTTGAAGTAATAGCCGGTTGGACCTTCCAACGCAGATTCAACTATTTCCATGCCGGACCCGATTACCCCGCGAAAGGCTCGGCCTATTTCAAAATGGATCTGAGCGTCAGTTTTTGAGGCTGGCGAGGGCCGCTCCGTGGACCAGACTAATCCTCGTTCGTCTGTAGCAAAAGACCGGCCGCCACGCATGTTACTACCGCCCCAACCGCCAATGCTATCAGATCGCCTCGGATCACGGCAAAATCGGCGTTGTACATGTTTACCTGCCGGAACGCGCGACAGAAGTGAGTCAAGGGAAACAGCTCAGAGAACGCCTGAACTACACCTGGCAACAATGCGAGCGGCTGAAATGCGCCCGACAGCAACATCATTGGTAAGAGCAGAAAAACCGAAAACTGGATCGCCTGGGTTTGTGTTGTTGCGAAGGCGGAAATCAGAAGCCCCAATCCGAGAGAACACAACAGAAACAGAAAACAGACCTCGCTGAGCAGGATCGGTTTATGAAACTTGACCCCGAAATGAAAATAGCCGACGGCCAAAGTACTTCCAATGAGCAAGAGCGAGATCAACAGGTACGGCAGCACCTTTCCGATCACGATTTCAAATTGCCGGAGCGGCGTCACCAGTAATTGCGACAACGTGCCTACTTCTCGCTCCCTGGTAATGGTGCTGGCGATTAATGTGACGGTCAGCAATTGCAGGATCAAACCAACGATTCCAGGCACCACGAAGTCAATGAACATCAGCTTCGGGTTGTAAAGTATTTCGCTCTTAAGCTCCCATGGAGACATGATCGAACCGAACTCTGCCCGGATCTCCTTCGACAGATCCCGGCCGAGATCAACCACTTCTTCCGGCAGATTTTCGATCACATTGTCTCGCGTCATCATCTGATGGTCTGCCAGCACCTGTTGCAGCGCCCCCTGCACCGCCGGAGCGGTATTCGTGTCCGTACCATCCAGAACCACACGCAGAGGGCGTGGATCACCGTCGTGTAAGCCTTTGCCCCAATCTTTTGGAATAACAATTGCCGTCTGAACCCCGGCCCGCAGCAGATCAATTTGCCCGTTCGGGTTCCCCTGCCACTGCTTCCAGGCGAAAGTATCTTTTGCTTTCAGCTTCGCGACAAATTGCTCGCTATCCGGGCTGCGATCCGCGTCGTACAACATCGCAGGGACATCCCGAATCGATGTCACCTCAAATGCATGTCCGAACACAAAAGTGAAAAAAGGTGGGAGAAAGATCAGCAGGAGAAGAACTCTGCGATCCCTCCAAACGTGAACAAATTCTTTATACGCGATCGTCAGAATAGCGTTCCAGGAAGCCAGGAAATTCATCGCACTCCTCTCTTCGCCTGATCTTCGAGATAGTACCCCTGAGAATATGCTTTGAAAACGTCCTCCATATCAGGTTCTACCCAAGCATATCCGTGCCATTGCAGGCCGACAAAAGGCCAATGGTCATTCCAGCTCTTCAATAGCGCGTGCGGATCACGCGCATGGAGCCTTAACCGGCCGCTTCGCACATCCACTCCATAAACACCTGGAATTTTCCGCAGCTCCACCATTGCGGGCATCGCCGGTTCTACATGGACTTCAAGGAGTTGCTCCCGCAGACTTTGTTTCAGTGTTCGTGGAGACCCCTTCGCAATCAAGCGCCCCTCGTGGATGAAGCCGACATCGGTGCAACGCTCCGCTTCGTCCATGTAATGGGTCGTGACGAAGATAGTTGTCCCGCGCTGGCTGAATTCGTAAAGCATGTCCCAGATCTGCTGCCGATGAACAGGATCAAGGCCGGTCGTCGGTTCATCGAGAATCAGAAGGTCCGGTTCATGAATCAAGGCGCATCCGATAGAAAGCAATTGTTTGTAGCCCCCAGAAAGGCTTCCCGCTCGGAAATCTTTTCGTGAGCCCAGGTCCATCTCTTGGAGCGTTCGATCTAAGCGCCGGCGAAGCTGATCCGCCGGCAAACGATATGCGCCTCCAAAAAAACGCAGATTTTCCAGGACGGTAAGATCGGTATAGAGGCTGAACTTTTGCGGTACATACCCAAACTTCGATCGTATACGGAGCCGCTCCTTCCAGATGTCCAGACCAGCGATAGAGCCATGACCGCTGGTCGGTCGCGCCAGTCCACACATCATTCGAATAGTAGTCGTTTTTCCCGCGCCGTTGGCGCCAAGGAAACCGAAGATTTCCCCCTTGCGCATCGACATCGAAATCTTGTCCACGGCCACCGTCTTGCCAAACGTCTTGGTAAGGCTCTCTAAGACAATCAGTGGATCCGACATTTCAGTGCGAGTGGTTTGTACGAGTTCGAGTGTTAGTACAGAGCAGAAAAGTCTCGATCGCGCAACCCACTCGCACTCGCACTCGCACTCGCACTCAGATAGAGAACGTCAAAACTTTGCTGATATTCCTACGCGAACGTATGGTACCGGATCTGTTGCCAAGACTTTATAATTCGCTCGCGGGAAACTGAATCGCCGATAAGGAACGCATCCTCCCTCCAGATCAATTCCGATAGCCTTTGTTACCTGCCAGGTCGCCCCACCACCAGCCCGCACCTCCGTGTAATCCAGAATGGCATTGTCCAATTTCTTGACCCCTCTGGTATGCCCGAATTCGTCATCCATTCTGAAAGTTGAGTCGCGAAGATCAGCGCCGACGAAGAACTTGAGATTGTCCGTGGCCGAGTACTGCAATTGCGGCCGGGGCAACATGCTGTACAGGACCCATTTGTCCGCCATCTTCCATCGAAAGCCGACCGCCGGGACGGCCGGAATGAGCGCGTCACGATTCAGATCGACACCGACTCCGGCAAAGAACTGCAAGTCCGGCGACGCGAAATAGGTACCACCAATCTCGAAAGGCGCGTTGAACTGGCTCAACGAGACCCGGGCAAAGTTACTATAGATGCCCGGATGCGCCTCTATTCGGGCAATGATTGCAGGAGTGAACTGCCAATCCAAACCGATCGCCATGTCGACTCCTTGAACAACGTTCGGGATCGCCGCCGATGTTTTCGTATCGAACGAAAAATATTCCCATTCCGGCCCAAGCCGAAGCAGGACGGCATCGCTTAGCTGGCGCGATACGATGAAGCTCGCTGAACTGCTGATTTCATCGATTTCCCCAACGTCCCTCGACTTCCGGTTAAGCGTACCCGAGCCGAAAAACGATGCTTCCGAGTTGTACTCGTAGGAAAGAGACGACGACTTAAAGTCACCAATTGTCCGGCTGATATCTTCTTGCGCCGAGCCTGCCTGTGTCAGGCAGGCGAAAAGCAAAGCATAACCCGAGACTTGCCCCAGAAAACTCAGGCGTCTTTTTTCATTCATGGGGCGTGCGCTGACAAAACCTAAACGTTAGTAAATATTAACGACCGCCTCCGCTCTCTCGAACAAAGGCTTTCACGTTTTTCTGGATATCGCGCATCATCGCAGCACCGGATCCAAGCCTTTCAACACCGCGCAAATTTCCTATCGCAGAGGCAGATGTTAGATCAACACGCCACACCAAAGTTGCATCCTGGTTGCCTACTTTCGCTGGCCACATCTGGTATAGGGTAACCAACGCATAAAAACCGCCACTGGCATAGTACCCAAGATCGAGTGCCTGCCATCCATCGCCGACCGCTTTACCATAAGAGGCGCTCAGACTCACCGCAGCCATTCCGTCGACATCAAACAGCGTCCAATATCCGGACGGAGTTCCACGCCCGCCACCAACTGGTGTCGCGGAAATAATCGGTCCAAATTGTGAACGAACAGAGCCGCTCTCTTGAATGAGACGAGCTACCTCGTCCGAAACTCGGAGTGTAGAGCCGCCGGTTTCGTAAGGCGGTTCCGCACTCAGGCCGCCAGAAAGAAAACTCTGCATACGTTGGGACAGGACTTTGTTCCAAAAGCTTACGACTGCGGCGGACATCCCCCCGCCGCCGCCTCCGCTTTCCGGCACGAACATTCTGGCTTCTGCATTGCTCAATTGGAGCTTGGAAGGATCGTTAGGAAGCCTTTGCGTCGTTTCAACAAACGCTCGCACTGCAGAATTTGAGGGCGCTGAGGCAAGCCTCTGGAAATCGCCGCTCCTGCCGATATCCGATTGCAGGTAGACTCGCAGTTCCGGATGGCGGCTCGGATTCCATTGCGTGTGCAAACTAACTGCTGTCTTCAGTGGAGCACGAAGCACGTAGGCGCTCTCCACTGTCAACGAACGCCCAACCGGCGACCGTTGCTTGGCCAGTACATCTCCGCCCGCCAACCGATTCAAGTCGGCGTCCTTGAAAAGCGACAAAGCACGCAGATCGCTTATCGGATCCGCGCTAGCATTTGATAATTGTGATGCAAACACTGTAACGATCGCAAGGAGTAGGAGTGAGAACCGTCCAGGTCGAGCATCACGTCCGTAAGAGACGAGATTTCGAATAGTCAAAGCGGGGCACGTTAGCGCCGTCTGGAAATAGCGTCAAGGGAACGCACCGGAAAGCTCTGTTTGAAGGTTTCTAAATCCCCCCTTGATCGGCGTGCCCCTTTCCCTATGTTCATCCCTCCTTATGGACGCCGAACTGCAAGCGATGGTTGAGGCCGGAAAAATCAGCGCCAAGGCCGCTGAGATACTGGATCAATTGAAGCCGGAGACATTTTGCGTACACAAAAGCTGGGGATTCGGAAGGGTAAGCCGCTGGAACCTGCTTCTGAACCAGATCGTTATCGATTTCGAAACAAAGAAGCATCACACAATGCAGGTGCAGTATGCGGCCGAAACCCTCCAACCGTTGCTGGAGAACCATTTCCTGGTTCGTAAGGCGAAGGAGCCGCGGGTTCTGCAACAGTTGGCAAAAGAGGACCCGGTTCAGCTCTCACAAATCGTATTGGAGAGTTTCGGTGGAAAGATCACCCAGGATCAACTGCAAAAGGCTCTTGCCCCGGATGTAGTAGCCCAGGAAGAATTCAAAAAATGGTGGGATAGCGCCAAAAAAGCTCTGCGCAAAGATGGAAGGTTTTCGCTGCCGGCGAAAAAGACCGATAACCTCACCATTCGCGATAGATCGATCTCTTACTCGGAAGAATTGCTCGAGTCGTTCCGGAACGCCCGGCAGTTGAAAAGCCAGTTGGGCGCTCTGGAGCAGATTCTGAAGAACGCCGAATCCTTCAAAGGAAAAGAAACCGATCTTCAACCGCTCATTGTCCAGGTCGAGGAGATCGCAAACCAAAACCAGCGTCTCCACGCGCCACAAGCGATCGAACTGCTGGTTCTGAGAGATGAGTTATTCGCAAAACTACCGGAACTAAAGGCAGGGCCGTTATCCGTCGCCCAGCTATTGAAAGAATCGGAGAACCGCCTATCTAACACCCTCTCATCGGTATCAACGAGCAGACAACGCTCGGTGATTAATGAGTTTCCGCGCGCATTTCCTCAGGAGTGGTCAACCCGCCTGCTTTCGCTTCTGCAAAACGCCAATGCTCGCCTGGTGGGCGAGATCGCCAAGACTCTTATTGATAATGGGCACAGCGAAGCGTTGCGACAAAACCTGCACCGGGCGATCAAAGAACATTCCATCTCGTCGGAAATACTTTACTGGCTCTGCAAAGAACGCGGTGCCGGACTCGATCTGTTTGAGCCAGAGCTGATGGCGGCCGTTTTTGGCGCTCTAGAACGGGATCAATTCAACGAAAACCGGCGGGGATCCAAGCTACACGATCTTTTGATCGACGATCGCAAACTAGTTCCAGATTTGATTGTTAACGCGCCATCCTCTCAGACTCGAGACCTCATGCGACGCATGCTGTTGACTCCGGCTTTTGAAGAGCTTAACAAACGATCGTTGATGGCCCGAATGATAAAGGTCCACCCTGAATTACAATCGATGGTAAGCGGGGAGGCGGAATCGAGGGAGGAATCATTGGTCGTCTCCTGGTCAAGTCTGCAGCGTCGCAAGGAAGAGTACGACGACCTGGTCACGAAAAAGATCCCAGAAAACAGCAGGGAAATTAGTGTCGCGCGTTCGTACGGAGACTTGCGCGAAAACTTTGAATATAAGGCGGCGAAAGAGATGCAGACTGTCTTGATGCGCCGAAAAGCGGAACTGGAACAAATGCTGTCTCGCGCCCGCGGTTCCAGCTTCGGGGACGCCGATACCAGCCAAGTCTCGATTGGAACAGTCGTCACACTGCGAGACACTGTTTCGGGCGAGACCTTGCAGTACACGGTTCTAGGCGCGTGGGACAGCGTTCCAGAGGAGCATATCCTCTCTTACCAGACCGCCATCGGCCAGGCTTTGCTGGGCAAAAAACCTGGAGAAGCGGCGGAACTTCCAACAGAAACGGGAGTCAGACATGTGGAAATTGTCTCGATTGAAGCATATCAGACTCGTACCGACGAAAGCCTTTCCCCAGTCGCCTGACTCGCCCGAAGGCTGAGACTAAACAACTTTCAAGTCCGTATTCTCTGACCCACACCCCCCACACGCATAGTAGACTATGTCATCCACTATCATTTCGGATATCCGAGCTCGGCAAGTGCTCGATTCGCGAGGGAATCCTACGGTTGAAGTAGACGTTGAAGTAACAGGTGGCGCAGTTGGCCGCGCGATCGTTCCGAGTGGCGCAAGCACCGGCGAACACGAGGCCTGGGAGCTGCGCGACGGTGAAAAGAGCCAGTACCTCGGCAAGGGCGTTCTCAAGGCGGTCGAAAACGTAGAGTCCAAAATAGCGGACGCTGTGATCGGCCGAGATGCGCTGGAACAGACCGATATCGACGAAGCGATGATCGCCCTGGACGGCACGCCAAACAAAAAAGAGCTCGGCGCGAATGCAATCCTCGGAGTTTCTCTGGCGGTAGCGCACGCAGCAGCTTCTCAACTCGGTCTTTCCTTGTTCCGTTATCTCGGCGGGCCAAACGCCAAGGTTTTGCCGGTCCCGATGATGAACGTAATAAACGGGGGGGCCCATTCCGACGCGCCGATCGATTTTCAAGAGTTCATGATCATGCCAAAGGGTGCGCCGACCTTTGCCGAGGCGCTTCGTTACGGCGCTGAAATCTTTCATGCGCTGAAAAGCGTCCTGAAGGCGCGAGGGCTGTCGACCGCGGTAGGGGACGAAGGCGGCTTTGCCCCAAATCTTGAAAGCGTGGAAGACACCCTCGATACATTGTCTCAAGCCGTCGAGAAAGCAGGCTACAAGCTCGGAGAAGAGATCTATTTTGCACTCGACGTAGCTTCGAGCGAGTTCTTTGACGCCAAGTCGAACGCCTACGTCTTTAAAAAATCGGACGGCTCCGTGAAATCTGCTGAAGAGCTGATAGACCTCTATTCGAAGTTGTGCAGCAAATACCCGATCATTTCAATCGAGGACGGTTGCGCTGAAAACGATTGGGCTGGTTGGAAAAAGCTAACCGAGGCCCTCGGGGCTAAAGTACAGCTCGTTGGTGACGATCTTTTTGTTACAAATGTTAGTTTCTTGCGCAAAGGGATCGAGCAAGGAGTTGCTAACTCTATTTTAGTGAAAGTGAATCAGATCGGTTCCCTGACTGAAACCTTGGACACGATCGAGCTTGCTAAAGAGAACCGGTATACCTCGGTCATCAGCCATCGATCAGGCGAGACGGAAGACACAACGATCGCGGATATCGCCGTCGCCACCAACGCCGGTCAGATCAAGACCGGATCACTGTCGCGCACCGATCGGATTGCTAAATATAACCAACTTTTGCGAATTGAAGAAGAACTTGGTGACAACGCTCAGTATGGAGGTAAGATGCGCTGAGTGAGAGGCGGTTCGGAATATGACGACTACGGTCATTCGCGGGACGATTGGCTTCGGTCGTTCCTTAACCGGATACTCTATCTGCTGATGTTGTCAGCAGCAGTGATTCTGCTCATCTGTTGGTTCTTACCGCTAGTCAAAGAACAACAGCGACAGCAGAAGGCGCTGCAGGCGCTCAAACAACAGGTCCAGCTGGAGCGTACCAAATACAATAAAGAGAGTAAGAAACTGAATCTTCTGCGCAACGATCCGGCGTACACCGAGCTCCTCGCGCGCGACAAACTGGATCTGATGAAACCGGGAGAGACCATCTTTCGGATGGAACCTCAGCCCGAGAACAAACAGTAGGGTCCCCAACGCAACGACCTGCAATCGGCAAAGAGCACTATTTTGTCAAACTGACTCCTCCCCGAGCCAGCTTTGTTCAAGACATGACAGCCGAAGAAAGGCGCCTGATGGAAGACCATGTGCAATATACGCACGAGCAGTTCGTAGCCGGCAAAGTACTAGCCTACGGGCCTGTGCTGGCTTCTGAAGGCCCTTTCGGATTCGCCATCTATGAGGTCGAAAACGAAGCCGAAGTACGCAAAATCATCGAGAATGACCCGACGGCACGCGCTAGTTTGAATCGGTTCGAGTGTTACCTGATGCACTTGGCGGAAGCGCAGGGAAAACGAGGGTAACCGGTAGGGTTCGCCCCAGCACCAGTTTGGGACGCCAACGACGCTGTGGCATGAGGCGACTTCAAACTGTTGCTGGGCGGTCTGAACCCGGCGCTCATGTCGGGTACGATCCACACGAGGTCGCGCTGACCTGTCCGCTATAGCCTTGGCGGAGGCGGAAGCGTGACTCTTCCAACGCTGGAGCCTATAGCCTCTAGGTAGTACCCTTCCAACGCCTCTACCTGCCTGCGTTGTTCAAACTCGTTTGCAACCCGTTTCGATGCCGCTGCGCTGAACCGGAGCCAAAGATCAGGCTGTGACACCAGCTTCACCATTGCATCGGCAAGTCGCTTGTCGTCGCGTTCCGGTACCAGAAACCCGCTCACTCCCTCAACAACTGCTTCCGGGATGCCGCCATGATTCGTGGCTACGACCGGTAAACCGGTTGCCATAGCTTCTAGCATCGAATTCGGCACGCCCTCTTGATTTGAATCTGGAGGAAGCTCGCTAGGGTGGACAAAGAGATGCGCTTTTGCGTACAGATCACGGAGTTCTGTCTGACTCAAGAAACCGACAAAAGAAACAGCTGACTGAATCCCGAGTTCGGCAACCAGTTTCGTCAGCTTATCCCGCATCGGACCGTCGCCGGCAATTGCGAATTTGGCCTTCGGGTAGGTCTTTCGAAAGCGATCGAACGCGAGCAACGCTGTTGGAAGACCTTTTTTGGGGACCAACCGGCACGCTTGCACGAAAAGCCAGGCGCCGTCAGGTGGCGGCACTCGTTGCAGGAAGGGAAATTCTCCAAGCGGAATTCCGGCCCGATTCATCCGAATTTTTTTAGGGTCGCAGTCGAGCTCGATCAAGCGTTCGGCAATAGATCGGCTACGCACCAGAACCAGCGGCACAGTCTGCAGCAGTTTGCGGAGTTTAACTTCGTAGCCTCGCTCAGTCTCCCTGCGTTGCACATCCATCCCATGGAAAGAGACAACACAGGGCCGATCCCATCGCTCGATCAACGGAAGCAGATGAACCCCGGTATTGCCGAAGTAGATATGCATCATCGCTGGATCACGGCGAAGTAAGACCCGTCGCAACGTCTCCATCTCACCACGGTAAATCACGGCAGGCACACGCTTCATGTATTTCAAGATCCCACGCCGGACCGGCGAGACTCGCGCATTCGTAACGATCTCGACATCATCAAATGGATAGCGCTCGCTGTTTTCTCGAAACTTAGTGATCACAAAAGTGTCGACAGCGGAAAATGACGTCACCTGGCGATAGATATGCTGCATCTCCGCCTTCAAAAAATAGGTGCAGTAACTGGCCACCAGCGGCTTCATAGTAGAAGGAGCCGGGAGTCAGAAGCCAGGAGCCAGGAGGTGCTGGTGTCTCGTCGCCGGTCACCGGCTCTCATTGCTTCGACGGAGAAGAAATTGTTCAAGTGATTCAATGAATTGTTTCGTTCCATCACCATTTGCAGCGGACATAGGGACCACCAGCTTATCCGTAAATCGGTCACGAATGAACGAAAGATTCTGTGCAGCCTCAGGCAAATCCATTTTGTTTGCCACAATCATCCAGGGCCGGAGAGTCAAAGAGGGATCGTATAGATCGAGCTCCCGACGCAGCGATCCCAGATCTTCGATTGGGTTGCGCCCTTCGCTCCCCGCTGCGTCGAGCACGAATACAAGAAGCTTACACCGCACGATGTGCTTCAGAAAGTCGTGTCCCAATCCCACGTTTCGGTGAGCTCCTTCGATTAATCCCGGTATGTCAGCCACTGTCGCGCGTTTGTAATCGTCGAACTCGACGATCCCAACAACCGGGTTCAAGGTTGTGAATGGGTACGGCGCGACTTTGGGATGCGCCGCCGAGATCTTCCCAAGCAGAGTCGATTTTCCCGCATTCGGATAGCCTACTAACCCGACGTCGGCGATCTTTCGTAGCTCAAGCAGAAAGTCACCCTCTTCTCCAGGTTCGCCTTCGGTAAACTGAGTTGGCACCCGGTTGGTCGAGCTTTTGAAATGAGTATTCCCTTTGCCGCCCCCTCCTCCCTTGCAGAGGACAAATTCCTGGTTCTCCTCGGAGAGATCGATTACCAGCTCGCAGGCAGAAGGCTCGATAGCCGGTTTCCTAGGCAGTTCATCCTCTTCCCGGATTTCAAGGAGCGGCGGCGGGATCCGATAGACCAATGTCCCGATTGGCACTTTGTAGATCGCGTCAGCGGCAGCTCTACCGTACATGTTCTTGCCTTTGCCGTGGCCGCCTCTCTTTGCTTTTAGCAACGGCTGATAGTAAAAATCAACCAGGTTGTCGGTATGTACGTCAGTCCGCAGGATGATATTACCGCCGCGACCTCCGTCGCCTCCGTCAGGGCCACCTTTCGGTACAAATTTTTCGCGTCGGAAACTGACACAGCCATTCCCGCCATCTCCTGCCTTTGCGTGGATTCTGATGTGATCGACAAACATTAATAACAGTTGATCGATCAGATTGATCACCGAACGGAACCCGAAAGCTCTAAAATTTTTCGTATTTCCAGTATAGAAAGTATCGACGTCATTGTTCACCAGTGTCGCCGCAAGCGTCAGGCCTGTCCAAGCGACTCGTAGAGCTTCTTCGTTTCCGCTGCAATAGCTGACCAGCTGAACTTCTCCAACGCGCGTTTGCGGCCCGCTTTGCCGAATTTTTCGCGCAGAGCGGGATCAGCCATCAATATGTTGATCTTCGCGGCCAGGTCGCGGGAAAACTTTTGAGGATCTAACGGTTCAAACGGGCTCTCTTTCATCTGTTCCAGCGGGACCAGAAAACCTGTTTCGCCATCTACAACCACCTCTTTGATCCCTCCGACCGCGGTTGCAACTACTGCGGTTTCACAGGCCATCGCTTCCAGGTTAATGATTCCAAACGGCTCATAGATCGAAGGACAACAAAAGACGGCAGCATGACTGTAAAGCTCATAGACAGCCGCTTTAGATACCATCTCCTCGATCCAGATCACGTCGCCATGTTTGCTCTGCGCCTCTGCAACGTCCTTTTTCATTTCTGCCGCGATCTCCGGAGTATCAGGCGCTCCGGCGCATAAGACGACCTGAAACCCTTTGTCCATATACTGAATGGCGTTTACCAGATGGATAATTCCCTTCTGCCGCGCGATTCGCCCGACGAATAGAACATACGGCCGCTTTGGATCGATACCGTACCGAACGAGCTGGTCCACCGATTGGCGCGGGTAATACTCGGTCGGATCGATACCGTTGTAGATGATTTTTACGCGCTCCGGCGCGACATTAAATAAAGAGAGCACGTCTTTGCGCGTTTCTTCGGAGACCGCGATCACTGCGTCGGCCATCTCGATCGCCGTCTTTTCCAGCCATTTTGAGAAATCGTACCCGTATCCAAGCTGTTCTCGCTTCCATGGCCGAAGCGGTTCCAGCGAATGGACGGTCAGCACCATAGGAATGTGGTAGTTGATCTTGGCCAATATGGCTCCGAAATGGGTATACCAGGTGTGACAATGGACTACGTCTGCACCTACCCCAGCCGTATTAAAATCTGTACAGCGCCGAATCGCTCCGAGAACCGAATAGAGATTCTTCGGACATCGGAATGACGAGGTATCCAAACCAAAACCGCGAACCGTCAGGTTGGGTAAATCGACCGATTGGTCGCCGAAGCAACGTACTTCGACCTCCATGATCTTGGACAACTCCCGACTCAAATAATCTATGTGAACACCTGCACCGCCATAGATCTGGGGAGGATATTCGTTGGTTAGCAGGAGCGCTTTCATAATGGCAGGATTCAGGAGTCAGGAGTCAGAATCCAGAAGAATCTAGCGCGAAAGTGTCGCGAGCCCGAAAGCATTCGGGGGTCGCGTGATTTTCGCGCTACCTGAACACGATCGGAATGATCAGGATCGCAACGATGTTTGCGACTTTGATCATCGGGTTAATGGCAGGGCCAGCGGTATCCTTATATGGGTCACCAACGGTGTCGCCTGTCACAGCAGCCTGGTGCGCAGGCGAACCTTTGCCCCCATGGTTCCCTTCTTCGATGTATTTTTTCGCGTTATCCCATGCGCCTCCGCCGGATGTCATCGAAATACCCATAAAGAGTCCAGTCACGATCGTTCCGACAAGAAGCGCCCCAAGCACGACAGGGCCAAAGAAGGACGCGACCAGAACAAATAAGATCGGTAAAAGCGCGGGAACGATCATCTCTTTCAGCGCAGCCTTGGTAACAATGTCCACACAGTTGCCGTACTCCGGCTTATCCTGTCCCGTCATGATCCCGGGATGCGCCTGCAGCTGGCGCCGCACTTCTTTCACAACTGCGCCCGCCGCCTTTCCAACCGCGTTCAGACTGAATGCGCTGAAAAGGAATGGCAGCAAACCACCGAAAAATAACCCGATGATTACATCCGGCCGTTCTAAAGAGAATGCTCCGTCGGCTAAATCTTTCCCTCCGATCGACGCGAAATGAGATTTCAGTTCCGAAACGTAAGAGCCGAACAAAACCAGCGCTGCCAACCCAGCCGACGCGATCGCGTACCCTTTCGTCACGGCTTTCATTGTGTTTCCGACAGCATCCAGTTCATCAGTAACGGACCGTACCGACTTCGGTAATTCGCTCATTACTGCAACACCGCCTGCATTGTCAGTGATCGGTCCAAACGCGTCCAAAGAAATGATGATGCCGGCCATAGAAAGCATGCTCATGACAGCAACGGCGATCCCATAGAGTCCGGCGCAATAGTAGCTCGACATGATGGCAAGACCGATAAATACTACCGGCAACGCTGTTGCGTGCAGGCCAGTCGCCAATCCAGCGATGATATTCGTGGCGTGCCCGGTCTCGGACGCTTGGGCGATTTTTCGAACCGGCCGAAAAGCTGTGGACGTATAGTAGTTGGTAATCGCAACGATCACTCCGGTCATCGCTAACCCGATCAAAGCAGCCAAATAGAGTTGGCCCGGAGTATAAGTAGCATTGCCAACTTGAATGGTTCCTGGAAACAGCAACATCGTCGCTGGCCAATACAGGATTGCCGATACGAGCGCGCTCGCGCCGACCGCCTCGATCAGTACCTGCGTCGCACCCGCTTTTCGGATGTTTACCCAAACAATACCCAGAATAGCGCCGATAACCGAGATTCCACCGAGTAAGAATGGGAATATGACTGCCTCAGGCGAATGCATGGTCAGGAACCCGACCAATACGGCTCCAATGATGCTGACCGCGTAGGTTTCGAAAACGTCTGCTGCCATACCTGCACAGTCGCCAACGTTGTCTCCAACATTGTCCGCGATCGTTGCCGGGTTACGCGGGTCGTCTTCTTCCAGATTGCTCTCGATCTTGCCGACTAAGTCGGCACCTACGTCCGCTGCCTTTGTGTAAATGCCGCCGCCTAATCGAGCGAACACACTGATCAGACTCGCGCCCAGAGCTAAGCCCACCAGACTTCCGATCACTTTGTCCTGACTGCCGAGAATGGATT
>JBKPCS010000060.1:0-6564 GCA_046727495.1 bacterium | reverse complement strand
AAAGCTGGAGGAGCACCGTGGGCTCCGATTAAAAGGGATTTGTGAAAACACATTCAATTGAAGCAAGCCACGGTGTTCCCGAGAGTTTTCTTAACAAGTTTGGACAGAAGATTACAGGGATAATTTCTGGATTTGATCGGGACCGGAACGAAGGTACGAACCCCAAAAATTCATCTCCGAAATCTTTGCACTGCTGAGATGCAACTTCGGACAATTTCGCGAAGATTTCTCACGCAGAGGTCGCTGAGTAACGCAGAGTTTCTGACGTAAATTTTGTTTCCTCAGCGTTTCTCCGCGTCCTCTGCGTGAAATCAATCTCGCCGTGTTGATTCTGTGGTGTGGTTGCCGCTTAGTCGCCTTGTGATCTTCTGTTTGAAACCATCCGTCCGGCCGCCAACGGTCGACGGTTAACCGTGTCAGAGGACGCGCTATTCGATCTTCGGAGCCTCAGCGCTCGATCTGAGGTATTTGCCATCAAACTCTGCGCCGTGTCCACCAAACGCGTGAGCGTTTTTGGTTTGAACTTCAAGGCTGCCACGGCAGGTTGAAAATATCTGCTTGCTGTAGCGCGACATTGGTCAACCCCGCCGACTGCACGGCCCGCCGAGCCTCGGCTAGAGAGGCTTCAGAAACATCAATTGAAGTAATTAACGCGCTCGGACTATTGCGTGCCAACGTGATCGTTTGTGCGCCAACTCCGCAGCCAGCCTCAAGAACTGTATGCCCAGCAGGGTAAGCCGTATCGGAGTGCAACAGCTGAACTAAAGTATTCGCCTGATCCTGCAGCCGGACCGCCTCCTTCGGATCGTACCCATGTACATAGTCGCTACTCATGCGGGTTGACCTCAAATGGGGCCGCTCACTCGGAAACGCAAGGTGGAAAATGGGGGATCGAGCGAGATTCATCTTCGCCAAGGCTTCCGACTTCGCCAAGGCTACGTCGGACAAGACGGCGGACAGGTCGAGCGGGATCGAGCGGGAACGCAGGAAACTGAGAACCCAAAAAAAGCGCCGCTTCGACCGGGGCCGCGTCGTACAATAGCAATATTATGTCGATCTACGTGTCTTGCGACATGATCACGCGACGGTGATGATCTTGTTGTGCGCCAAATCGTTGAAATTTTCCGCGACCTGCGGCATGGGCTTCGGACTTTGTTGAATCGTCCCTCTTTTTCGGCGGTTGCTCTGTTGACCTTAGCGTTAGGCATCGGGGTAAACACCACAATTTTCAGCATCATCAATTTCGTGTTACTCAACGGACTACCGTACCGTGAGGCCAATCGGTTGGTGATCCTGGACGAAAACAGAAAGAACAGCAGCCGCACGGTTTCCTGGATGGATTTTCTTGATTGGCGCAAACAGAGCCGCGCGTTTGACGACCTGGCTGCTTATCGGCTTTCTCACGTCAATCTGACGGGCGCCGGCGAACCGGCACTTCTTCGCGTGGGAGAAGTTTCGTCTCCATTCTTCAAGCTGCTTGGGATCAAGCCGATGAGTGGCCGGACATTTGATGAAAAAGAAGATTCCGCGGGAGCAAATTCGGTCGTGGTAATCAGCTACGCATTGTGGAAGAACCGGTTGGGCGGAGATCCGAACTTTGCCGGCAAGACTCTCACTCTCGACGGCGTTTCGTACTCAATCATTGGAATTCTGCCTCCCGAGTTCAATTTCTTTGATAAATCTGTAGACGCTTATCTGCCTGTTGGCTTGCATGGCGCAGACGATCAATGGGCCCAGCGCGGTATCCATCCCGATCTTCTGGTATTAGCGCGGTTACGTGCAGGAATATCGTTTGATTCTGCGCGTTCGGAGATGGCGTTGATCATGGGGCAGCTCGAGCAGAGTTACCCGTGGAGTAACACAGGGCTGACCGCAACCGTCACCAGTCTTTACCAGTATCGTTACGGTAGTACCCAGACCGTCCTGCTGGCATTATTCGCTGCAGTTGGATGCGTTCTCTTGATCGCGTGCGTGAATGTTGCAAACCTGCTTCTGGCTCAGGGATCATCGCGAAGAAAAGAGCTCGCTGTTCGAGCCTCGCTTGGCGCAGATCGCTGGCGACTCACCCGCCAGTTGGTCACGGAGAGCTTAACGTTATCGTTGATAGGCGGCTGTTTCGGCGTCGTTGTCGCCTTTGCTGGTCTTCGGCTGATAGCGAAGGTCATACCCCACGATCTTCCCCAAATCGCCGGGATCAAAATAGATGGAACGGTCCTGCTATTTACGTTAGCGGTATCACTGCTCACAGGCCTGTTCTTTGGCACAGTGCCGGCTATCCAGGCTGCATCAGGTAATTTTAACCCTGCATTGACCGAGACCGGTCGTGGGAGTAGCGCGAGTCGAGCTGGTAAAAAGGTCCGGTCCACGCTGTTGATCGCTGAGATCGCAATCGCACTAGTCCTGGTCACTACCTCAGGCCTGATGATTCGCAGCATGATGAACGCCGTGAAAGTCGATCCCGGTTTCCGGGTCGATCATTTGCTGGCGTTGGATGTAGTACTTTCACCAACAAAATATGTTCGTGAAGACGAAAAATCGATGTTTTTCACCCAAGCCGTTCAACGTTTACGCGACCTGCCGGGAGTGCAAGCCGCAAGCGCTGCCATATTCCCCCCTCTGACCGGATACAATGACACTGCCTTTATGCTGGCTGATCATGCCGTTGAATCGTCTGTTGATTTGCCGACCGCTGCCTCCAATATCGTTGTTCCTGGCTACTTCGAAACGTTACGTGTACCTCTGATCCAAGGCAGATTCTTTTCAGATTCTGATACCCAGAACTCGCGCCTGGTGGCGATCGTTAATCAAAGTTTTGCCCATCAACATTGGCCAACTGAAAACCCGATCGGGAAACTGCTACGAGAAGGCGGTCCAAAAGGGAATCAACCTTACCGGGAGATCGTTGGTGTCGTGGCCGATGTGAAACAAAGCGGGATGGATGTACAGACGCGCCCGGAAGTTTTTCTACCGCTAACGCAGTTCCCGTTTGCGCCGTGGACCTCGTTAGAAGCAATGACATTCGTTATCAGAGCCGATGGCGATCCAATGGCGGTTGCTGACAACGCTAAGAAACGATTGCAAGGCACAGACAAAGATCTTCCCGTGACCGCGATCCGCCCGATGACCGACTACATGTCGCAATCGTTGGAGCGCCGCAGGTTCTCCACCTTTCTCTTCGGGGCTTTTGCCACGCTGGCTCTTCTTCTGGCTGCCATCGGCACGTATGGCGTCATGGCTTACAATGTCAGCCAAAAAACTCAAGAGATTGGCATACGCATCGCATTCGGCGCCAGCGCTACCAGGATCCGTAGGATGGTGTTAAGCGAAGCACTAGTTCTTGCATCCCTAGGAATTCTCATCGGCTTTGCAGGAGCGTTAGCTTCGACACATTGGGTCGCCAGCCTCTTATTCGGTATCCAAGCCGCCGACCCAACCATCTTCGCCTTCGTCGCAGTTCTTCTTCTGTTAGTCGCGCTCCTGGCCAGCTACATCCCCATGCGGCGGGCGCTATCGATTGATCCGGCGACAGCGCTTCGCGCGGAATGAGTGCTGGTGCTAGTTTGGGCAACATAGGGAACGAGCGGAAACTGAGAACCGACCTGTCCGCCATAGCTTTAGCGAAGGGGGAAAACTTAAACGGCTACAAAGAAAAAAAAGAAACGCTGAGTCTGGATTGGCCACAGGCTGAGCAAATTACTGTTCCATCTTCCCTCTCTTCGCGAACTTTCTGTTTCAAATTCTCCAACTCGCACTCAAACTAACGCTAAAACTTATCTGAGCGGCGGAGGCGCGGTTTCAAAATAGCCTAGGGCGAAGCGACAGCGCAGCCCTAGGAATCTCATCCTATCAACGTATGCGCACTGAAAGTGCGCTTCAGTTAAGCAAGCATACGGCACGCGCGAAACGCAAAACGCCAAACGCGCAACGCTAGCCGCTTTCTTCGGAAGCCACCGTGATGCCTGATATGTTTCGCGCGGCGAGCAGCCTTGCTGCTCCGTCATCATCCTCTACGGCAACGACATGAATCAAAACCCCGATGTGATCGCGAGACGCCACTCGGATCGACCTGCCGTCGTTCATTTCGATCGAGAACGGCCTGAACTCCGGTGACTCCAGATGCGCCCTGATATCTTTGATCACCAGACAAACGATACGTCTGACCTATAAAACTATCAAATCTAAATCTTGTTATTATCTCGAAAAATTGGCAAAATTGAATTTTAAACAGAAGGTCGCGAAGGACTCGCGCTAGGCGCACGTAAACCCGTCCGCACCCCAGCGTTCGCTGCCGACTCCGTGATGCACAAAAAACAGCCCATCCGGATCGTATTTATCTTTAACCTCAAGGAGTCGTTTGTAGTTGGAGCCCCAGAACGATTCCTGCCACGACGGCTCAAAGAAATCGCTCTCGGACACGTAGGAACCGGTCTTTGGCAGTACCTTTCGCACTTCGTTCATTGCCCTGCTGAGCGCTTCTGCTTCTTCCCGGGCAGTCGATTCATCGGGCTCACGGCCGGTAACGCCCGGGTAGGCTGGTGGTCCTGATGCTCCGCTGATCAGCAACGCAAACGCATCTAGAGCCACTGGATTTGTCGCCGTGTCTTTGGCTGCAGCGATTGCTTCCGGTGGGGCGCCGGCGAGACCTTTATTAACATGCAACGTCACATGCCAATGTTGGGCCGCGGCAAACAATGCGTCGGCGAGATTTTTCTGTTGGTCTTTTTCCAGAAGAGAAGCCGGGATCCATGCAGACTGATAGGCATATAGAACCTGGCCCGTTTCACCCAGGTTACTCGCCCAGAAGACATTATTTCCTGGGGCCCCCGGGCGATCATCGCTAACGATTAATCCAGGTATTTTCTTCATGAATTCCGGATCCCAAAAATGCCGAGCAGGAATAGCGACGATCTGTGGGCCCGACATGATACTGAAATTGCCGGGAGACTCTGCCAGCCAATCTAGGAAAGGTTTCCAAGTGGTCTCCGCTTGGTGTTGGTCAAGTCCTTGGAACACCATTGTTACCGTGAGAATGTTACCTGGCCGGAACCCGATCTGTTCTCCCCAATGTGGATTGAACAGGACGTCGCTATAGAATTCGATGATTTTACCGACCAGGTTTCGGTATGCAGAACTGGATGTTGCTTTGATCGTCATGAAAGCCCCACCGAAAAGTTCGGGCAACTCGTGTGTTCGAAGTGTCAGCCTGGTGACCACACCGAGGCTTCCTCCTCCGCCGCCCTTAATGCCCCAGAACAAGTCAGGATTTGTGCAGGCATTAGCAATCCTGGCGACACCGTCGGCAGTCACTATCTCGGCTTCGAGCAAGCTGGCGGCCGCCATGCCGTACGTCTTCGAAAAAGGCCCGAACCCGCCACTTTGAACTAGGCCGGCGACACCAACGGTCATGCAGCCGCCCCCTTGGACGTAGCGACCTCCCTTGGTTGTTACCGCATTATAGGTCTGTCCCCAGGTCGCACCCGCTCCAATGCTAACCGCTTTCTCCGGCGCCTGGTGGTCGCCGCATCCGGAAAGCACAAAGTCGTTGTGTAGAGTGATCGCGTTCATCTTTCGAGTCCAGATCAGCAAAGAATCCGCCGAATTCGATGTGCCCTGGTAACTGTGCCCGCCTCCTTTCACCACCAGCCGCAGGTTCTGCTCACGGGCGAAATTGACCGCCGCAACAACGTCATCGGTCGTTTCAGCGGCAACCGCGTAAACGCTCGGTTTCGATGTCCAGGCATTGACCCAACCAAGACTCTGGGTCAACCCGACTTCGTCGCCGAGGTAATACGGATTCTTCAGTTCCTTGAAAACCTTGTCGCAATTCGGGCTCGGCGTTGCTCCGACACATGCTGTCAACGGCGATTCGACCTTCACCAGTCTACCGCCGATTTCATTTCTAAGCCGATCCCAATCTGCTTCCTTTGGCCATCGCGGATTACCCGGACGAACCCGAGAGACAGGGCGATTCGCCGCCCCAGCAGGTGACGGTTTGAGCAACCACGACAAGACGGTTGATAAAAACGGTACCGCCGTCGCGACCAGCTTTAAGAGGCGCCGTCGGTTGATCATATGAGTGTGAATGTATAACAGGTGCGAGTGTGAGTGCGAGTGTGAGAACCGGCAGGCTGTCCCTCATAGCCTCCTTGTTCGCTAACTTGTGCTCAACCGCTTTCAGCGAAGGAGGAAGCTATGGAAGGCAGGTTTCGGCGAAGACGGACGCCAACGGTGGACGGAAGACGGAAGACCATAGACGGTTGACCGCTGCCAAAGGCGGCGCCGGTTGACGATTGACGGCCGACGAAAAACCGCTTCTTCTCAAGCGCCACTCGCACCCGCTGAACGCCGTGAGGCTGAATCTCGATTTCGGCCTGCGTTCGAACAACGGTACAATTCTAAAATTCATCTTCGCGTCCTTTGCGATCTGATATCAGTTTCGCAGTTATTCATAAGCGAGCGAGACGTTCCAGCACAGCCAGGCCGAGTGAGCTTGTGAATAACTGCGCCGCCAGCCACAATGAAATTGGCGGAGGTCCTGCCCTGGTTCGATCACGGTCGCGGGCA
>JBKPCS010000059.1:0-7954 GCA_046727495.1 bacterium | reverse complement strand
GAAGGCGGCGGGGTCCGACATCAGGACTGCATAGAATAGCGTCTCGTTGCGGGCCTGGAGATCGGATAAAAGAAGATATTTCTGCAGGTCCTGTTCCAGGTTTGCAAGTTCGGTGTGCACACGAGCGACCTGCAGCGTAAGCGTGGTGGTGCCCGGTGGAAGCAGCCCTTCGAGACAGAGCGCACGACGTTCTGCTTCGGTAAACGCCGTTCCTTTGTTAAGATGCGGATCGCGAAGAACGTTATAGCCGGTGACAGGCTTTGGGGTCTGCATTGCGGATTTCCTCCATAGTCGGTGTTTTGAATGACTCTGAAAAAGACCGAAAGAAATCCTTCATTCCCTTAGCAATTCCTCGAACCAGATGTTCCTGGCCATTTGTTGCATCAAGGAGCTCTGCAAACGAGCCTCAGCGTCATCGAAGCCAGGGTTTCTTTGCTTTTCTTCTTGCAGGAATTTGTCGTAAGAAGCGTTTGCCTTGGCAAGGAAATCTTCGACGCTCCTGCCAATCTGGATGGTATTGCGAGCAGTCCGGCGCAAGTGATACTCTGCAAACTTTCGAGCCGTGGCAGAATATCCGTCTTCAGGATCCTGGTTCTTCAGCAGGATTTGCGCATTTATCGCTTCGATTTCTTCGGCGGAAAATCCTGCATCCGAGGCGGCGTAGAGAGCCTTCTGAATGAGCTCCTCGGTTTCGGGAGTGTTCCCTTCGCTTTCGAAGCTGTCGTAAGCTGTTTCAAACAGCCTGTAGATCTCTTCTTCGGTCATTTGAATTTAAAAAACCCTCTCTTCGGCTGGGTGAATCACCGGAAGAAAGATTGAGATTTCTGGCAAACGGGGGGCAATTGCCAGTTCATCACACCGCGAAACCGCCATCCAGCGCTAAAGCAAACGATGTGATCGACGAGACTCCAAACCGGGCTTCACCTCGCCACGGTCACGGAGCAACGACGAGTAAACCAATCCTGGGGAGACTAAACTTGCACGATACGAAGCTCCAAACGAGTTGGCTTCTCGGCACGATGCCATTCGAAGCGTGTAGTTGTTACCCAAGGGAAACATTGCTCCTTTCTGGCCCCTTTTAATTCTCTTCCGGCTTATCGCGCTTAAATTCATTCAATACCCGGTCTTGGAACCGTCGCAGATTGGACCAAGCACTAACGATCTTCTTTGGGTCATGTTGATCGGGTTGGAGCGCAACCAATAAACATTTGCATTCGATGTACGTTATCCGCGGTGTGGTGCGATCGGTGGAAAGCCGCGCCGGTGCCCAGGTTCGTAACCGGTGCCCGCATTTGGCGCAAACTTCAGTCAAACTTTTCATCCGGGCCGGGTGCCGGAATGAGCCAGCTGCAGGCAGAAGAAACGCCAAGCCGGGAGCGATCGACAAGGTTTGTCGGAACCAGCGGCAGAATGTGGCTTTTTAGCACCGGCAACACGGTCTGGCCGCTGTCTTCGGCCATGAGCTCTCTCACAGGAACTCTAGAGGGCAGCGTAGCCGCAAAGATTACATCTTTGCAAGAGCCGATCGGTCATGTCGCAAGGAGTGGCGCGGGAAAGTGCGATTGTAGCCTCGTGTGCTTTTGGTGTTCGGCACGACCGAAGTAGTTAAGACGGCTTCGGCGGGCGCTCCGTCGTTGTGATCATCTTTGCACGGCCGGTAGCCATGAAACGCGTCACGGTCTTTAACCCACCAGAAACGGTAACGGACCGGCTCTAGCGGCCGGTGCGCCCACTTATCTGTTTTCAGAATAGCGATTGCCACCAGATGTCGATCAGTCCAAGCGTCGATAGCCATCTGAAACGTTGGCAGTTCAAAACCGCAACACGATCCAAGAGATTCACGTACGTAGACCGGGTAAAGGTCCGGTGAGCGCAGCCAGAGAATTCCGGCTTCATCCCCGGCACACTCTGCCGGCACAAAGACATTATCAGGCGGGCAGCAAAAGCAGGCCGAGAGCTTCGCCGGTTTCGGTGCGGCGGACTTCCAGCGGGTAAGCTTGCGAATAAGGCAATTGCTCCGGCCAGACTTTGTTCCCGTGGCAATCGCACACGGTCCATTGGGGCAAGGTCGCGCTAAACCAATCAAGGCTGCAGCTAGGTGGATGATTTTCAGTGGGTGTGTTCATAAAGCTGAGCGACGGTCATTGTACATGAGAGTCCTGTTGAGCTCTGCTGCAAGAAAAAGCAGGTGCTCGTAATGAACAGGTAAACTTGTGGGTTTGGGTCTTGGAATTAGCGGCATAATTGCTGTGTTAAGCGAAGTTCCCCTCACGATGAAGCAGCTGGTATCAAGCGTCCGGTTCCCCTTTAGGCCAGCCGCCCGGCGGCATCAATGATCCCAGCCATTTTGGATCCGGCACGTAAGTTTCGATAATTGCGTGCGCTTTGGCGTAACGATCAATCACCAGATCGCGCAACTCATCAACCATCGCACTGGAAAGCCCGCGCCCGGCCCACCATTTCCAACCGCCATGAAAGAGCGTCGCTCGCGGGGAAAGCGAGTTTTTGTGTCGATTCCAGATCTCATCCAGGAGATCCAGTTCATGCGGACCGCACCTATCCAGGATATTAGAGAAAACATTGTCCAGCGGGACGCAGCTATCCAGCTCGTCGTACTCGAGCTTAAACGCCCAGTATCTTCGGATTCTTTTGGTGGCGCAGAAAGCGCTCAAGGTTTTATCGGGTTCGCCAAGCCAGTTGAAGCCGAGCAACCGCGTCATTTCCCACGTGCGCCACGCACGCGCTATAACGTCACGATGGCGGCTCATAAAAGCAGGTCTTTGTTCGCTCATGCAGTTTTATCGGGTCGGTCTTTATGGTTCCGATTCGCTGGGTCCGACGGATCGAAACCGCGATACAAAGTTTGTAGAAACGCTTCTCCTTGCTCGCGTTCGTGTTCGAGCCGGACTTTGGGAAACATCCGTTTAAGAGCGTCTTCGATCACAAGCTCGGCAACGTAGGCAACAAAACCCTGCAGATGTCTGGATGTCTCTTTTCGGCTCCGGTCAGCCAGGTACACACTTAGTATCACAAGCTCAAGCGGTTGGATCCGTAGAGGAATTAAAGGCGCTTTAGGGATTATTGGCATAAGCGAACGCAGACGGTCGAAGACAATGGCATTAAGGTTTTTAAAATTCGATCTGTAAAGGGATTAAGGGTGTGTTGTGGGAGATAGGCATTATAGGCTTTTACGTTCGAAAATGGAGTAGCGAGTGCAGAGAGTGCAGAGAGCGCAGATTGGGTGATTTTAAAAATCACGTTTTTCATTTCATTGCTTAATTCATTTTTTTAAACACCTAATCTGCACTCTCTGCTCTCTCTGCGCCAAGTTGGTTGCGAATTCCTTCCCGGTCCTTTGCTATAGCTAATTGGCAGGCATTTCAGTTTTTGAGTCGTTTTTTGTACCTCTTTCCTTGAGGAGGATTTGATTTCAAAAAAATCAGTGTCGATTTAGACCCACCGTGAGGCGGGTCAACCGTCAACATACCGAAAATGTCTGGATGACTTTTTACGGTCGAAATTACCTCTTCTTTTTTGATGCCGTGTCGGTCCCTTAAGGTCCGAAGCGTCATCGGATTTTTATGGTTGTCCACAAGCACTTCTTCTAAGCGAGAGCGCTGCTTTTTTTGGGCCTCGATTCGTGGGCGTCGCAATACTTCGAGTTGTCGCTCGGCGAAAAAATCGCTAATTCGAATCGCGTTTTCGAAAGTCTCCTTGCTGATGGGTTCGAAGCATTCCTCACCGTGGATCCCGGTGTGCAGATTGAGCGAAATTTCCCATGCGCGTTCACACCATCGGATAGCAAAGGAGGAAACATCGGAAAGCACTCCCCGCGCCTTCGCCGCCCACATATTAAAGTACTGCCGCGAGAGTTTGCGTACCTTGGGAGCTACGGCAATCATGTAGGGTTCTTCCGAAAACCGGAACATTTTGACCAGCGACTGAATATGGCCACTCCATTGCGACATAATAACCTGGTCGGGTTCAGGAAGGCTTTCTTCGGTTTCATCCTGGATTTCCATCATTGAATCTGCCGCCAAACAGCGAGCGAGAAATCCGCCCATCAGCAGGCGCTCATTACAAAAGAGTCTATGCAACAGGTCCGGTTGGGTTAATACCAGCATCGCCACGCAGGGCTGATGCAACAGAATCGCTCCGCGTCCTACTCGGTCCACCGGAACAGGACTGACGGTCTTTGCTTTGCAGAGCAAGATATCGTCTTTGACGTCGCCATCTGTGTAACGCCCTAACAGATTGTAAATGACCAGTCCGCCATCGTCGGTTAAGACGGCCATTTGCTCTTTGTTGTTGGCCAGCAGTAATCCTAGCGCCTCAGAAGTAAAATCCTCCGTCCACAATCGTGCAGTGAACTGGAGTTGATCTTCAAGTTCGGCTTTTTGCTGCAGTAATTCAGCCAGTTTCTCATGTCGGCAATCCTCGGAGATATCGAATTTTTTGAGGTTTTTGCCCTGTTTGGCCAACTTTTGAATTTCATGAGTTAAAAGCTTTAACTCCGCTTCGGCTCGCGGTTTTTGTTCAGTATTGAATTGCTTAAATGATGCTTTTTGTATCTCCATCAATGGTGCCATGAATTCGTCGAACACTGGGCTTTTGCCTGAACCACTTTGCGCACCGATAATTGCGTAAAGGTTCGGGTAAGTACGGCGAACATTGGATCTGGTAAGAACACCGCGACCGAGCGCGACGCTATTGATTACCAGCGCACAAGTTGCCGGCAGGAGCGCGCTAACACGGTAATGCCGCATTATCTCCTCGACAGGCTTACGAAACCTGTCCGGCAGCCGGCTGAGGTAGAGAATGGCCTCTGAATCGTTCTCGATCCTGACTGGGCTGGCTTCCCAGAGATCCGCGGGGTCGATCCGGAAGCCGCCAAGCCATTCGATGGCATTTTGGATTTTTTGCTCAGCGCTAAGCTTAAGGGCTTTTCGCGTCGGTCTGTGATAGCTCTGCTTACCGGAAGGAGCCGCTCGTGCTCGTCCCCACTTAATGAGCGCCTCGATCTCCGAGTCGGGAAAATCGGCCTCGTACATGCCGCGGTACTGCGCGAAGATTGCCGCGTCACAGAGGCCCAGCTCAATCAGCGGCATAATCGTCTTCTTGATCTGGGAATGCCGTTCGCCTGGCGCAGCGGGATTCTGGAGCTCGGCTGCCAGAGACCGCGCTGTTGGGCTACTGTCGATTGAAGCAACCGACGGTTCGTCTGTGCCTTTGTAGACATATCCGGACATGGTTCAGTCTCCGGATTGCAGGCGGCTTTCTCGTCGAAGGAGCTCGGTCTCGATCGCGCCGCGGATCGCGGTCAAGCTTATACAACAGTCATGATGAAATCGGAGACGCTCCTGAACCTTATTGAAAAGGTGTTGTAACTCCTCAGAGGAACGATCGATGACTTTCAATTGCGGCATTTAGTTGGCTCCTGAAAAATCCGGGCGCAGCGGACGGTTGCCGTTGAATACGACGAGCTGAGCGCCACTTCGGCGCATGAGGCGCACGTTGAATTTCCAAACGCGCGAACTATCCGGTTGGGACTCGTCTTCCCAGGTGAAGAGGGTTCCGCACTTACATGCGTGAAAAATCATTCGAGGCACCAAGTACGGCACAGCTTGGGAAAATTTTTCAACCGGTTGCTTGCAATACTTGCAGCTGAACCCGGCGGGCTTTATCGCATCGACCGGGACATTGGTAAAAGGGCCGAACGCGCGAGTTTTCTTATTCATAGAGCACAGCCCTGATTGCGCGTTTGAGTTCAGGCTGGATGTCGGCGCAAGTCTCCAGAATCCAGCAGAGGTAAGATCGCCTAATGCGACGCAGCGGCAGGCCGCGGCATTTTCCGAAGGGCATCAATACGTCACCGGGGCTGAATGCAGGCTGGCGGGGAGGTTGGACGGCGGGCCGTTGATCAGCACCTTGTGCTAGCAATGCTTTGGCAGGCAATTTTCGTCTGCGCCAGCTCTCGATCAGTGCCTGACTTGCGGTTTCAATTTCTCCCGGCTGCACGCCGGGACAAAGCGCGAGACGAAGGAGTTTCTCTTCGAGGGCGGTAAGCACAGCCGGGTTCATGAGACCTCCTTCCGGCACAGGCTTGCCTTTGTTTGCGCGAACGAATACTGTGACGACACTCGCTGGCTGCACTCAACCCTTTTAGACTGGCTCCCAAATCCATTTGCCTGGAAGAGGGAGCCGCCAGCGTCAACAGGCGGGCCAAGGTCCAAAAAGATGATGCGGATCATCTCGAACCTCCTTTGCGTTGAACCTTCCGCAAGGCTTCAAGAACGGCTTTGCGTTCGTACCGGATGATGTAGCCGAGCCAAACACAGGGCACGATGCCCTTCTTGCGCCAGGTATCGAGCGTGGACTGACTGATCTGGAGCATGCGCGCCATCTCTTTAGGCGTGGACAACGCCTCTTCAGTTTCGAGTTTCGGCATAGCACTAAGTAGGAAGAAGCGATTGGCCCGCTTGGTTAGAAGCAGGCCAGCGCCTTGTTAGTGCTTTTTTCTCGTGGCAAGCGGCGAGCGCCGGTAGCTGTCGAGTTAGCTACTTGAGAGAGACTGCATTTAATTCGGTCCTGGTTATTCCCTCACTTGGATTAAAACTACCGGTGTCCGAATATCAGCAGTTCTTGCCGACTTCCCTCGCGTCACTATCGTGACGCACCCAAACACTAGCAGGAAGCTAGTTTAGCTAGCAACGTTTTTTTATAGCTTGAGTTTGTTTTTAAGAGTCCGCTTCTTCCGCTTGCTCAGTAGCGGCAACTGCTCCATCACCTTCGGCTCTTCGCCGCGATCGGCTGCTTGTGACCTAGCCAGGAGCTTGGCCCGCATGGCGGCCAGACCGGCTTTTTGCGCAGCGCGATTGTCTTGTTCAGCCTTGGCCCGTTTCAGGGCGCGGGCCTTTTCTTTGGATTTTTTCGTCGGCATAAATTTTCGTAGACTCGTGTCTGCCAGGTCTGTTTGTGGCCGGCTGCAGGCGAGGATGCGCGCCCTTATCCTGCCCTTGGTTATAGGCCTTGGCCTGATCGCCAGGGCGTTTCTTTTTCGGGGATCACTCATAACGAGGGTTGGGTAAGAGAACCGGCGGGCGACTTGCCGACGAGTTAACTATTTGTTGGTTAGAGTTTATTAGTTGAAAGACAAATAGGTTAATTCCGGATCGCATCTTAGGCTTCAATGGCTAGCTGCCTTCTGTTCGATCGCTAGAATGTCGCTGAGTCGGTAGCGCACGACTTTGTAGCTGAAATGGTAGGCCTTTAGTACGCCCGCCTTTTCTTTATTGTGCAGCTCCGACAGACTAAGTTGCCAGCGAGCGCGGAGTTCGTCGCGTGTCAAAAACTGTTCATCCCACGGATGCAGGGTCCTCTTACGCTTTGTATAGCTAGCCATAAGCTACTACAGCCCCGCGAAATCTTGACCACGGTTAGGGTGCCTAGATCGGCCCGATGTTGTCTTTAAGCCGATTCGCAAAGAAGCCTCTGTCGTACCTAGCAGTTATTTAAGTCCTTCGTTCCCTTATTTTCCTTTTTAGCGACTTTGAGACGCGCAAAAGTGCGTCAAGTAAAAAGCGCATCAATTTGTATGCACCTGAACGAATGGCACAAGCAAAATCACGGACTTACCAGGGACCGCCTAGTTCGATCGCACGAATGCGTTAGAAATGCGTTGGACTTAATTGGATCTTACGTAAGTGCCTTGCACCGTGTAGGAATCGAACCTACAACCCAGTGATTAAGAGTGTATGGCTGTGGGGGGTTTCTATGATCCGACATGAGCCGTTGTGATCCGCCAATTGGCTCGTGGACAAGCTTCCCAGGCCAATCTATCCTTTGTGCCACCGGATCATGAAAGGTCAAATCTATCCGGGGATGAACCTGAAAAGTGGCTAAGAAATGAAAAATCTTAGCCACTTTCCAAAGACCGATATTCCCTTTTTGCAAA
>JBKPCS010000058.1:0-51050 GCA_046727495.1 bacterium | reverse complement strand
TTGCGGCGATGGCGCGATGGGGACCGAGCTGATGTCGGCGGGAGTCCCTGTAGAGGTCTGCTTCGAAGAATTGAACGCCAATTCTCCGGATATCGTTTTGCGTGTTCATGAATCTTACGTCCGCGCAGGCGCTCGCGTATTAGAGACAAACACTTTCGGGGCGAACGGCGCCAGACTAGCCAAACATGGACTGGAAAGCAGAGTAAAGGAATTCAACCAGCTTGCTGTCGGACTCGCCCGCAAAGCGATTGGTGGTCGACCAATTTATTTAGCGGGAAGCATCGGACCGCTGGGTTTATCATTCGATGAAGCCGAGTCACACAGCATCAGCTGCCACGCTTTGTTCAGCGAACAGGCTGCAGCCCTGCTGGAAGCCGGCGTTGACCTAATTTTCATCGAGACCTTTTTGGATTTCGACGAAATCCAGATCGCCCTGGAAGCGGTCCGCAAGCTCGATTCAAAGGTCCCCGTCATTTGCTCGATGGTCTGTTCGGAAGAAGGCCGCCTCCCATCGAGTCTGCCAATTGTTCAAGCATTTCGAGAATTAACGCGGGTCGGTGCAAATGTAGTGGGAGTAAACTGCGTTACTGGCCCCCACGCTATGACGCAGATCCTCAAGCGGATTCCGTCCGAGTTCATTGTCAGCGCGTTCCCGAATGCCGGCTATCCCCGTTATCACGAAGGACGATTCCTGTACAATGCCGCGCCGGAATACTTTGGGGAAGCGGCGAAGCAATTCGTCGCCCTGGGAGCAAGGATCATCGGCGGATGCTGCGGATGCGGGCCACGGCACGTGGCGGAGATGGCGAAGGCGATCGAAGGACTTCGGCCGGTGCGCAGCAAACCCCTCATTCAATGGGTAACAGACTCAGAGCGGATCATCGAAAAGCGCCCGACGGAAACGAGTATCCTGGACCTCATGGCTCGCGGGCACACGGTCGTGGTGACCGAGCTTGATCCGCCCAAGACGCTGGATCTGGAGAAATATTTTAAAGCGGCTCGGGCATTAATTGACGCTGGCAGCGACGCGATCACGCTGGCAGACAATTCGTTAGCCATCCTTCGCACCAGTAACCTGGCCATCGGCGCCATCTTGAAACAGCAGTATAACATCATGCCACTGCTTCATATCAGTTGCCGCGACAAGAACCTTATCGGGCTACAGAGCGAACTGATGGGCATCGCAGCATTAGGCATCAGACACATCTTGCCTTTGACGGGCGATCCTGCAAAATTCGGCGATCAACCGGGTGCGTCCTCCGTCTATGATGTCAATTCCATCCAGTTGATGGAGATCGTTTCGAATTTGAATAAAGGCTACAACTTCGCGGGCAAGAACATTAAGCATCCCACTCATTTCGTTGTGGGTTGCACTTTCAATCCGAACGCAAAGAACCTCGACGCCCAGGTCACTCGCCTGGAACGCAAGGTCGCTGCCGGCGCGCGCTACGTGATGACGCAACCGGTTTTTGATCCTGGCATGATCAAGCAGATGCACGAACGCACTAAGCACCTGGGCATACCTGTTCTTACCGGTGTCTGGCCTTTGCTGACGGGCCGACAAGCGGAATTCTTACATCACGAAGTTCCTGGAATCATCATTCCGGACGCGATCCGATCGCGGATGGCCAGCAAGGAGGGTCAGGCAGCGCGCGCGGAAGGGCTGGAAATCGCAAAAGATGTTGTGCGTGCGGCACTAGACGTTTTCCCAGGGATCTATTTGATCACGCCTTTTCTTGCATATGATACCACCACCGAGCTCGCACAGTTCGTCCGAAACTTATAGTAGAGTTAGTAGAGTTCCCTGGCACCTTGTCCTTCAGACGATCGGTGTGATTGCCGCATTTGCGGCCGTCTTTTTTCTTTCAACAAAATACCCGATTATTGAATGGATCGGCGAGGCCCGTTACTCGGTGCAGAAACTTGGCCTTTGGAGCGGACTGATCTACCCGATCGCTTATGCCGGCTGCAATCTTTTGCTCTTGCCCGGCGGCGTCCTGAGTATTGGCGGAGGGTTCTTTTTTGGACTCTGGTGGGGGTTTTTGCTGGTGCTGGTTGGCAATCTGCTTGGTGCGTTGCTTGCATTCGTTATCGCTAGAAAAGTTGGCCGCCAGCGTATTGAAAGACTGCTGCACACCAGTCGGAAGCTTCGGGTCATAGACTGCGCCATCGCAAGGCACGGCTGGAAAATTGTTGTGCTGTCGCAGCTCAATCCGCTCGCGCCCTCCAGTCTTCTCAACTATCTGTATGGTCTTACAAGAGTTCGTCTGAGCCGTTGCCTTTTCTGGATTGCCCTAGGCCAGTGTCCGGGTCTTTTTCTTTACGCGTTCATCGGAACACTTGGACAATATGGAATCGATCTGGCCCGGGGATTGCGCCGACCACCAACGCATGACTATTGGATTTGGGGAACCGGGTTTGTTGTAACGATGGTGACAACCTGGGCGCTGGCCCGGGTTGCGCGAAGGATCATGGCAGAGGTCGAAGCCGAAATGAGTGATCCATCTTGACTGAAACAAGTTCCAGACTAGGTTTCAGACAGTCAGTCGAGCGAGAGCCATGTGTTCCCCGAAAGACGGCCAAGATGCGGACTTTGCAATTTACCTCGATTACGGGGTAGATAGCTGTTTTGGAAAATCAAGCGATATCACCGTTCACGAACGAGGGATCGTTTTCAGGTCGCGTTGGCAGTTTCCATTAGAAACGCAGCTGGCGATTCGGTTGTGCACCCAACCGGAAAAACTTGGCGAGTCGCTAGAATGCGAAGAAATTACCGGGATCGTCGTCAGCTGCGAACGGTTGGGTCATACCCGCCCCTGGTTCGAGACTGCCCTCATTTTCGTAGACGTCACCCAGAGGATCCAAAGAGAATTAAACCGGTTAGCGAATCAACTAGTCGCCGGATAGAACGCGCGCGTCGCGCGTTTCCGAGCTTAAACCGGAGCGGTGCATCGCCCGACGTAGACTTTCGCCCAGAAGAAGAGCCGATCCGCTTTGAAAGCTGATTGGCAGCGGCTTAGCCTTTCTTTGCCAACAACTTGGCCGCCTGGCTCTTGCGCCGATTCGCTAGATTGCGGTGCACAATTCCGCGTTTCGCTGCTTTATCCAAACGGGACGCCAGGACGTTCAGAGCGACCTGAGCTTTTGCCTGATCGCCGCTAGCGATTGCTTCAGCAAGCTTTTTCTGTTGCCGCTTCAATCCAGTCAAAACGCTCTTATTGCGGAGTGTGCGTCTCTCAGCTTGTCGCGCTCGCTTAGCAGCAGATCTTGTATTCGCCATAGTTTCAGGTTCGCAAAGAGCCGGAAGCTAACATGCTTTTTTGCCCTGTCAACTTTGCGCGCTGCGAGTTTCTTCCTGGCCTTTCGGGCGGTTCATCAACGCGTTGAAGACGCGCTTGGGCAAGCTCTTTCCCGCCTCTTCGCTTTCGAGATCGGACAAAGCATTTCGCTTTGCCTCCTCCCACACAGCTGGAAATCCCGGAGCGCTCGAGATCATAAATCGCTCTGCTCTCGCGAATATTTCCAACTCCCGCTGCTGTCTACGGTCCGGAAGCTGATTCAAGCTTGCCACTTTCATCCTCAGATTTTCATTATGCTGCCGCAATTCTTGCAGGTCCTTTCGCAATCTCCCCGTGGCGTCCGCCTCGAGCTCCAGCTTGTCCGAAAGATGACGCCGAAGGCGGGCGACTTCCCGTTTGGTTTCCCAAAGGCGCAGCAGGGTGAATGCAATCGCAATCAATCCGAGGACGATCCCGACACCAAGACCCCAGAAAAAGTGGTTGTTCAAAAAGTCCATTGAGTGTGAGCCTAAACCGTAATCGGAAGACCGTCTACCGCGGAGGTCCCCTGACTTTCGTTGGCCGTCGACCGTCGACCGTTGACTGTTAACCGCACTCTCGAATGCTTTCGGGGGCTGCGAACGTTACGGATAAGTCACAGTTCAATATTTGAAAGCGGTCAGCGGCTGATTGAAACATCGATGCTCTCTTCGCCCCGCTTGGAGCAACCATGAGGCGGCAAACTCACTTGCCGCGCCAGTGGTCTGCCCAGCGGAAATGAGACTCCCTATGAGAACTACATCGATATGCCTGACAGGTTTGATTGCTGCGACGACTTGGCTAAATACCAGTGTCGCAAAAGAAACGGCCTATCCGATCAAACATGTGGTCGTGATCTTCCAAGAAAACATATCATTCGACCACTATTTCGGAACTTATCCGTTTGCCCTGAACCCCCCTGGTGAGCCGCCGTTTTATACGAAACCAGATACACCGAGCGTTAACGGACTGAACCAAACATTATTGACAAAGAATCCTAACTCGCTTCAGCCACAGCGGATTGACCGGTCCCATGTGAATACGGCTGATCAGGACCATGACTACAAGGCGGAGCAGCAAGCGTTCGACATGGGTCTCATGGATAAGTTTGTCCAGTTTACCGGCACTCCCGAAGGGGGCGGACCGAGCCGAGTAATGGACTACTATGATGGCAACGTGGTCACCGGGCTCTGGAATTACGCCCAGCACTTTGCCATGAGCGACAACTCATATGGAACCGATTTCGGCCCGTCGACCGTCGGAGCACTGAACCTGATCTCCGGCAACACGCACGGCGTTGTTCAAGATGTTGCCGGCGACACTGTTGATGGAACCGTCATTGACGATCCTCAGCCGACTCTCGATAGCGCCACGACGCGAGATAACGTTCAAATGGCCGGCACAAACATTGGCGACCTTCTCAACGCGAAAAACCTTACCTGGGGCTGGTTCCAGGGCGGGTTCGATAATCCGAGCGCTACGCATATCGGGAGCGACGGAAAACCGAAGACTGATTATATCCCGCACCATGAGCCATTCCAGTATTACGCTCAAACAGCCAACAAAAATCACTTACCGCCCACCTCGGTGTCGGCGATTGGTAAAACCGACCAGGCGAATCACCAATATGATATCACACGCTTCTTTCAGGCGCTGGACGCGGGATCGCTGCCTGCAGTCAATTTCTTGAAAGCTCCGGGCTACCAGGATGGCCATGCCGGCTACTCTGATCCGTTGCTGGAGCAGGAGTTCCTTGTCAACACAATCAATCGGATCATGGACTCGCCGTTCTGGCGGGACACCGCGATTATTATCGCGTACGATGATTCTGATGGCTGGTACGACCATGTCATGTCACCGCTGGTGAACCATTCCCAGACTCAACTCGATGCGTTAACCGGCCCGGGCCAAGCTGGAACAAATCCGCCACTCGCTGGATATCAAGGAAGAGCCGGATATGGACCTCGATTGCCGCTGCTGGTTATTTCGCCTTTCGCGAAAAAGAACTACGTCGATCACACCATCACCGACCAGAGCTCGATTATCCGATTCATTGAAGACAATTGGAACCTTGGACGTATTGGCAATGGTTCCTTTGATGAATTGGCCGGATCGCTGCTGAACATGTTCGATTTCAGCGACCGGGACGACGATCATGCGGGGCACCGCCGCCTGATTCTTGATCCCTCAACCGGCGAACCCCGGAATTGGCGTAGATAGATCTCCAGAAACAGAAACAACGCTCACGCGCAACCCCCGACACGTTTCGGGGTTGCGCTTTTCGTCGATCGCCCTTTTCAGGGCCGGAAGGGACAAAGGTTTCTAGGGCCCTAGGTTATTCTAAGTCGCGGCTTCTGCCGCTCTACAGCGCTTTGCTGAGATGGTGTCCACGGATCCAGTTCACGGGGGATCCGGTTCACGGGGATCCCGGCGTTCTCTGGGTTTCACCTTATTACGCCGCCAAAGACCCTTTCCGCACTGGGAGACGCTGTTTCGCTGCTTGTACCGGGTTACCCAAGCACAACCTGGGGAACGAAAGCCGAGCCCCGAAGATAGAAAAAGTGAATTGCGGGTCCGCAAACAGGCTTTCATCTCCCAAAAATTCGGAAACCGCAACGTGAAACACTTGAGGTTGGTCGATATTAGACAGATGCCCTGCCCCAGGGATCGTGCGATAACGCGATCCCGGGTAAACACGCTGAAGAATCGTGGCCTGTCGCAAAATCAGCGGTGAATCCTCTTCTCCGTTGATCATCAACACAGGAACCGGCGGTCGGTGAAGAAAGACGCTGTGAAAGGTACGGACAGCGTTGATGATTTTGACCACCTCGACCGGCTCGATCACCCCAATTGCTCGCTCAGCGAACTGCACACCTTCCTCGGTTCGGGAGACCCACTTGCGATGACCATTCATGAATTGAGTAAAGAATCGCAAACGCTTTGTCCCAAGAAGATTGACTGCCGACGGAGTTACAATCCCGACAAACTCACTGATCAGGCGATCAGACAGATGATAGCGAGTCGAGATCGCCGTATCGCAAAGAATAAGGCCGCGAACCCGATGCGGATATTGGGCCGCAAATGTCTGGGCAATCATCCCGCCGAGTGACAACCCGCATAGAATCGGCTTTTGGATTCGAAGCGCGTCCAGGATCGCGAGCAAATCTCTTGCAAAAAGAGCCGCAGAATACCGCTTAAGAGGCGTCTTTCCCGATCTTCCGTGGCCGCGCAGATCATACGCAATGCATTGAAACTGATGAGAAAGCGTTTCTAATTGGTGCTGCCAGAGATCGGAACTAAGCAAGGCGCCGTGAATAAAAACGATCGGCGTCCCCCGACCGGCCGTTTGAACGAAAGTTCGCAACCCTTTCGTCTCGAGGATAAAGTTCTTAATCACACCACTTTTGACGGTACAAACGTTCTAATCGAAACAAAAAACAACTCCTACTAGTGTATCATAGTATTCCCCATATTGATCGAGCGGGATCCGCCTCCGCCAAAAGGCTACGGCGGACGGGTCGAGCGGGAGCGGGACTGAAAAGCGAAATGCATGGGACTACTTCGCACAGACGGGTTCGGGAATGGCAAAACGAAAGTAGCCCTTTTTGTCGCTATCGCCAGCTTTCGATCCCGCTCGTTGCCGGCGTTCCCCATGCCAGGGGGGAGATTTGAACTCCCGACCAAGGGCTTATGAGTCCCCTGCTCTACCACTGAGCTACCCTGGCTTTCTGAGAGTCTCGACAGTAAGTCAGTTTGCCTGCGTTGCAAGTCGAAGTCTGCGACATTCCTTTCGCGAAACAACACAATAAAGGTTTGCTTTAGAGCAGTTCCCAACGGTAGACGGTAGACCGACAACGGAAGACAGTTAACCACGCGCTGAAAGCGCGCGTCTGTGCATGCGAATCGCAATCATTCACTACAGCTCTTGGCCAGTGATCGGCGGCGTTGAGACAGTGATTCGCCAGCACGCACAGCTGATGACACGCCATCGCCATTCCGTAACGATCTTGTGCGGGATGGGCAGCACGTTCAGTCCGGATGTGCCAACCAGGGTGATTCCTGAGCTGGATTGGCGTAATCCTATAGTGACTGCTTCACAAGAAGAGGCTTACAATGGGAACCCGGCCGAAGCGTATTTCAAATTGTTAAACGCATTGAATAATTCACTTGGAAAGATTCTCCAGAGTTTCGACCGGATTATCGTTCACAATATGTTCACGATGCCGTTTAACCTCGCCGCAACGCAGGCTCTTGGGGCGCTGGCGGATCGCGGAATGAAAGTAATCGCCTGGACCCATGACCTGGCGGCCATCAACCCGGACTACCACATACCTCAACGCCGAGTTTTCAGTTCGATCCGTGAGCGGCATCAAAAGGTGAAGTACGTGACGGCCTCGGATAACCGGGCGTTGGAATTCAAATCGATGACTGGCTTCGAAGTCGATGCCGTGGTTCCAAACGCGTTGGACTTTGCCGGTATCTGGGGTATTTCGTCCGAAGTCGCTAACCTGGTCGATAAGGATCTGCCGAATTCAATGATTCTGTTCTTTCCAACGCGAATTCTCGAACGCAAGAACATCGGGTTCGCGCTTCAGATTGTGGCCGCTCTTCGTGACCTCGGCCAATCGGTGCGCTTACTGATCTCCGGAGCGTCCAACCTTTATAACCGCTGCGCCGACGAGGATCTGGCTGCGCTAAAGCAACTGGCCGCTGATTTGCGGATCACCGAGCTCGTCACCTGGGTGAACGAATCGTTCGCAGTGGACGAACCGCATCTCCGAAGTCTGTACGCGGTCACGGATGCAGTTCTCTACCCTTCCCGCCAGGAAGGATTCGGGCTTCCGTTGCTGGAGGCAGCGGCGTTTCGGTTACCGATCTTTTGTTCGAACATTGAACCGCTCAAATCGATTGCAAATTCCGGCACACACTTATTTGACCTGCGCGACTCTCCTCGAAATATTGCTAGTAGAATTCGTACCGCGCTCGAACAAGACCCTGGCTTTCAAGGGCGCAAACAACTGTTGCGCAAAAATTCTGCCGAACGTGTTTATGTCGAAAAAATAGAACCCCTGTTGCAGGAGCCCTCCATATGAATGCTACGATTCCATCTCACGATATCGAAAGATTGTTGCGTGGTCAGCATGACGATCCGTTTGGAACATTGGGACCGCAAAAAGTCGACCATCAATTCGTTGTAAGGGCGTTTCGTCCGGATGCAAAAGAGCTGGCAGTTGTTGATCGCAGCCAACCAGAACGGGTATTTCCGGCGGGCCGCGTTACCGAAGAGGGAATCTTTGAGGCACAACTCGGCGACGTGGCTGAGTTCGATTATCTTCTACGAATCACTCGATGGTCAGGTGAAACGCTCGACATCAGCGACCCCTATTCGTACGGGCCGATCCTTGGCGAGTTGGATATGCACCTCTTTCGGGAAGGGAACCACTACGAGATCTACGAAAAACTCGGCGCGCATCTGGCCGAGATCAACCGCCATCATGGCGTAACGTTTGCGGTCTGGGCTCCAAATGCTCAACGAGTCAGCGTCGTCGGTGACTTCAACGGTTGGGACGGGCGCACCCATCCGATGCGCAAGCGCATTGAATCGGGTATATGGGAAATCTTTATCCCGGGCGTCGGTGAAGGCGCCCATTACAAATTCGAAGTGCGAAATGCTCACGGCCAAATCGTGCTCAAGAGCGATCCATTTGCTTTCTATGGCCAGCACGGCATTCAGACGGCATCAATGGTTTTCGACGTCGATCGGTTCCGCTGGAACGACGATGCCTGGATGGAAAAACGCAAAGCCGAGCAATGGCACAAGCAACCAATCAGCATTTATGAAGTCCATCTCGGCTCCTGGGCGAGGGTTCCAGAAGAAAACAGTCGATACCTGAGTTATCTGGAGTTTGCCGACAGGCTGGTTCCTTACGTGAAAGAAATGGGGTATACCCATGTCGAGCTTTTGCCGGTCGCAGAGCATCCGTTCGACGGTTCCTGGGGATACCAGGTTACCGGGTATTTCGCGCCAACAAGCCGCTTCGGAAACCCCGACGAATTCCGGCACCTTATCAACCGGTTTCATGAAGCCGGGATCGGCGTCATTCTCGATTGGGTGCCTGGACATTTTCCCAAGGATATCCATGGCCTGGCGCAGTTTGACGGAACGTCTCTCTACGAGCACGCCGATCCCCGGCAGGGAGAACACCGCGACTGGGGAACGCTGATCTTTAACTACGGGCGCAACGAAGTGCGAAACTTTCTCGTCGCGAACGGGCTCTATTGGTTGGACCGATTCCACATCGATGGTCTCCGAGTCGATGCTGTCGCTTCAATGCTCTACCTCGATTATTCGAGGAAAGAAGGCGAATGGGTACCAAACCCGCACGGCGGCCGCGAGAATCTGGACGCGATCTATTTTATGAAACGCTTTAACGAGGTCTGCTACGAGCGTTTCCCTGGAATCCTCACCATCGCCGAGGAATCAACCGCATGGCCAGGAGTTTCGCGGCCCACTTATCTCGGCGGGCTCGGATTCGGCTTCAAATGGAACATGGGCTGGATGCACGATTTTCTGCAGTACATGAGCCGCGAGCCGATTCACCGGCGTTTTCATCAAGGAGAAGCCACATTCTCGTTAGTTTATGCTTTCCACGAACATTTTGTGCTGGTCCTGAGCCACGATGAGGTCGTCCACGGCAAGGGGTCGCTCTTGAACAAGATGCCGGGTGACCCTTGGCAAAAATTTGCCAATCTCCGGCTGTTCTATGCATGGATGTACACGCACCCGGGCAAGAAACTATTGTTCATGGCGGGCGAGTTCGCTCAATGGAAAGAATGGAATCACGACCAGAGCATCGACTGGAATCTGCTTGAGTATCCCCAACACGCCGGCGTTCGGCGGCTCGTTCAGCATCTCAATTATCTTTACCGGAACGATCCTGCTTTCTCACAGAACGACGACAGCTATGCCGGGTTTGAATGGATCGATTTTCATGATTCAGATAACAGCGTGCTGACTTTTCTACGGCGTTCTGAATCGGGTTCCGCAGTTGTCGTGGTAGTTAACGCGACTCCGGTCCCAAGACATGCCTATCGCGTTGGAGCGCCAGGCGAAGGTTGGTACGAAGAGATCCTCAACACCGACGCCGAGACCTACGGAGGTAGCAATGTCGGAAACTTCGGTGGAGTGCACGCCGACGCGATCCAATGGCAAGGCCGGTCGCATTCATTATCTTTAACACTTCCGCCGTTGGCGACGATCGCGTTGAAAAGGCATCCCTACCAGTAGCGTTTCGGGTTCCGAGTTCCGGGTTCCGAGCCGGCTTTCGCATCATTGCGGTCCGGAGATTCCTCTGATCGGCGAGTTCGGTATCCCCGTCCGAGACGAGATCGATCTCGAACAGCGTCTGTGAGCATCCACCGATTTTCTTGATCGAGGCAGGGTCGGGAGCTTGTTAAAAGTCCAGCGTGATCCGGTTAACCGCTCTCTTATTAGTGCTAATCGCCGCGAGGGGATATGGCGAACCCGTCCTGCGTTGGGCGGCTGATCCCAATAGCAACGCTCCTTACACGTTCTTTAATTCGAGCAAAACGCTTACTGGCTTCGAGCACGAAATTATCAATGCGATCGGGCGGCGTCTCGGACGCCGCACAGAGTTTGTGCAGAACGATTGGAATGGATTGATCCCGGGCCTGCATCGAGGGCTCTACGACTGCGTAATTTGCGGGATCGAGATCACGCCCGAGAAAGCTCAGGAGGTCAGCTTCAGTATTCCTTATTACTTCACATTTGAGCAATTGGTGAGCCGCCGTGGCCAGCCGCCGATAACTTCACTCGACCAGCTTCGAGGCAAACGCATTGGCACTCTCGATCAGACCGCCGCGCTACGAATGCTGGAAAGTACTGCCGGTGTGGTCGCCAAAGTCTACGATCAGGAAGTCACCGCTTACCAAGATGTGGTTAACGGACGCCTTGATGGCGTGCTGCTAGATTACCCAATCGCTAAATATTACTCCGCGCCTTACCCGGCCTTAGAACTGACCGGACCGCCTTTTGGACGCGTGAGCTACGGCATCGCGATAGACAAAAGCATCACTGCACTTGAGATGGAGATCAATAGGGCATTACGCGATCTGGTCTCCAGCGGCGAACTACGACATATCTTATCGCGCTGGGGCCTCTGGACCGAAAACGTTGCAGAAGCCTTTCATCAGCCCGCCGCACCGTCAGGTTCGGATACTGAGTATCAAGCATTTCTCCGTACCGAGGGAACGCAGTCCCATTTTTGGTCGCATCTGCGTGTCTATGCCGGCGCATGGCGGCTACTTCGCCACGCCGCGATCCTTACAATAACTGTATCAATGGCCGCAATGGTGGTGGCAATTGTGGTTGGCTTCGTACTCGCGACCTGTCGCGTTTTTGGACCGTTACCGGCGCGCTGGTTCGCTACCGCATATATCGAGCTGGTTCGTGGAACACCGCTGCTGATTCAACTTTTGTTCATATTTTATGGTCTCCCGATTATTGGCATTCGATTTTCCCCTTTCGTTGCCAGTGTACTTGGGCTGGGGTTGAACTACGCCGCCTCGGAAGCTGAGAACTATCGGGCCGGCTTGATGTCAGTGCCGGCCGGCCAATGGGAAGCTGCGTACGCTTTGGGCCTGACCCAAGGTCGTGCGCTCGGCTTGGTGATTCTCCCACAAGCGATTCGGTTCATCCTGCCACCATTGACCAACGACTTCATTGCCCTGCTCAAGGATTCGTCACTGGTTTCGGCGATCACTATGCTGGAGCTGACCGGTGCGTACCATCGACTGGCGACCGAGACCTTCGACTACTTTGGAACTGGTCTACTGATCGCGTTCTTGTATCTCGCACTTGGCCTGCCTTTCGTGCGACTCGCCCGCTCACTGGAACAACAGGTTGGGAAAGCTTCAAAACCAGCACCTCGTTGAGCAGAGCTGTGCGAAGATGGGAATCCATTTTCCTGAGACAGGGATTGGATCGTGCTGCGCGGCAGACAATCGCTGGCACTCGAGGCTCAGCACTGACGGATGAGGATGGCACAGAAAGTGCTTTGCATCAGAGCTGTTCAGGACCTCAACGAAATGTCGATAAAGGACTGAATAGCAATCACCGCAAGTTATGAATACCTCAATACGGAGATCCCTGGATCCTGGCCTCGGCCGTTGCACCGTCTGCGGCCAATGGAGACTGCTCGAGATGTGGGACGATGGCATGAACGGCCCCTTCTGTGCCGACTGCTTCGATCAAGTTGTCGATGCAGAAGAATTTCTGGTCAGCCAGGGACTCGTTCATCCCGAAATAAAGAGGCCGGAACAGGCTTAGCCCAGCGTTTTGCGTCTTGCTCGAAACTCCAAAGGAGCCGAACAAGCTTGGGGGGAGACGTTCGGTCGAAACGACCGTCCACCTATAATGGCGACGAAGAAGATCGCGATCCAAACTACGGTTCTTAACCGTTCGACTCCTGAATATCGGTAACCTCCGACTCAATCGACCCATCGGCCAACCGCGTTCGAACTCTTGAACCCAGCTGTAGCTCGGTTCGGCTCCGGATCAAATTTCCATGGAGATCTTGGGTAATCGAGTAGCCGCGCTCGAGTGTTTGCTGCGGCCCGAGCAATCGAACTGCTTTGGTCAGCTCCACCACTCGGTTCCGCTGACGTTCAAGGCGGGCAGCGATTGCTTTGCGCATTCGCTCTTCAGTGCTCATCAATTCTTTGCGGCAAGCCTGAATTCGTTGCTCCGGACGGAAGGCGGAAAGAACCAGAAACGCATGGCGCAAACGGACATGGTACTGCTCAAAGAGATTCTTGCGTACTAGAAGGAGCCGCTGTTCAGCGCTGTCCACGAACTGCCGCCGGTTGATCAGGATCCGCTCAGGTTCTCTGAAATAGCCAGATACTCTCTGCATCCGCAGCTTTCTAAGCTCGACTGCTTGCGTTAAGAGTCGCTGCATTTTTTCGCGGAAAGCCAGGGCCTCGCCGGTCAGGGATAAAACGTCAGGAGCTACCAGCTCTGCGGCCGCGCTCGGTGTCGGCGCCCGCAGATCCGCCACAAAATCGGCGATTGTGAAATCGATCTCGTGCCCAACGGCGGACACCACCGGGATCCGGGAGCGATGAATAGCGCGCGCGACAATTTCTTCATTGAATTCCCAAAGGTCTTCGAGGCTGCCACCGCCGCGGCCGACAACCATCAGATCAATTGCCAACTCCTCTGCGCGCCGGCTGACTTCATTTATCCGGGCCGCAATCTCACGTGAAGCGCCTTCTCCTTGTACGCGCACCGGACAAATCAGGATCCGAACCCAGGGACTCCGACGCCGAAGAATATTGAGCATGTCCTGCAGCGCGGCGCCGGTCGGCGACGTTACCAGCGCAATCCTTCTGGGAAACCGAGGTAGTTTTCTTTTTCGAGCGGCGTCGAAGAGCCCTTCAGCCTCCAGCTTGCGTTTCAGTGCTTCAAACTTTGCCTGGAGGAGTCCTTGTCCCTTGGGTTGGATCAACTGGACGATCAATTGGTATTGGCCGCGTGCCTCGTATACAGTGACCTGCCCGAACACTTGCACGAGCAACCCGTCGGCGAGCCGGACACGGCTTTGAGCGCCGTACGAGCGCGCAAACATCACACACGCCAGCTGCGAGCTATCATCCTTCAGTGTGAAATAGTGATGCCCTGACGACTGTTTGCGGTAATTCGAGATTTCGCCTTCAACCCAAACCATCCCGATGCGGCCTTCCAGGAGCTCGCGGACGACACGGGTCAGTTGAGTAACGGTAAGCACCGACTCCATTAGAGGAGGATAGTACCAGTTCAGCCCATTTGGTAGGCGGAACCCTGAACAGGGGACACTCTTCGCCTGACTCCGCGTTTGCGATCGGTAGCCGCGGTTTGACGAAAGTGAAATTAATGCCGACGATTTGCTGTGTCACATCATTGTTGCATTGTGTTCGAATCTGCTTGTCGTGGTCGTCGGCTAGCTTAGAACCGCCCGTAGACAGTTAACCGCTTCGCCGCAAGGCGACGCGAATGCGCGATAGAGGGTTCGAACCTCTGACTTCTTGCGTGTGAAGCAAGCGCTCTACCACTGAGCTAATCGCGCGAGATTTTGCGAAGCTCGAGGATAAGTCATCCTTAAATCGATGCAACCTATTTTGCCCGACTAAGCCGCCTCAACCGCACGGTGCCGACACTACGCCGAGCAATAACGCCGCAAGCTCTTGTTTCGTTGCGGCACGACCGACTAGTCCGACGGCTGTACAGAAGCCAAATCCCGGACCGAACGCTGCGCCATTGACGACACATGCATCGGTCTGGTTTGCACGAATTTGCTCGGTCGCCTGGTGAACAATGTCATTACAATCCATCTCCAATTTCCAACCAATGATATATGCGTTGGGAAAGAGCGCTCGCAGGCGGCCGATCAGTTTGGGTTTAGCAGTTAGTCGGAGCAGGACCGACCCTCTATCGCTCGGTATTTTTCCGCCAACTAAGCTCTCTCCATCAACATCGGCGACGGCAAAATCGGCAAGAGCGGCCGCATGCAAGATCGCGTGAGTCGGCGGTCCCTGCGCAGCCTGGATCAACAATTTCTCCAGGTCCTCATTGGTGTGGAAAAACTTTGCGATTGGGATTCTAAACCTCGCCCCAATCCCCAGAAACAGCTCTACTTCGTGCCCCTCTTGTTGAAACCGCTCGGCCAGCGTTACCGCAAGCTCTCCGGTAGATGAATTAGTAATCAATCGAACTCGATCGATCGGCTCGCTGCTCGGACCGCCAGTGATCAAGACACGCATGGCAGAGTAGTCTGTTTCGGTATCGCACGAGCAATGGGGTGATGCAATGACGTATCGGCGTATCGGCGTATCGGCGTGTCGGCGTGGGCGCGTCGCCCATACGGCGATACCTTTCTTTGAATCTCCCAATCTCTTTCGTAAAGTAGAGATAATGACATCAAGAGCTGCAGCGCGAACCTTCGTCGGCGAGTATTCTGAAGCGTCGGTTGTCGAGTTTGCAGAGAGTCTACGTAATGAGCTAGGAACAAACGCTTCGCTCGCTTTCTTGTTCGTCACTCAAGAATGGCGACCGCACCTGGAGGAAACGTTGGAACTGGTGCGCCTTCATGCTCATGTGTCACACGTCGCAGGCTGTTCAGGGAGCGGCATCATTGGCCGCAGGAAGGAAGTCGAGCAGCAGCCGGCGATCAGTGCGTTGCTTCTGTCATTGCCGGCGGAAAGTTTCTCGGTATTTGAGATCACCGAAAACGATGCCGACGCATCAACCGGTCCAGAGTCGTGGCACGCGTTTACCCAATTGACCAGCAAAGATTTGACCTCTTGGATTGTGTTGGCGAACCCCTATTTCACCGGAGCTGAAGATTGGTTGGCAGAATGGAGCGTCGCTTATCCCGGAATCCCAACGATCGGCGGGCTGGCAAGCGCCCGGAACTCTGAAACGTTCCTGCTCCACGACGGACGAGTGTCGCATGCGGCAGCGCTCGCAGTCGCTTTAAAGGGTGGCTTCGGAATTCGTCCTTTAGTGAGCCAGGGATGCCGGCCAATCGGCGATGCGGTCCCGATCACTAAGGTTGAAGACAATCTGATTCTGGAGATCGGCAACCTGCCCGCTTACCAGGCTCTTGAAGCCGCTTTTTTCAGCATCCCGGCTCAGGAACGCCTGGCGGTTCAGAACAACCTGTTTCTTGGTTTGGCCGCGACGGAATATGTTGAAGATTTTCAACAGGGAGATTTCTTGATCCGGAATATTTTGGGAGCCGATCCAAAAGCGGGAGCGGTAGCAGTGGGCGCTTACCCGCGTGGAGGGCAAACCGTGCAATTTCAGCTACGCGATTTTCGATCCGCTCATCAGGACCTGGTTACTGTTGCCCAGCGCGCCAAGACTGAAGCATCCAACGCATTCGGCATTCTGTTGTTCTCTTGCGCGGGCCGGGGCAAAGGTCTGTTCGGCGTTACCGATCACGACGCCACGGTTCTGGCCGACACATTCGGAGATCTGCCGCTCGCCGGAGTCTTTTGCAATGGAGAGATCGGGCCGGTTGGGAGCAGACCTTTTCTTCACGGCTATACCGCCTCGGCTGCGGTGCTGTGTAGCCGGTAGGAGCCACGTCGGCGTGACCTGAACAATCTAATTGCCGTTAGGGGCGTCGTCGATTCAGGTCGCCCAGCACGAGTTTGGCCTCGAAGAGGGTTCGCAGTGACGTGCGCAACCAAACTGGTGCCGGGCGAACCCTACCACCGCAACCAGAGACAGAGCCTTTGCGCCATGCTATTTATCTTTCCGATCACATCGTGGACAAAGCCCCTCCGTTTCAAGATCTAACCAACGCGCCGCCACTTTATCCGTTTTCCCATTACCGGCTCGGCGCGGCTGAAGCCGTCTATATTCGACCTTGGGAAGAAGTTTTCAGCGATCCCAGGTACGGCAGCCGGCCGCATCGGCATGATTTCTATCAGATCTTCTACATGAGGGAAGGCGCGCGCCTGCTCAGTATCGATTTCCGGCGAACACGAGTACAATCGCCTTCCCTGATCTTTGTGGCGCCCGGCTCCGTGCATTTTTGGGGATCGCCCGATGGAACGCTTGGATTCGTGCTTTCGTTCCGCGAAGAATCTCTTCAAGGCCAAGCGTCTGATCTGTTTCGGGAATGCCCTGCATTCGATCCAGCGCAATATCGGGCCGTTCTGCCAATCCCGAGTGGTTCGGTCAAAATGGTCGACTTCTGTTTCAGGCGCATCTCCGAAGAATTCGCAAACAAGGCAGAAGCTTACGAATCCGCGCATATCGCGCTGCTCCGTCTTCTATTTGTCGAGATTCGCCGTTGTATGCAGCGGCATCCAAGTACTCGGCCGATACAAAAGTATTCCGGATTGGTGGTGCGATTCCTGCGCTCGCTGAGCTCGCGTCCTTATCAGGTGACATCGGCTTCGCAAGTTGCTCGTTCGCTCGGGGCATCGCGTAGCTGGCTGAATCAGCTTGTCCGGCGAGAAACGGGGACAAATCTGACGGAACATTTGCAAAGGCGACTGATTCTTGAATCGAAGCGGCTTTTAGCGCACTCGGATCTGAACGTATCGGAGATCGCGTATCAACTCGGGTTTCGCGATGCATCGTATTTTACCCGCCTGTTTCGTCAGGCGGAGCAGGTCAGTCCGCGTGAATTTCGCGAACGGTATCGGTGATGGGTCGCGCCCCTTGGATCGTCATGGCATAGGGGCGACTAAATCGCACATATCTTTTGCGTTAAAGATGCAAGATCGCGTGAACATGCTATCTTGGCTGACCAGTCAATTTACTGGTAACTCGCGTGCCTCTCCTAGCGTCCCTTATCTCATATCGCTGCCTCTAGAAACGGTTTCTTGACTAAATCTCATGTGGATTGTCCAACTCGCGCTTAGACGGCCGTACACTTTTATCGTTCTGGCGATCGTTATCCTCATCATGGGGGTCCTGTCGATTCTCAGCACGCCAAAGGATATTTTCCCGGAAATCAATATTCCGGTGGTCGCCGCGATCTGGAACTTCACCGGGATGCCCGCCGACGACTTCTCGAACCGAATCACCTCTGTTTACGAACGCATCCTCACCACGGTGGTGAACGATATCGAGCACATCGAATCCACCAGCTACAACGGCATCGGCGTTGTAAAACTCTACCTGCAGCCAAATGCCAGTGTCCCGGTTGCAATGGCTCAGCTGACTGCTGCCTCTCAAGCGGTCCTTAAACAGATGCCGCCCGGTGAAACTCCGCCGCTGATTCTCAGCTTTAATGCTGCCAACGTGCCGGTTTTGCGACTTGGATTGAGCGGAGCGGGATTTTCAGAACAACAACTCAACGACTATGCCTTGAATTTTGTGCGGACTCAGCTGGTCACAGTTCCGGGATCGGCGGTTCCCTATCCTTACGGCGGTAAAACGCGCGTTGTTTCTATTGATATCAACAACGAAGCCCTGCAGGCGCGAGGTCTCTCCCCAAACGATATCGTCAGCGCCGTAAACGCTCAGAACGTGATTCTGCCGTCTGGAACGGCCAAGATTGGAGGTCAGGAATTCGATATCGGATTGAACGCCAGTCCACTAACGATCAAAGAGCTCGGGGATTTGCCAGTTCGAACAGTGAATGGCACGACGACTTATCTCCGTGACGTCGCAAGCGTTCGCGATGGGTTCACTCCTCAGACTAATATCGTCCGATTCGACGGCAAGCGAGCGACGATGCTGCAGGTTCAAAAAAGCGGAAAGGCATCAACCCTCGACATTGTTGCCGGCCAAAAGGCGCTGGTGGAAAGGTTGAAATCGACCCTGCCTCAAGGCCTTAACATCCAGACACTGACTGATCAATCCGTTTTCGTTACGGCTGCCATCCAAGGAGTCGTAAAAGAAGCGATAATCGCCGGCTGCCTGACTGCCTTGATGATTCTAGTGTTTCTCGGCAGCTGGCGGAGCACTCTCATCATCGCAATTTCTATCCCCCTTTCGATCCTGACGTCCATCACTGCTTTGTCCGCACTTGGGGAAACGATTAACATCATGACCCTGGGCGGACTCGCGCTGGCGGTCGGTATTCTGGTGGACGATGCGACCGTAACGATTGAAAACATCGAACGGCATTTGGAAGAAGGTAAATCACTCCATCAGGGTATTCTGGATGGCGCCGCCCAAATCGCTGTTCCTGCGTTCGTATCGACTCTCTGTATCTGCATCGTCTTTGTTCCAATCTTCTTCTTGAGTGGCACCGCGAAGTTCCTGTTCGCGCCGCTTGGTGAAGCAGTCATCTTCGCGATGCTGGCCTCCTATGTTCTGTCTAGAACGCTGGTCCCTACCCTTGCGATGTACTGGCTGAAAGGAGATCGAAACGGCGAGACTGATGAGCCTGCCAAAAAGCCGCTTCTTGCGTTCTGGGGAATATTCGGCGCGATCTATCGCTCATTTAATCGAGGATTCGAGCGGTTCCGCGAGAGCTACCGAGACCTGCTGGCAACTTGTCTGCGTAACACGCGAACCGTAACGATCGTGTTCGTGGGATTTGCGCTTCTCTCCATGCTGCTGGTTCCGTGGCTCGGTCAGGATTTCTTTCCGGCGGTGGACGCGGGACGGTTTACTTTGCATGTGCGGACAAAAAGCGGCACACGCATTGAAGAGGTTGCGCGGCAAGTCGACCAGATTGAAGTGGCCATTCGCCAGGAGATTCCGAAAGAACAGCTGCAGGGAATCATCGACAATATTGGGCTGCCTTATAGTGGCATCAATCTCACCTACTCTAATTCCGGTGTAGCCAGCGCTGCCGATGCCGATATTTACGTCTCGTTACGAGAGAATCATGGGCCGACTGCGGAATTCATTCGCAAAGTTCGCGACAGAATCCATCGCGATTTTCCTGGAATCACCGCTTCATTTCCCCCAGCAGATATTGTCGCCCAGATCTTGAATTTCGGTCTGCCAGCGCCTTTCGATGTGCAGATTGTCGGCAATAACATCCAGGCGAACGCCGAAGTAGCCAATCGCTTGGCGGACCGGATCCGACATATTGCAGGAGCAGTCGACGTACGTGTTCAACAACCATTCGATTCGCCACGCATCAATTTGGCGGTGGACCGGGCGAAGGCTTCACAATTGGGTCTATCGGAAAGCCTGGTAGCCAATTCCCTACTCGGCGCGCTGAGCGGATCCACCCAGACTGCGCCCAACTTCTGGATCGATCCGCGCAACAGAGTGAACTATCAGATTAACACTCAGGCGCCGCAATACTCGATAGACTCGCTAGACGCTCTCCGAAACCTGCCGGTCACGGGTACTACGGGAGCAACGACGCAAATTCTTGGGAACCTGGTACAAATCTCCCGGTCATCCGAACCTCCGATTGTCACTCACTACAACATTCAGCCGGTAGTCGAAATCTATGGCGCGGTCGAAGGCAGAGACCTGGGATCGGTGGCTGCCGAAGTACAGAAGACGATCGATGGCGCTCAAAAAGAGTTGCCGCGCGGCAGCCGAATCGTTCTGCGTGGCCAGGTTCAAACGATGCGAGCCTCGTTCGAAGGCCTCTTCGGCGGTTTGGTATTTGCGATGGTTCTGGTCTACTTGCTGATGGTCGTGAATTTCCAGTCTTGGACCGAGCCTTTTATCATTATTACAGCGCTCCCTCTTGCGCTGGCTGGAATTGTGTGGATGCTTTTTATAACGGGAACCACGCTCAGTGTCCCGGCACTGATGGGAGCGATCATGTGCATGGGCGTCGGAACAGCCAACAGCGTGCTTGTCGTGACCTTCGCCAAGGAGCGGCTTGAAGAATATCGGGATTCTCATCTCGCCGCCTTAGACGCTGGGTATACGCGATTGCGGCCGGTCTTGATGACCGCTCTAGCGATGATTATCGGAATGATTCCGATGGCGCTCGGTTTTGGAGAGGGTGGCGAACAAAATGCACCCTTGGGAAGAGCGGTTATTGGCGGCCTGATTTTCGCTACTGTTGCGACCCTTTTCTTCGTTCCCACTGTTTTTGCATTCATACGGAAGAGCAAATTTGCCAAAGCTGCGCCGGTTCCCTCCCGCACTGGCATTTAGACTGCATTGAGTCATGAGCCCAACTGTCTTGAAGGAAACACAAAAACCACCGCAGCCTCCGCACACGGAAAAGACGCCCAAAAGAAACTTTAAATGGGTCTTTGTTGCGGGCCTCATCTGTTTTGCTGTCATTGCCGCGGTCGGGATCTTTTTGCGAGGAGCCAATACCCGTACTCTGCAGCAGCGCTCAGATGAAGCAGCGCAATCAATTGTCAGTGTTGTGCACCCGGAAAAGGCACCCACTTCGATCCCGCTACAGTTGCCGGGCGAAACCCGCGCCTACACCGACGCACCAATCTTCGCGCAGACCAGCGGCTATCTGAAAAAGTGGAATTTTGATATCGGCGCGCGGGTCAAAGCCGGAGATATTCTTGCCGAGATCGATACGCCTGAAGTGGACCAGCAATTCAACCAGGCCAAAGCGCAACTTGGCCAATCGCGTGCTGCGCTTGTTCTTTCCGAAGCGACTTTCAAGAGGGATCAGGACCTTTTCAATCGACGAGTGATTTCCGCCCAAGACTTTGATGCCGCATCAGCGGACTACCGTGTCAAACAGGCCACGGTCGCCGCGGACCAGGCGAACGTGGATCGGCTCAGCGCGTTGGAAGACTTCAAACTTGTTCGGGCGCCGTTTAGTGGCGTCGTCACACAGCGGAACACGGACGTCGGTGCCTATGTAGCCGCAGGCTCTGGAACACAACTGTTTCGCATGGCGCAAACTTCTCCGCTTCGCGCGTATATCAGCGTCCCTCAAACTTTCGCGCAGTTCGTAAAGACCGGCACAAAAGGTGACGTAACGTTAAACGAAATTCCGGGCCGAAAGTTTCCGGGACAAGTCGTCGGTACGGCCGAGGCGATCGATCCAACGACGAGGACATTGCTCACTCAATTGGAGGTCCCAAATGAGAGCGGCGAGCTTTTGCCAGGTGCTTACGTTCAAATTGTGCTTCACCTGCAAGGCGAGACCCACACAGTGACCGTGCCATCAAATGCACTTCTTTTTCGATCAGAAGGCGCTTCGGTCGGGGTGGTACAAGCGGATGGCGCTGTTGAGATTCGGAAGATCGCTATCAGCCGTGACTTAGGCGATAAGCTCGAAGTGTCGCAAGGGCTGTCCGATGCTGATCAAGTAATCGTCAATCCTTCCGATGGCCTGGCTGACGGCATGAAGGTAGCAGTTGCAAAACAGAGCCAACAGCGCGTGCAGGGGCCGGTAACACCACATCAATAACGACGCCGAGAACTGAATATTCCCGGTGGAGGGATCATCTATCTAGTCATTCCGTGCGCCACGATTCAAACTCGGAGAACCTGCCCATCCGCCCGACCGTCGACAGAAGACGGGGCTTAGCTCGCAGCGAGCTAAGCCCCTAGCCAACTATGCCGCCTACTCCAAGACGCGGCGGGAGGCGCGCCGAGGTTGGCGCTCCCGCTAGGTGCGGGATTTTGCAGTGAAGCAATCCAGACGCCCCGGAACAATGACCTCGAATCCGGCTTTTGGATAAGCGCTCTTCCACCGCGCCACTTTTATAGACGGGACAGAAGTCAGCGACCTGGATCGACGATCAAGCCCGGGCTACAAAGGGTACAAAGATCAGAAAGACGCGCACGAAACAGCAATCGTGTAGCCGCTAACGCCAGGAGAAGTTGTGATAAATCGTCGCGCTTGACGCTTCTAGAGCTTTCTAACAACTCGGCGATGGAGCGCCGCTCAAACCAGAGCCGCTTCCGCCGAACGAATAATCTCAGCAAAATTCCGTGGATCGAGGCTAGCACCGCCAACCAGGGCTCCATCGATATTCTTTTGGCGCATCAGCTCTTCGGCATTCTCCGGCTTAACGCTGCCTCCATATTGGATGCGTATCCTGTCGGCCGTTGGCTGGTCTGCGAGCTTTGCCAAAATGGAACGAACGAACAGATGGGCCTCTTCCGCCTGTTCCGGAGTGGCCGTCCGGTCCGTCCCAATCGCCCAGATCGGTTCATAAGCAACAATCACGTCGGTAAAATCTTTTTTCCCAACTCCATTCAACCCGGCGCGTATTTGCCGTTCAAGCACTTGTTCCACCTGGCCAGCATCTCTTTCTCGCAGTGTCTCGCCTATACAAAAAATCGGCCGAAGACCCGCATCCAAAGCCGCCTTGATCTTGCGGTTAACAATCTCGTCGGTTTCTCCGAACAAGGTCCGTCGTTCACTGTGACCAAGAATGACATACTTCACATAAAGAGCCCGTAACATTGTCGCGCTGATCTCACCGGTGTACGCGCCACTTTTCTCCCAGTGCATATTCTGGGCCCCGATACGGACTGATTGAAGCTTTTCTGAAAAAGCCGTCAGGGTGGCGATGGCCGTGAACGGAGGAATGATCACAACCTCGACATCGTTCACTGCCCGCATTTCCGGTAAGAAAGATTCCAGATACGATTCGGCCTCGGTCTGAGTCAGGTTCATTTTCCAGTTAGCCGCTAGAATCTTTTTTCGCATGGTAATCCTATTTATCTGTCAACGCGGCGATCCCGGGTAATTCTTTGCCTTCGAGCAGTTCCAGCGAAGCACCACCTCCTGTGGAGATAAAGGTCATTCGATCGGCAAGCCCAAATTGCTTGACCGCTGTCACTGAATCGCCACCACCAATAATCGTTTGAGCATCCGACTCTGCTAAAGCCAAAGCCATCTCACGCGTCCCGGTGGCGAAATCTGGAATTTCGAATATACCCATCGGGCCATTCCATAGGGTAGTCTTTGCCGCTTGAATCTCAGTTTTGTATCGGGCGACGGTTTCTCGGCCGATATCGACCGCCAGCCAACCTTCGCTGATTCCTTGCTCGGACGAAAGCAATTCGGTATTGCGAGATAGAGCACCTGGCTTGACCTCCTGGGTCTCGACGCTGTCGACCGGCAACAAGAACTTGACGCCTTTCTGCTTTGCCAGCTCAAGAATCTCTTTTGCTAATTCCAGTTTGTCTGCTTCGACCCGGCTCGCGCCGGTAGGTATTCCGATCGCCTTAAAAAAGGTGTTAGCCATCGCCCCACCGATCAAGAAGACCTGCGCTTTCTCCATCAGAGCTTTAATCACATCGATCTTGTCGGAAACCTTGGCTCCGCCCAGCAGAACGAGGAATGGCGCCTCCGGCTTCGCCAACTCGTCTCGCAGATACTGCAACTCGCGTTCCATCAGGAGACCCATCGCCGCCTGTGGCAGAAATTTGGCTACCCCGGCAGTGCTCGCATGCGCACGATGCGCCGCTCCAAACGCATCGTTAACATAAATATCCCCCAGCTTCGAAAGGCGCTCGGCAAACCCGGGATCGTTAGCTTCCTCCTCTTTAAAATAACGAACGTTTTCAACCAGAAGGACGCCTCCATCCGGAAGCTTTCGAGACGCGGCTTCTACGTTCGGACCAACAACTTCCGGAGAAAACTCGACCGGCGGAGGGATCATCTGTGCGAGATGTTCGGCCACCGGCTTCAAGGAATATTTCGGATCGGGTTTACCTTTCGGCCGGCCGAAGTGCGCCAGCAGAATCACTTTCGCACCCTTACTGCGCAGAAGTTCGATCGTCGGTAAGCTTTCCCTGATTCTGGTGTCGTCGGTGATCCGTACCTTCCCATTGACCTCCTCAGTCGGGACGTTGAAGTCAACCCGGGTCAGGACTCGTCTGCCTTTCACGTCCAGATCGCGAACCGATAACTTGGCCATAAGCTGGATAGTGCTCGTTAAGCAGCGGATGCCGGCGGATGCCCTGCTGCGTCACAGAACAGAGTTAGATGATGTATTTCAGCAAATCGACACAGCGGTAGGAGTAACCCCATTCGTTGTCGTACCAACTGACCAATTTAAAGAAGCGCTTATTTAACTCGATCCCTGATCCCGCATCGAAAATGCTGGAACGCGGGTCGTGAATAAAATCGGTCGAAACAACTTCATCCTCTGTGTACGCCAGGATTCCCTTTAAATAGGTCTCGCTGGCCGCTTTCATCTTGGCGCAAATTTCGTTGTAACTGGTCTCTTTGACCGTGCGCACAGTCAGATCGACGACGGAGACTGTCGGGGTTGGTACGCGAAACGACATGCCGGTCAGCTTCCCTTTCACTTCCGGAATAGCGAGGCCGACCGCCTTCGCCGCTCCAGTAGTCGAAGGAATAATGTTGATGGCGGCAGAGCGCCCTCCTTTCCAGTCCTTCTTTGATGGGCCATCCACAGTTTTCTGGGTTGCAGTGTAACTGTGTATTGTGGTCATCAGCCCTTCTTCAACGCCGATCCCTTCTTTCAACAAAACATGGACAACAGGTGCGAGGCAATTGGTGGTACAGCTGGCGTTTGAAATGATGTTATGCTGGGACCGATCGTATTTTTCATGGTTTACACCCATCACGATCGTGATGTCCTCGCCTTTGGCCGGAGCGGAAATAATAACCTTCTTCGCGCCTGCAACCAGATGCCCTTTCGCTTTTTCGGCATCGGTAAAAAGTCCGGTCGACTCAATGACGATTTCGCAACCTAATTCCTCCCAGGGTAGAGCTGCTGGCCCTTGCGTGACGGCGAGACATTTAATTCGATGACCGTTGACTACCAGCGTGTCATCCGCGGCCAAATCGGGCTTTGATTTTCCGCTGTAGACTTCTCCCTGGAACCGGCCCTGGGTCGAGTCGTATTTCAAAAGATAGGCTAGATTGTCTGCCGGAACGATGTCGTTCAGAGCGACAACGTCGATTTCTTTGGCAAGCAATCCCTGCTCAACAAGAGCCCGGAATACCAGGCGGCCGATCCTTCCAAAGCCGTTAATTCCAATTTTGGTCATGGTGAATATTTCAGTAGTTGAGGGTTCAGGAGCGCGCCTTGAGCGCGCAGTGGACGGTCGACCGTCCACCGTCAACCGTCCACCGTTAAGGCACGGACTGCAAGACTACCAGACAAATTTATGCGGACGGGCTCCGTGGCGCCGTCCTGGGCCTATGAAACGATGGAGGCCAGCTACTGGTCCCGCGGCATATGGGAAACCATCGACGGCGGACGGTTAACCCCGAAAGCTTTCGGGGCTGAAAGCGCCGCTTATATGGGCGCTTCGGTCAGACCGCCAACAGGCTGCTCCGCTTTTGCCGGTTCCGGTTGCTCTTCTTTCTTTTGCGGAGCAATCGGTGGAGGCGGATTGATCAACCTGCCGTTGTTAATGATCTCGCGGATCTGGCTTCCATCCAACGTTTCGTACTCGAGCAAAGCTTTCGCGATAGCAATGAGTACGTCCTTGCGCTGGGTCAGCACTTTCATCGCCCGTTGATACGCATCGTCGCAAAGCCGCTTCACCTCGCGGTCAATCTCCTGCGCGGTCGCTTCGCTATAAGCGCGCGCCCTTGAAATATCTCGTCCCAGAAACACGTAATCCTCGTGCTCGCCATATTCCACCATCCCAAGCCGTTCGCTCATCCCCCATTCGCAGATCATCTTGCGCGCAAGGCCAGTCGCCATCCGGATATCCCCACTGGCGCCGTTTGTAACATCACCAAAAACGATCTCTTCGGCGACGCGCCCACCCATGATCACAACCAGGCGATCCAACAGCTCGTTTTTGCGATTGGTGTACTTGTCTTCCACCGGAAGATACATCGTCGAACCAAGCGACGGGCCACGCGGAATAATCGTTACCTTGTGGAGCGGATCGGTATGCTCAAGCACCTCGCACAATAGTGCATGGCCAGCTTCGTGGTATGCCGTGTTCTCTTTCTCTTTCTCGCTGATCGCTAAACTCCGGCGCTCTTTACCCCATCGGACTTTGTCGCGCGCTTCCTCCATTTCAGCCATCGTAATCGCCTTCAGGCCCCGGCGCGCCGCTAACAGTGCCGCTTCATTGATCACGTTGGCCAGCTCGGCTCCAGAATAACCAGGGGTCCCTCGCGCAACCACCGCAAGATCTACGCCCTCAGCCAATTTTACTCGCTTCGAGTGTACGCGAAGAATTTCTTCGCGGCCTTTCACATCCGGTAAATTCACCGTGATCTGCCGATCGAACCGTCCAGGGCGCAACAAAGCAGGGTCCAAGACGTCCGGGCGGTTGGTTGCTGCGATGATGATAACACCTTCCTGGGTATCGAATCCGTCCATCTCCACCAGCAAGGCATTTAAGGTCTGCTCACGCTCGTCGTGGCCGCCGCCCAAACCATGCCCACGATGTCGGCCGACCGCATCGATTTCGTCAATAAAGATAATGCAGGGCGCCGATTTTTTGCCCTGCTCGAACATGTCCCGTACGCGTGACGCACCCACACCCACAAACATTTCGACGAAATCGGATCCGCTGATACTGAAGAACGGCACGTCCGCTTCCCCGGCAATTGCGCGAGCCAAAAGCGTTTTTCCAGTCCCCGGAGGACCAACCATCAGTACTCCCTTCGGAATACGCCCTCCCAATTTCTGGAACTTCTTCGGGTCCTTAAGGAAGTCGACGATTTCCTGAACCTCTTCCTTCGCTTCTTCCACCCCGGCGACGTCTCGGAAAGTCACCCGGTTACGGTCCCGGGCAAGCATCCGAGCCTTGCTTTTTCCAAAATTCAGCGCCCCTTTTCCGGCATTCCGAATCTGTTGACGGAAAAAGAAGTAGATTAAAAGCAGGAGCAGGAAGACAGGAGTTACGTTTAGCAGGGCCGGGATTACAACATCCGAGTCCGCACGAATATCAACCTGGTAGCCCCGAGATTGAAGGTCGGCCTTCAGGTCCCTGTTGTACTCAATGAAAACTGTCGTTTTAAACTGGTCAGGAGCCCCCGGGGCGGCAGATGGTTTTTTGCCCGGCTCGTAATACCCGCGGAGCGTCTGCGTCGCGCGCCCCTCGGTAACGATCAGCTGCAACGGCTTTTCCTTGCTGACCCGCCCGGCGTCTATGTACTTTTGAAAATCAGGAAAAGTGATTTCTTCGACGTTGCCATAGCTACCGCTGCGTGAGAATAGGAACCCGCCTAGCAGCGCGATCGCAAATGCGAATAGAAGAATCCCTCGCCAATTAAAGTTGTTGTTGTCTCCCCCGAAATTGCGGGAGTTCTTGTCCTTAGAGGACTTTGGATCTAGTTGTGCCATATACTACGTAACGATTTGATCATAGCACACAGCCACCCTGCTGGAAAGGTACCATGAGACTAAGCGGCTTATGAAAGCCACGAATGGGTCGCTGTCAATTGCGGAAACTGCCGCTTGCGGCGGACCGTTTCTTGCTGAAGCCCCCCAAACGTTTTTGCTTATTTCGCGCCCAGATACGCGCCTAGATCTATCGGTATCGGCATTGCATAGTTAGGGTCCGCAATGGTGGACGGAGTCTTGCCATGATGCTGGTGGATCACCACCACTGCTGTCGACAGATTAACGGCACTGATTAAAACGAAGAGCGTAAGAGCAATTGATTTTTTCATGCCGTCAGGCTATCCCAGCGGAGAGTATTTTAGAAATCGATGATTTTTGGCAATATATCCTTTATATCGATAGACGAAGCCTGTCTAAACCTGGCGAAGCCGTTAGCCTTGCTGCGGCGCTGTAGCAGTTGGCAAGGAGACAGGAGCCAGACTTACAGGATAAGTACCTCAAGGCCCGCGCTCTCCCGTATCCAATATTCTGACTCCTGTCTCCTCTCCCATTGTCGTCTCGCCGACTGATCAAAAAGAGCCAACCGGGCACTCACAACGCAAAGCCGCTGTCGATATTTTTCCACGCCTCATCTCATCGCGTGCCCAATTCAGATCGGTCTCGCAAGGGGAGACCTAAATGACGCTGATTTGGCACATCACCTGCTTTCAGCCGTTGGGCCTCAGCACTCCCGTTGTTCGCCCACAAGAAATCCCATGAATAGTCTACCCCTTCGACCTCTCCTCGCGGCCGCCGCATCTGTTGCCCTTTGCTATCCGGCACATGTCAGCCGTGGGGAATCTCAAGAACCGATCAAAGTCGGCGTACTGCATTCCTTATCAGGGACGATGGCCATCTCTGAGACATCCTTGAAAGATGTGGCTTTGATGACCTTTGAGGAAATTAACAAGTCTGGCGGCGTAATGGGTCGCAAGATCGAGCCCGTGGTCGTTGACCCCGCATCGAACTGGCCTCTGTTCGCCGAAAAGGCGAGACAACTTCTTACGCAGGAAAAGGTCGCAGCGGTCTTTGGCTGCTGGACTTCAGTCTCTCGCAAATCGGTGCTGCCGGTATTCGAGGAATTAAACGGTCTGCTTTTCTATCCCGTTCAGTATGAAGGCGAGGAAATGTCCAAGAATGTGTTCTACACCGGAGCTGCTCCAAACCAACAAGCGATTCCCGCAGTTGAATACCTGATGAGCAAAGCCGGTGGCGGCGCAAAACGGTTTTTCCTGCTCGGAACCGATTACGTTTATCCGCGAACCACCAACAAGATTCTGCGAGCCTTTCTGCATTCGAAGGGCGTAACCGATGCAGATATTAACGAAGTCTATACACCTTTCGGTCACGCCGATTACCAAACGATCGTCAACGACATCAAACGATTCTCACAAGCCGGCAAGACAGCCGTTATCTCTACTATTAACGGTGATTCAAACGTTCCGTTTTACAAGGAGCTTGGCAACCAGGGACTCAAAGCGACCGATGTTCCGGTGGTCGCATTTTCAGTCGGAGAGGAAGAGCTGCGCGGAATCGATACAAAACCGCTGGTTGGGCATTTGGCTGCCTGGAACTATTTCATGTCGCTGAAAAATCCGACGAACGACGCTTTCAAAAAAGAATGGGCCGCATACGTAGCCGCGCACAACCTGCCGGGCGGCGACAAACGTGTGACCAACGACCCAATGGAGGCGACCTACGTTGGAATTCATATGTGGAAACAAGCTGTCGAAAAGGCTGGAACCACCGACGTTAACAAGGTCATCGAAGCAATGTACGGCCAGAAGTTCGCGGCACCGTGCGGATTCGAACTGGAGATGGATCCGAATCATCATCTGCACAAGCCAGTGTTCATCGGTGAAATTCGGCAAGATGGCCAATTCAGTATCGTCTGGAAAACGAAGGCGCCGATCCGCGCACAACCGTGGAGTCCTTTTATACCGGGCAACGAAAGTAAACCGGATCGGGTACCCCCGATCACCAAACTCCCAGAAACGAGCGGATACACGTTAACAGCGGAGATCAGCGAACCTCAATAGGACAGCCCTTTATCCAAGAAACCGCCAGCAGCGACCTCCAACCGGTGTGGCCACAACCAGCTTTCCGTAGACGGCCCCTCTCACTGATACTGCTTCTATTTTTCGCAGTCGCCGGGGCCGTCTTGTTTTTCAGCCGCAGCGTATTGGCTGGAACCCTCACAGCTGAGGACCTGAAAAAGCTCGGAGAGGACGACTTCGATTCAAAAGCGGAAGCGATTTCCCGAATCGCGGCCGCTGGCGACCTTTCGGATCGGCGATTATTGGAGGCAGCCCGGGACGGCAACGCGTTCGTTGCTTCGGATGGCCGGATATTGATCCTGGTTGATCATTCTTACTTGGATCCGCTGACCGGTAACCCAGTGGACGTGAAACCGGACGATCTCCAAGAAGTAACTCTCAACAATATTCTCCGCGAACAGATTGCCGGCGCCTTAGGAGCATTGAATCTGAAATCGCCCGATGTCCTAACCCGGGCCGCCGCAATCCAAGCTCTATTCGATCACCCAGATCCAGCCCTCAAACCGCAAATCGACGCGGCGCGTCAGGTGGAAAAGAATCCCGCTCTCAAAGCGAGACTGGATCAGCTCTGGGCGATAACAGATCTCCAGGATCCGGACCCCAAGAAACGGGTAGAGGCAGTGCAATTAATTGGCCGGCGAGGCGATCCGCAACTGCGCGGGCTGCTTGCGCCGATTGTACAAACAAAACCAGACGGCACCTTCGCCGAGCAAGATGCGGGCGTGAGAAGCGCGGCAGCTAAGGCGATTAGCGAACTGAATTTCGCAGAATGGAAAATTCAAATGGCTGGTACTGTGTTTGCCGGGCTAAGTCTCGGAAGCGTACTCCTGCTTGCCGCGCTTGGACTGGCGATCACCTACGGACTGATCGGGGTGATCAATATGGCGCACGGCGAGTTCATCATGATCGGGGCTTACGCCACCTACCTCGTTCAACAGTGGTTTCAACAACACTGGTCCAGCGCGTTTGACTGGTATCCACTGGTCGCCGTCCCCGCATCCTTCCTAGCCGCCGCAGCAGCCGGCTTTATATTGGAGCGCACGATCCTGCGGTTTCTTTATCAGCGCCCGTTGGAGACTCTGTTAGCCACGTTCGGAATCAGCCTGATACTGATCCAGACAACCCGGATGATATTTGGAGCGCAAAATGTCCAGGTCGCAAACCCGTCCTGGATGAATGGAGGTGTCATGCTCCTGCCAAACCTGATTCTACCATTCAACCGGATCGTAATAATGATTTTCGCGCTGTGTGTGGTCAGTGTCGCCTGGCTGGTATTAAACAAAACGCGCCTTGGTCTTTTCATACGGGCAACCACTCAAAATCGAATGATGGCAGCCTGTTCCGGAGTCAGGACCTGGCAAATCGACAGTTACGCTTTTGCCTTCGGCGCCGGAATCGCCGGTCTGGGCGGATGCGCGCTATCTCAAATTGGCAATGTTGGCCCAGATCTAGGCCAGACTTACATCATTGACTCGTTCATGACAGTCGTGCTGGGTGGAGTCGGCCAGTTGACGGGAACGATCGTTGGCGCACTCGGGCTCGGGATTGTCAGCAAAGTTCTCGAACCTTTCTGGGGCGCCGTTCTGGCTAAGATCGCGATCCTGGTTTTCATCGTACTCTTTATTCAAAAACGACCGCGGGGACTCTTTGCTCTGAAAGGCCGTAGCGCAGAACTCTAGATGAAGACCGACCTGGAACCTGCTGCTAAACCCCGGCGACGACTGTTGCTTCCTTACAGAAGTCCTGCGCTGAGTCCAGCGGCAGCGCTCATTTTTGCTCTGCTGATGGCATTCGTAGTGATTTATGTTCCGATCGCAGCGCTGGTAGTTCCACCAACGAGTCCGCTCCATTTTTCGGCGTATGCCATGACGCTGATCGGTAAAATCATGTGCTACGCCATGGCGGCAGTCGCATTGGATCTGGTCTGGGGATATTGCGGCATCCTCAGCCTTGGCCACGGACTCTTCTTTGCCTTGGGGGGCTACATGATGGGCATGTACCTGATGAGGTCAATCGGATTGGATGGCGTTTACCATAGCCCGCTGCCCGACTTTATGGTGTTCCTCGATTGGAAAGCCTTACCGTGGTATTGGCAAGGAACAGAACACTTTCTTTACGCGTTATTCCTGGTCATCGCAGTCCCCGGCGTTCTAGCCTGGGTTTTCGGTTTTTTCGCGTTCAGATCGCGAGTCAAGGGGGTCTATCTCTCGATTATCACTCAGGCGCTGACTTTTGCTGCGATGCTCTTCTTTTATCGGAACGAGACTGGTTTCGGCGGAAACAATGGGTTTACCGATTTTAAGCGGATCCTGGGATTCCCGATCGCAGCACCTGAAACTCGTGTAGGACTCTTTTTGCTGACAGCTTTCGCGCTGGCTGGAAGCTTTCTGGCGGGGCGTTTTATCGTGACTTCAAAATTCGGCCGGGTTGCGAAGGCCATTCGAGATTCCGAATCGCGCTTGACGTTTCTTGGCTACAGTCCACTCGGCTACAAGCTTTTCGCCTGGACCGTCTCCGCCATCATATGTGCGATCGCAGGCGCGCTGTACGTTCCTCAGGTAGGAATTATCAATCCGAGTGAGATGTCGCCGGGCAACTCAATAGAGATGGCAATCTGGGTAGCCATTGGCGGACGGGGAACGCTTTTCGGCCCGATCCTCGGAGCCTTTGTAGTCAACGGTGCCAAAACCTATCTGACGGCATGGTTCTCTGAGTACTGGTTGCTCCTCCTCGGCGCAATCTTTGTGCTTGTGCCACTTCTCTTGCCACGTGGAATCGCGGGCCTGTTTCAAAAACGGCGGACTCGGTGAAGGCTACATGAGCGCAGAGCTAGAATCGATTAACAACGCAGACTTTGGTGATGCCACCGGTCTGGTGCATGTCAAAGCGCCAGGCGAAGTCGATGTCCGCCACGGCATCATTCTTTATGTGGAAGACGTATCGGTCTCGTTCGAAGGATTTAAGGCTCTGAATAAGCTCTCTTTGGCGATTCACGACGGCGAGCTCCGCTGTGTAATCGGCCCCAATGGAGCCGGAAAAACAACGATGATGGATGTAATTACCGGCAAGACAAAACCGGATAGTGGCCAGGTCTTCCTCGGCCAGACGATCAACCTCCTGCATCTGGACGAACCGCGAATCGCGCGATGCGGCGTTGGACGCAAATTTCAGAAACCGACCGTATTCGAGAGGCACATGGTTTGGGAGAATCTCGATCTGGCGCGCCAGAGCGACAAACGCTGGTTCCGATCGCTTACTGATCGCATCACCGAAGAGGCATGGGCCAAGATTCAGGAGACATTGCATCTGATTGGGCTCTCGGACTTTGCCTACAAAGCGGCCGGCGAGCTTTCTCACGGTCAAAAACAGTTTCTGGAGATCGGCATGCTTCTTATGCAGCACCCTCGACTCCTGCTTCTGGATGAACCTGCTGCCGGGATGAGCGACCGTGAAACCGAGCGGCTTGCGGAGCTGCTCGATCATCTGCGTGGGCTTTGCTCAATGATGGTTGTTGAACACGACATGGCATTTGTCGCAGCAATGAGCGGCGCAAACGGAATCGTTACGGTGATGGCGGAAGGAACGGTCATTGCTGAAGGAACTCTTGAACAGGTCAAACAAAACGAACGTGTCATCGAATCGTACTTAGGCCGCTAGTAGATCGAAAGCGATGCTGCAGATAAACCAGATCAATCAATATTATGGCGGCAGCCACATCCTGCGTGATGTCGCTTTTATCGCACCAGCAGGCGAGTTGACCGTAATGCTTGGACGCAACGGGGTTGGCAAGACCACCCTGCTCCGATGTGTCATGGGAGTCGTTCCGATCAGAACTGGCAGCATCAGGTGGAAAGACAAATCGCTTGAGAGACTCCCGCCGTATAACCGCGTCAGCAGCGGCCTTGGTTATGTTCCTCAAGGCAGGGACATTTTCCCACGATTGACCGTCGAAGAAAATTTAATGGTCGGTGCAGCAGGCGACCGCTCCGTTCGAGGCGTCTCAAAGGAAATCTATGATTTGTTTCCGATTTTAAAGGAGATGAAGAATCGGCGTGGCGGCGATCTATCGGGGGGCCAACAGCAACAGTTGGCGATTGGCCGGGCGTTGATGGGCAAACCGGAGCTGCTTCTGCTCGATGAGCCCACCGAGGGCATCCAGCCGTCGATTATCCAGGAGATCGGCAAAACGTTGCGTAGGCTGGTTGAAGAGTTTCGGATGACGATTCTCCTGGTAGAACAGTACTACGACTTTGCGCGCCACCTGGCCGATCATTACGTGGTCATGGATCGGGGCGAAGTCGTTGCTCAGGGAGTGGGCAAAGCGATGGAAGAAGATGGAGTAAGAGCTCTCGTTGCGGTATAAATGAAGTCGCAAAGCGACAACAGATCTCAGTCAGGGGTGATCTCGCCGTGGCGGGAGAACCCATCGTATGCTTCGTTCCTCCTCCTCACTTAGGCCCTTTCAGGCACGACTGAATTGGCGTTGGTTTCTCGCGGCTTACGCGAGCCGCTAATTTGTGGCGCCCTCTCGCCCGATGACAAATCAATCCAACCAACTCCAAACGGCGCGACCCCAATGGATGGCGAAACTCGAACTCGGATTCGCAAAGCAGGGTACGCGGACCACGCTCGTCCATTCCCGGCACAGTGGGCCGCTAACCGTGCAGAAAGCGCTCTATCCTGAGGGCGAATCGGTTTGTCACTCTGTTATCATTCATCCCCCTGGCGGGGTTGCCGGAGGCGATTCCTTAGCAATCGCAGTCGAGGTCGGGGCCGGCGCGTCTGCCGTCATCACAACTCCGGCTGCAACCAAATGGTATAAGGCCTGTGGAAGCGCCGCTGGTCAGCAGATTGAAATCTGCGTGGCCGGACGCGCATCACTCGATTGGCTTCCTCAAGAGAATATATTTTTCAACGGCACCGATGTTCATTCGGCTCTAACCCTGAAAATCGCGCCAGACGCTTCCGCAATCGGCTGGGATACCGGCGTGTTGGGCAGGCGATCATCCGGTGAAGAATGGATCGACGGATTTCTCTCGTTCACGAACGCAGCGAGCAATATGGAAGGCACGCCGATCTGGGTCGACAGAATGCTTCTTTCATCGGCTTCTTCCCTTCGTCAGGCGCCTCATGGTCTTGGTGGATTCAGCGTATTCGGCGTCGTCTGGGCAATCGGCCGTGGTACTGAAACGGTGAACTTGGAAGAATTAGCAAATCGCCTCCCATTCCTACCGGACCTGCGGGTTGGAGTCACCTCTCCTTCGCCAGGGCTGGTTCTCGTCCGGATGCTTGGACACAGGGTTGAATCTGTACGAAGGCAAATGATAACCTGCTGGTCTTACCTGCGCCCCAGCGTAAACCGGCTCCCACCAATGCCGCTACGCCTCTGGGCGACTTAGTTCCGCCAGCGCAGGCAGATTCGCCCAAACAGTTGAATGCATGAACTTGACTCCACGCGAAAAAGATAAGCTCCTAATTTTTACCGCCGGCATGGTCGCTGAAAAGCGGCTCAATCGTGGCTTGAAGCTCAATCATCCTGAGGCCGTTGCCTACCTTTCGGCGGCTCTGCTGGAAGGCGCTCGCGACGGCAAAAGTGTCGCTGAACTGATGCATTACGGCCGAACGTTGCTAACGCGAGAGCAAGTGATGGAGGGAGTTCCCGAAATGGTCCACGAGATCCAGGTCGAAGCGACATTCCCGGATGGAACAAAGCTTGTGACAGTTCATCATCCAATCCCATGATCCCAGGTGAAATAATTCCGCAGGCAGGAGATATCGAGCTGAACGCTGGGCGCCGTACAACTACTCTGGAAGTGGCGAACACAGGGGATCGCCCGATACAGGTGGGATCTCATTTCCACTTCTTTGAGACTAACGAGGCGCTTTCGTTTGACCGAGACAAATCGCGCGGCTTCCGATTGAATATCGCTGCCGGGACTGCCGTTCGTTTCGAACCCGGCCAAACGCGAACTGTTGAACTGGTTGAACTAGCCGGCGACCGAGAGGTCTACGGCTTCAATGCAAAGGTTATGGGGAAACTCTAGTGCACAAGAGCCGGCGATGAAGATATCACGTCAAGCTTACGCAGAGATGTTTGGACCGACGAAAGGGGACCGGATCCGGTTGGCCGACACCGATCTATTCGTCGAGATCGAGCACGATCACACGGTCTACGGCGAGGAAGTAAAATTTGGAGGCGGCAAAGTGATCCGCGATGGTATGGGACAATCGCAGCGATCATCTGCTGACGCAGTCGACACGGTCATTACTAATGCGGTCATAATCGATCATTCGGGCATCATCAAAGCCGATATTGGAATCAAGCAGGGCCGGATATCCGGTATCGGCAAAGCGGGCAACCCCGATATCCAGCCCGGTGTCACAATTATCATTGGCCCAGGGACCGAGGTTATCGCGGGCGAAGGAAAAATCGTGACCGCCGGTGGAATCGATTCGCATATTCATTTTATCTGCCCGCAACAGATTGACGACGCAATCGCGTCTGGAGTAACCACGCTGATCGGAGGCGGAACCGGTCCGGCACATGGTACGTTTGCGACAACCTGCACGCCGGGCCCGTGGCATATCGAACGCATGCTCCAAGCTGCCGATGGCTACCCGATCAATCTCGGTTTTCTTGGGAAAGGCAACGCCAGTCAACCGCAACCGTTGCGCGAACAAATTGAAGCGGGAGCAATCGGACTAAAGCTGCACGAAGATTGGGGAACCACGCCGGCAGCAATCGATGCGTGCCTGTCAGTTGCCGATGAAACGGACACACAAGTGGCGATTCACACCGACACTTTGAACGAGTCAGGCTTCGTTGAAAAAACTATTGCCGCTTTCAAAGGGCGGACCATCCACTCGTATCACACTGAAGGGGCTGGCGGCGGTCACGCGCCGGACATCATCAAAGTCTGCGGAGAAGCCAATGTTCTGCCTTCTTCAACTAATCCGACCAGACCGTTTACGGTGAATACAATTGATGAACACCTTGATATGCTGATGGTCTGCCACCATCTCGATCCGGCGATCGCCGAAGACCTGGCGTTTGCCGAATCGCGGATTCGCCGAGAAACGATCGCGGCCGAAGACATTCTGCACGATTTAGGCGCGATCTCGATGATGTCGAGCGATTCTCAAGCCATGGGAAGAATCGGCGAAGTCATTACCAGGACCTGGCAAACTGCTCACAAGATGAAAGCGCAGCGCGGATCATTGACCGGAGATCTGGGGCAAAACGACAACAATCGTGTCAAACGCTATATAGCAAAATATACGATTAATCCGGCGATCACGCACGGCGTCGCCGATGAAATAGGCTCGGTTGAAGTAAACAAATGGGCGGATCTCGTTCTCTGGGACCCTGCTTTCTTCGGCGTGAAGCCCGCCCTGATCTTGAAGGGTGGAATGATTGCTATTGCTCAGATGGGCGATCCCAATGCATCGATCCCGACGCCGCAACCAGTTCATTACCGCGAGATGTGGGGCACGCGCGGCGGCGCGCTAGCCAAGACTTCCATCACCTTTGTTTCTACTGCGGCAATGAACCAAAAAATTGTCGATCGCTACGGACTGACAAAACGAGTCGTTCCAATCCAGGGCGTCCGGCATTTGCGGAAGGCCAATATGATCCACAACGATTGGCAACCGCGAATCACGGTTGATCCTGAGACTTACCATGTTACGGCCGACGGAGAACTCCTTCTGTGCGAACCGGCGGAAGTTCTACCTTTGGCCCAGCGCTATTTTCTTTTCTGACAAGCCTATGCTCCGATTCGAAAGGGTGGTCAATCGTCCTGCGCCTGAAAGCCATGGCGTTGCCCCCGCCATTTTGGTCCTCTCGTTCGAGCAAAGGCAAAAAAGCCGATTCTTAACTCAACTATCCGACGGGCGCGAAATCGGTGTTATGCTTCCTCGCGGCGCCAAATTACGTGATGGCGACTTGCTCGAAGCAGAGGACGGAACACTGGTCCAGGTTCAAGCGGCAAAACAGAAGGTCCTGCGGGTAACAGCTGAAACGCCCTTGCAACTAGTTCGCGCCGCATACCATCTTGGCAACAGGCACACGCCGGTCGAACTTCGCAAATCCTGCCTGATCCTCGAATACGATTCGGTCCTCAAAGAGATGCTTGAAGGACTTCAGGTACAAGTTGAGGAAACAGAGCTGCCATTCGAGCCGGAACCTGGTGCCTACAGCTCTGGCGAACATTTTCATCACCACAGTCATAGTCACGGCAGCGGACCCGATGAAGAGCATCGAATTGCGCAGGAACTCTTTCGCAAGCATCATGGTGATACGCATGCGGCGACCCCCTCTGACTGGCAACAGGAACAGACCGATTCGTAAGGAGCCAGAGCTCACGCGCTTGCTTCAGCTCTGTTCGCCCACCCTGCCGATTGGTGGATTCAGCTATTCACAAGGATTGGAAGCCGCTGTCGACGCCGGCGTGGTGAGCGATGAGCGTACCTTCGAGGATTGGCTCCGTTCCGGTATCGAACACCAACTGGGAGCGAACGAGGCGCCCATGCTGGCACTCATGCACCGTAGATGGAACGAAAACGATGCAGCAACGGTGTGTCGTTACAACGCCTGGTTTTTGGCAAGCCGCGAGTCGCGCGAGCTGCGCCTGGAAACGGAACAGATGGGATGGTCGTTGGCAGATCTGGCAGTAAAGCTTGGCTGGGGCAGCGACGCGGTACAAGCAGCCTTGCGAGAAATAAAACCGGTCGCCTTGCCCACCGCGTTTTCCTTTGCGGCGAATGCGCTTGAAATCGACGTGACCGAAGCCGTTACCGGCTATTGCTTCAACTGGACCGAAAATCAGATCGCTGCAGCGGTTAAAACGGTTCCAATCGGTCAGGTAGCAGGTCAGAAAATTCTCTATTCTCTCCACCAAACTATCGAACGAACGGCTTTGACTGCGCTGGCTACCGATTTCGATCAAATTTCTACATTCACTCCTCAACTCGCTATTCTGTCCGCGCGACACGAGATCCAGTACTCTCGTCTGTTTCGTTCATAGCAACTTTCGATGAGTGTAAAAAACCGAACAAAGCGAAATCCACCGCTGCGAATCGGCGTTGGGGGCCCGGTAGGTTCAGGTAAAACGACGCTTGTGGAAAAGCTCTGCAAGAAGATGCGCAGCCGTTACGACATCGTTGTCGTGACAAACGACATCTACACAAAGGAAGATCAACGATTACTCACGCTGGCCGGCGCGCTGGAGCCAGAGAGAATTATGGGAGTCGAGACAGGCGGATGCCCTCATACCGCCATTCGGGAAGATGCATCCATTAATCTGGAAGCAGTTGGCAGGATGTTGGATGCCTTCCCGGACGCCGACATCGTCTTTATTGAATCAGGTGGCGACAATCTTGCCGCAACGTTCAGTCCCGAGCTTTCCGATCTTACTATCTACGTTATCGATGTGGCGGGAGGCGAAAAAATTCCGCGCAAAGGAGGCCCTGGCATCACGAAATCCGATCTTCTCGTGATCAATAAAACGGATCTTGCACCGTACGTCGGAGCGTCATTGCAAGTGATGGAGTCAGACACACGCGCCATGCGCAGCTCGCGGCCGTTCGTTCTGACAAATCTAAAAACCGGCGAAGGACTCGATGTGGCAATTAAGTTTATCGAGCGCCATGGGCTGTTAACGTCGTAGGGCGGCAGAGGGGCCGAGACGGCGATGGGGCGATAAAGCGTGGCCTAAATAAGCTGTATCGTTCCGCATGCGGTAATGCAACGACGCCGGCAGCAGAGCACCGCTCTCCTTGAACCTACAGCGTCTCGTTCCAGAACTGTCGAAACGAATTGCTCCAGTTTCGGTCCTGCACGCGCATTCGGGCCCGCTCGCCCATCTTCAATCGCAGACCCGTGTCTTTGCAAAGGATTCTGATCGCATCAGCAAAAACATCCACATTCAGCGCCTTGGTGACATACCCGTCCACGCCGTGCTGGACCAGCTCGCAAGGGCCACCGACGTCAGACACAACGCAGGGCAATCCGGATGCTTGAGCCTCCAGCACAACATTGCCAAAAGTATCGGTTGTACTCGGGAAAACGAAGATATCGCCTGAAGCATAGGCCGTCGCCAGCTCAGCACCGTTCAGATATCCGGTGTAGAGCATCTCAGGATGCGAATGCTGCAGCTGTTTCAGATAGGGTCCGTCCCCCACAACGATGAGTCTGGCCGGCACCCCTTCTGCACGAAGCCTTTTATGAGCCGCGACGGCAATATCTAAATTCTTCTCTTTGGATATCCGTCCAACGTACAAAAGTGCGATCTCGCCTGATCGCAGGCCGTGCTTTTTCCAATATTCCGGGTCTCTTTTTTCCGGCGAAAACAAACGCGTATCCAATCCTCTCGGCAGAATCTTGAGCTTCTCCGCGGCGATGCCCCGTTCAATCCAACGTCTTCGATAATGCTCCGAATTCACGTAGACGAGATCAGACTGAGAGTAGAACCAATGCATGAAATTCCACGCCATCGTCTCCATGTAATTATCTTGCGTCAGAATCCGGACGTACTGCGGAAAATCGGTGTGATAGATCCCGGTTATTTTCAGGTCGAGCATCTTAGCAGCTAGTAGCGCAGTTAAACCAACCGGCCCAGGAGTGCTAATAATCAACTCGGTAAAGCGCTCGCGTTGTATGTACTCCAGCATCTGCAGCACGGGCGGAAAGCTAAGCTTCTGCAGCTCGTACTCCGGAAGTTCAAACTCTCCAATCGGAGGAAAATTCTTGATCGGGATATCCGAAATGCTGATCTGTTGGCGCGAGGTCACGACGATCAGGTCCGCACCAGCGTGGAGTCCAGCCGACACCATTTTCCGTATTGTCGTAGCAACCCCGTTAACATCCTCAAGCGTATCAGTAAACCAGGCGCGCTTCGTATTTTGCAGGACGTCGGGAAGGAAGTTAACTGTCGAGCAGCACATGTCGGCCAGACGCTTTCGGGAAGGCGCCTGGCTGTGAAACCCGTAGAAATAAGGGCCTAGCAAAAGGCCCATGGGGAGAAGCGAGCTCAACGCTTGCACCGCTTCAAAGATTCCTCCGGCGCTTATCTGCTTCACGAACTTGTCGAAGAATCGAAATGCCAGCTGATTGACGATGAGCGCCACGATCAGAAACGCGCGCCGTTCTGGTTCTTTCACTCCTTCGGTTTCTTTGGCGATCTGCGCCTGGACTTCTGGCCGACCGAAATAGTCTGCCAGCTCCGGCCAAATCGATAGGTTCGCTGGCTTGGCCAATTCAAAGATCTTGCCGGAAAGTATCCCGTTGGTTAGGAGTGCCACTTTTTCGCCCAACGTAAACTGCGTAGGGTTCTTCCCTTCCAGGAAGCGAGAGAACACAATCTCGAGAAACCCGAGATTAGGACCGACCGCCGACGAAAACTTGTCCTTGGCAAACTGATACGCGGTGTTATACAGCCCGTGCGAAATCGCCAATGGCGTTCCACCGTGCCCTCGAGCGATGCAGTCGCCTCTGTTTAGGTGCTCAAAGAATTCTTGGGCAGATTGGCAGTCCGGCGTTTCCGTGTACGCGGAGCCAGGGAAGATCCCGCCATGATCGTCTGAACCAGCGATCAAGATCTTTCGCCACGGCTCCGGATGGGTTGGCTCGAGTCGCTGATGTTCGGCAAAGCGCTGAATTGCTTCCGGAGTCAGAGACCGGAAAATAAATCTCGCTGTATCGCTCAGCAGAGCGTCGCGAAGTCCATTGATTCCTTCGAAGTGCTTGAACAAAAGGATCAGCTTCTGGACATGATCGGCCGTAAGCTGACGATTCATGTCGTAGAGCGGGTGCGCGACGGCGTGACTGATTGAATTACCAGCCAGATATTTCTGAAGCTCTAGAACGTTTGAACGGAGCGCCTGGATCTCGCGGTGCTGTGTTTCGTTAATATTCCAAACCAATAGATGCACCGGTACCTGGTCATCGGGAAAGTGTGTCGTGACCTCCTCACTGACGAACACATCCTTAAACTGTTCGATCTCGAGACAACCTTCGATCCGGTTGTGGTCGGTCAAAGTGACATAGGTCATCCCCTTCTCTTTGAGGCGTCGATAGAGCTTCTTTGGACTTGAGTAACTGTCCGGAAACTCGAATCGCCGAAACACCCATTCAGCAGAGTGATCGCTGAATTTGGAATGAATATGAAGATCGACTTTCTCGGCCATGGATTTGCCAGATCATATCATATGTCCGCTCCAAAATCGTCCCCGTCGTGCCGCCCTACAGCCTGCTATCCATCAGATCGCGATAGGACGCTGCGTGGCGCCCAGGAGAAAGCTCTCGCAACAACTTAACAATCTGCTTCCACACTGTGGCGTGTTGGTAGTCCGGCGGGTGGATTCCTATTCGAACGACCGGACCGTCTCTTAAGGTCCAGCTGAGCCCTCGATTCCAAGCGAGACTCGCTGCAATTCGCCAAGTAGCGCGTGTACCCCAGACTAACGACCTCGACACAATGTCGGAGCCATTCTTCAGGCCGATCATGGACCCGATTCGCGTCGTATAGAGAAATCCGCATTGACGCACCGCGCGCTCCGCTTCCGTCCCGAGCAACCAGGCAGGCGCGATGAACCCTGCAATATTGACCGGTACAAACGACAGATCTGCCAAACCGCGCTTCAGCCGATTGGTTGCTTCCTCGAACGAGAGATCAAAGAACTCACCTTCGCCCGCGGTATACACTTCCGTCGTCACCCTCGATAATAGCGATTCAGTCTGTGCTCTCGGTCGCTGATGATAGTATCCATGCAGCACCGGCTCGTGACCGCACTGAACCCTTCGAACCAACCATGCCCGGAACTCCCGATCGTCCGCCACCGGGGCACTATGGTGATAGTTCGGGATCACCAGTAGTGAAGTACGCTCGATGCCCAACCCAGCGAGCTCTTCAAGAATTCGATCGCAGATCGGCCGGGTCACCGGTGAGACATCGTGAATCGAGACGACCAAACTTTTCATGACGCCCGCTGCAACCGGCCGGAGATCGCAAGAACCATCGCGATTGTTCCGCACGCAATTGCAAACCAATCACCATATTGCCCGTAAACGGTGCTATCGAATGGATTCGGTGGATCGATTTGACCGACTAAAACATCCGGCCCAGCGGAATCGTGCCCAGCCATTGCTCCGGAACGAGTAAGGATAGCTGAAGCATTTTTGCCTGCGGAGAAAATCAGCGGTCGGCCAAACGCCACAGTCCAGAGCCGGAAATTTGCCAGCATCTGTTCAAACCCAGCGCTTTTTGCCGGATGCGCCAAAACCATAGGTACCTGAACACCTTTGGTCAGCGCGGCACGAATCAACAACGGATCGCTCCCCTCCCAGTTCAACAGCGGCATCCAATTGGTATCATTATACAAAAAAGGGCTTAAGCTCCGACCCGACAATCGAAACCGCGGCTGGAAAATGTTTTCGTTGACCGGCATCACCAGCACGTTTTTTACCGAGTCTGGAATAATGACAACCGCACCGCCGAGGCGATCCTCTTTAGCACCGGGCACACCAGCGACGAGACCGCCTCCCAGCGCGGCAAGCTTTCCATAATCGCTTCCGGCAATTCTAGCTGAACGCCAAACAAACAGATCGACCGGGTCGGTAGTCGCGCCTTTGCTGATTTGTATAAGCCGATCCGGATCGAGCTCGTCGCTCGAGACAAGCACGATACGTTTCAGTCCGCTCTCCGGTTGTTTTTGTAAGGTAACAAAACCAAACAGAGCGATAGCAAAAATCCCGGCCAACGTCACAAGCGCATCAAATCGAGACGCCCAGTTCATCCGGCCAGGCTCGGCAAAGATACGGCGAACCGTGGTCAGCACGATCAGATTGGCGAAGACAACAACAAATGACAAACCGGACCCGCCGGTCAAAGTGACGAGTTGCAACAACGGCAAATTGCTCTGTACGACCGTGCCGACCAGGTTCCAGCCAGGAAACAGCACCACACGCGCCCATTCAAGGAACGTCCAGGCCGCTGCCGCCAACAGCGCCGCCCGCAGATGCGCCACAGATGCATTCCACGCCTCCGGCCGAAACCCATAACCAGGAAGTATCGGGGAGAGCTTGCTATTCTTATTCTGGAGCTTCTCCGGCAAATGCACGAACCGGTTGATGAATATGCTCCAGGCGCTTCCTACCACCGCCAGGCCGAAGACATTCCAAGCCCAATCGCTCGGCGCACCCGCCGTCAGTCGCCAAAAAAATGCTATTCCGCCGAACACCGCGCCGAATACTGCGCCTTGCGCGAGCGCAGTCAGCCAATTGTTTCTAAGAAATAACAAAGCGAACAAAACCGGAACAAACGCTACCCAAATTATCCACTCGAGATTCCAAGGCAGGAACGCCAGGGCAACAAGCACACCGCTTAACACGGCGAAGAACAACGCGAGTAATTCTTTGAGGATCGGTTTCAAGAGCGTGCCTCCGATTGATTGCTTGCCAGTCTGCGCATCGCCCAAGCTTCCAGCGCACAACGCCACGCCAGAACTGCGATCAACGGGTAAATCGCGGGATGAAACTTTTGAGGAAGCAGGAAAGAGAAACACAAAAAAGCGCACGCTGCCAGTGCGCCCAACCACAAATACCATCGCAAAAGACTTGGTTGTTTTCGTTCCAACAAAAGCCAAAAGCCAGCGACAAAATGAGTTGGTAACAACCAAAGGAGATTATAGTTCGCCCACGCTTCCCAATGGAGGCTCCAGACTGAAATGCCGGCAACAAACAGTCCAGTGCCACCAGCCAACAGAAGAAACACGGCGGTCAGCCATCTGGCGTGCCTGAGTCCGCGTACGAGCCAGAAACAAATCCAAAGGACAGATCCTGTGACGATTATCGGAAATGGAAACAACCCGGGCTGAGGTAGCGAATCGGCCGGGTATAGTTCTTTCTTTTCCGGACCGAGATTTTGCCCTCCGTTCTTGCTCATTTGGACAGCGTGCTCCAGATCTGCCGGCAGAAAGCAAGCCTCCCGAGGACTCACTGCGCGATCCACTTTTGAACCGAGCAAAAGATAAATTCCGAGCTGGAGCCATGGCGTCCGTTCAAAGTAAGGATCCAGCATTTGGCGAAAGGTCCGTTTGCCGATGTCAGGTTCCGAGACCGGACCACCAATTGTCTGCTCGAAAGCATCTCGAACTCTGGTGGAGCAATTATCCAGTATAAAGTCATAGCGATAATAACGATTCTCCGGCAACAGATTCACTTCGAGTGCCTCAAACAGCCGCTGTTTCTGATCGAGGGTCAGGTTCAGCACAACTTCAGTCACCCCTTGTCCGTAAGAGGCAACGACAGACTGGATTTCTTCTGCGCCGGCCGTCACCGTAAGCTGATAAAGCAAATCGCCTCGGGCAAACTTGATGTAGAAATTGGGTGTCTCAAAATCGAAGACGCCGAAGTTGTACATTCTGTCCATCCCGTAACTGTCATCTCGGATTCGAATACAGCTATGACCGAACGCCTGATAAAGCTCGGGGCCAGGAGAGTACGTGATGAGAGAGATTTGAGCTGTGTCGGTGAGCTTGGGAAGACCTTGAATCGATTGTCCATGGACGCTGAGCGCCAAGATCGGAAACAGGATAAAGGTACGGAATATTTTCAAAATCAGCCTCACGAGAGGCTGCTCAATTAAACCAGAAATCGAATTGCCGCCAGCGCCACTCAGGTTGGCGCTCAAGCTAGGAGAGCCAACAAATTGGCCAGACGTTCCCGATCACTACGGCACAAATTTCTTGTGGCTGCGTCTAGTCCAAACTATATCTTAGTGTTCCCAGGAATACCTGTGCTCACTCCCCCCAACGCCTTGCGAACGCCGAGGCAGAGTTCCGCAAAAGAGCCGCGTGGATCTCTTATCCGTGATTTGTTGTCAAAACAAATAAACCTATTTTGCCGGGCCCCTTCATGATCCCGCAATCCTTCGAATATATTCGGCCGAAAAACATTGCGGAAGCCTTTTCGCTCCTGCAGCAGCACGGAAACAACGCCAAGATCCTGAGCGGCGGACAAAGCCTTATTCCGATGATGAAGATGCGTCTGGCACGGCCTGAGTACCTCATTGATATCAATCGTATTCCCGGTCTGAATTACATCAGGGAAGAAGGCGGTTATCTGAAAATAGGCAGCCTGACGCGCGAATCGGATCTCGAGGATTCAGACCTTATCAAAACCAGATATCCGATCATATTGGACACCGCCAGTATGATCGCCGATCCGCAGGTCCGAAATATGGCCACTGTCGGAGGGAATCTTGCGCACGGTGACCCAGCCAACGATCACCCGGCTACGATGCTGGCACTAAGCGCTGAAATCGTCGCATCGAGTCCTCGCGGCGACAGAGTGATACCACTCAAAGAGTTCTTCATTTCTCTTTTCACGACCGCGCTGGAGCAAGACGAAATCCTAACCGAGATCCGAATCCCTACTCCGCCCGCGCGTAGCGGCGGTGCTTACCTCAAACTGGAACGAAAAGTCGGCGATTTTGCTACGGTCGGCGTGGCCGCGCAAATTACACTCGGGGCGTCGGGGATTTGTGATCGTGCGGGGATCGGGTTGACCAATGTTGGGCCGACTCCTCTTCTCGCGCAAAGAGCGAGCGATTTCCTCCGAGGAAAACCTCTCGATGCGGTGAACCTCGAGCAAGCCGGTCGAATTGCGGCGGAGGATGCACAACCAAGCTCCGATTTACGGGGTCCCGCGTCCTACAAAACCTCGATGGTGCGCGAGCTCACCGTTCGCGCATTGGTTCGCGCCCGCGAAAGGGCGTCTGAATGACGGCGATTGACCGGAATTTAGCAATGAGCACGAAAGTACGGATTCGCTTTAAAATAAACGGAGCGGACCTCGAAGCGGAGGTTGAGCCCCGGCTGTTGCTGGTCCATTTCATAAGAGACGTTTTGGGATTAACCGGAACGCACGTCGGTTGCGACACGACCAGCTGCGGCGCGTGCACGGTTCTTCTTGGCGGAAAACCGGTCAAATCGTGCACCTTGTTCGCAGTCCAGGTAGACGAGCAAGAACTTCAAACTATCGAGGGTTTGACTGAGAACGGACAGCTCCATCCACTGCAAGAAGGGTTCAAGGAGGAACACGGGCTTCAGTGCGGATTTTGTACGCCCGGGATGATCATGGCGGCGCACGCCCTTCTAAAAAAGAATCCTCATCCGAGCGAGCAAGAAATCCGCAGGGGCATTTCCGGTAACCTTTGTCGCTGTACAGGATACCAGAACATCGTCAAAGCGGTCCGCTACGCGGCCGACAAAATCAAATAATCGGAGGACGAGATGCTACCAAAGACGTCTGCTGAAATCGGCGGCATGGGGCACCCAGTAAAGCGAAAAGAAGATCTACGTTTCGTTCAAGGGAAAGGCACGTACGTTGACGACGTGCGCCTCCCCCGAATGGTTTATGGGCAGATGATCCGGAGCCCTTATGCTCACGCCAAAATTGCAGCTATTCGCACAGAAGCAGCCAAGAATCATCCTGGTGTTCTGGCGGTCATAACGGGTCAGGACCTTGAAAAGGCCGGTCTTTCGTGGATGCCGACTTTATTTCATGACAAGCAGATGGTGCTGGCCACTGGAAAGGTTTTGTTCCAGTCGCAGGAGGTAGCTTTTGTCGTCGCCGAAGATCGCTACACAGCAGCCGATGCCGCCGAACTGGTTGAAGTCGATTATGAGGAGCTGCCTGTTCTTGTGAATCCACACAAAGCTCTCGATCCGGATGCTCCCGTTCTCCGAGACGACCGGGACGAAAAGACGAATCAGATTTTTCATTGGGAGGTGGGCGACCGACATCGGACTGAGCAGGAGCTGCAAACCGCTCCGGTCCGTGCCAAGGTTCAGGCTGTCTTCCAACGATGCCATCCAGCACCGCTGGAAACATGCGGGTGCGTAGCTGACTTCAACCCGGCAACAGGGAGACTGACTGTTTGGGAAACTTCACAGGCTCCTCACGTCCATCGAACCCTTTTCGCCCTGGTTGCGGGAATTCCGGAGAACAATATCCGGATTATTGCTCCCGATATCGGCGGTGGTTTTGGCAATAAAGTACCGATTTATCCTGGCTATGTCTGCGCCGTAGTTGCTTCTCTTCAACTTGGCCGTCCGGTGAAATGGATCGAGACGCGCTCCGAGAACTTGCAGTCGACCGGCTTTGCGCGCGATTATCATATGACAGCCGAGGTGGCTGCTGAAGCGGACGGAAAAGTCAAGGCTCTGCGCGTCAAGACACTTGCCGATCATGGAGCGTTTAACGCTGCGGCCCAGCCGTCGAAATTCCCTGCCGGATTATTCAGCGTCTGCACTGGCTCGTACGATTTTTCGACTGCCTTTTGTGAAGTGGACGGCGTTTACACAAACAAGGCGCCCGGTGGCATCGCTTATCGTTGTTCTTTTCGAGTTACGGAAGCTGCTTATTTGATCGAACGCGTGATGGATGTTCTGGCGGCCGAGTTACAGATCGATCCGGTTGACTTGAGATTAAAAAACTTCGTTCCGTCCGATAAATTTCCTTACCAATCTCCACTCGGGTGGACTTACGACAGCGGCAATTACCAGGCGGCAATGAATCTGGCGCTCGAAAAGATTGGCTATCGAGAACTGCGAAAAGAGCAGAGAGAAAAGCGCGAGCGCGGTGAGTTGATGGGTATCGGCGTTTCCAGCTTCACCGAGATCGTCGGCGCCGGGCCCGCGCACACGTTCGACATCGTGGGAATCAAGATGTTCGACAGCTGTGAAATCCGAATTCATCCGACCGGCAAAGCAATTGCGCGCATGGGAACCAAAGCTCAGGGTCAAGGCCACGAAACGACGTTTGCCCAAATTATAGCGCAAGAGCTCGGCATCCCAGTGGCAGACATCACCGTGGAAGAGGGTGACACAGATACCGCCCCTTATGGCCTTGGCACATACGCCAGCAGAAGCACGCCTACCGCCGGAGCGGCGACGGCGATGGCCTCTCGAAAAATCAGAGAGAAAGCAAAAAAAATTGCCGGTCACCTGCTCGAGGTAAGCGCAGAAGACCTCGAATGGGAGCCTGGCAAATTTTATGTAAAAGGTGCACCTACCAAGGCCAAAACAATCCAGGAGATCGCTTTCGCTGCGTACACCAATTTTCCGCCCGATCTGGAGGCAGGGCTGGAGGCGGTTCATTACTACGATCCGCCTAATCTTACGTTTCCGTTCGGCACTTACATTTGTGTTGTGGACATCGACAAAGGCACGGGGGAGATCAAAGTCCGAAGGTTTGTGGCGGTAGATGATTGCGGCAATATTATCAACCCGATGATCGTGGAGGGCCAGATCCATGGCGGCCTGACCGAAGGACTGGCTATCGCGTTTATGCAGGAAATCGGTTACGACGAGAGCGGAAATGTCCAGGGAGGAACCTTCATGGACTATCTGGTACCAACCGCCGTCGAGACGCCAAATTGGGAAACCGGCAAAACTTGCACACCTTCGCCGCATCATCCGCTTGGCGCAAAGGGAGTAGGCGAGTCGCCGAACGTTGGTTCGCCCGCGGCATTTGTAAACGCCGTTGTTGACGCGCTCTTGCATTTGGGAGTTCGACACATCGATATGCCTATCACTCCGTGGAAGGTCTGGCAGATTCTTAAGGAAAAAGGGGTGGCAGAATAGTTGTTATGGCAATCAGGATCGAGAAGACGTTTCAAATTCAAGAGCCGTTGGAAAGTGTTTGGGCTTTTCTGAGCGATCCACGCAAAGTGGCGAACTGCGTTCCCGGCGCCCAGGTTACTGAGCAAGTGGACGAACACACCTACAAAGGGTTAATCAAGGTGCAGGTCGGTCCAAGCGTAACCGACTACAAGGGGCAGGCGCATATCGAGCGCCTGGATCACGACTCACATGAAATTGAGATGGTCGGAAAAGGACAGGATGTCAGAGGTAAGGGAAGCGCCTCCATGAAGATGAGCGGCTCGGTTCGGAGTTTGCCGCAGGGCGGCAGCGAGGTCGTGACCGTCTCGGAAATTAATGTGATCGGGCTTTTGGCGCAGTTGGGCGCCAGGATGATCCACGAAGTATCCAACAAAATGTTTGAGCAGTTTACAGCGAATTTGCGGAGAGAACTGGAAAAAGAGCGCTCCAAGCAGAGTGGATCCCCGATCTCGCCTGCCGAAGAAACCGGCAACGAACCGCAACCAATTAAGGCCTTGCCAATCGTCGTTTCTGCGATCGGGGACGGTATCGCGCGGTCAGTGAAGCAGATCTTTGGAGGAAAGAAAGATCCGTGATCATCGCGTTTTGGGCGATTTTCAGAAACCAGATAAAATGCCTTCCTCTACCGCCGGCGCTGAAGATCGTGAGTTACGAGAAATCGGCGAAATCATAAACGGATTCGGACGCCTCGGGTACGTTGCTGACATTGGATTGGCAACTGCGATCTATCTGCTCGTGCGACTCCCGAAACCTTTACTGATCGAGGGGCATGCCGGGGTGGGAAAAACGGAGGTTGCTAAGGTTCTTGCTTCCTACCTCGGAACGGACCTCGTCCGTCTCCAGTGTTACGAAGGATTGGATGCTCCATCGGCGCTCTACGAATGGAACTACCAGAAGCAACTCCTGGCGATTAAAGCCAGGGAGCGCAGCGACCAGCCGGCCGAAGAACTGGAACGCCACATCTTTGGAGATGATTTTCTTTTGAAACGACCGCTTCTACGATCGATTCTTTGCGAATCAGCGCCTCCAGTGTTGCTGATTGATGAGATCGATCGCGCGGACGAAGCCTTTGAAGCGTTTTTGCTGGAAATCTTATCGGAGTTTCAGGTCACGATTCCGGAGCTCGGTACAATTCGGGCAAAACAAATCCCGCACGTAGTACTGACCTCAAACAGCACCCGCGAGTTAAGCGATGCGCTTAAACGCAGGTGCCTCTACCACTGGATTGACTATCCTTCTCTGCAAAAAGAAATCGAGATAGTACGAGCCAGGCTGCCTG
>JBKPCS010000057.1:0-4814 GCA_046727495.1 bacterium | reverse complement strand
CTGTCAAACCGATCAGCTGCCGCGGCGAAAATTGGTAACCCCGAAGATCAATGTCCTGTGATTGTCGGCGTGAAGGGGTAGAGATCCAGCGCCACGTATTCGTTCTACTTCTGGCCATCAACGCGACCATGTTCTGGCTCGAAATCGTATCTGGCATCCTGGCGAATTCCACCGCTCTGATGGCGGATTCGCTGGATATGCTTGCCGATGCAGCGATTTACGGAATCGCTCTCTATGCGGTCGGCAAACCGAACTCTGCAAAACGCGCGGCGGCTCTCACCAGTGGAATTTTCCAAGGCGTGCTGGGGCTTTTGCTCGTCGCTGAGGTCATTCGACGCTTCCTTTATGGAAGCGAACCCGCTTCGCTAGTAATGATCGCGGTGGGAGCTGCTGCATTAGCGGCAAACATTAGTTGTCTGTGGCTCCTTCGGAAGCAGCGCGAAGGCGAGGTTCACGTCAGAGCTTCCTGGATTTTCACTAGAACGGATGCACTTGCGAATCTTGGGACCATTTTTGGAGGTGGGCTCGTCCTCGCAACCAGGAGCGCCCTGCCGGATTTGATTGTCGGAGCCGCGATCGCTCTGGTCGTTCTATATGGCAGCTTCGAAATTGTTCGCGATGTTGCTGTGCAAAAGCTTTCTGAGACGGACCGTTGATGCTATGCGCCGCTTGGTTGTTGGCGTAACATTCTCGAGGATTTCTCGCTGATTCTCGTTTAACAAATTAAAGGAAAGAACGCTGAAGCGCCTTCTCTGCCTATACGTGGCGAGCGGGTGGAACACTTACGCGTTGCTTTTTTGGTCTTGCACCGCCAATTGTGGATTAGCGGAACGGATGCGATTTCGTGTTGGAATTTTCTTTTGCACGCTGGCCCTTCTCCAAATAGCAGGGGGTCATTGGGCGTTCCTGCAAACGACCGCCTGGATTGGAATGGTCATTCAGTATAGTCAGCAGCATGGTATCTCGGCTGGCGTAGCGCAGACATTCGACGGCAGTCACCCTTGCTCCATGTGTCTGGCAATCAAAGATGCTAAGGAACAGGAGCAGAAAAAGCCGCCGGTAGTCCAGACGGAATTGAAAAAGGACTTCCCAGCCGACGAGACCCGTTTCCAAATACACCAACCATGGAGTGAACTAGTTTATCCAAGGTTCGTCGTAGACATGCAAGGTATCGTTTTGCGTCCGGCCGTCCCACCTCCCCGGATAGCTTAGGAAGTCTCTTTCCGGCCTTTGATCGCGCCTCGCGTGGTCGCTCATCTTCAATCAACAGGAGGGTCGTGCCTCGAATGTCACGACCGATCCAAAACGAAAATCATTCCTTGTTTATCCACGATTCTTTATTTCAAAAGACGGCGGTTGTATTTTCCGCCTGCGCCGCAGCATTGCTAGCGCCATCTGGGCCTGCAATCGCCCACGGCTTCGCCGGTGCTCGGTTTTTCCCTGCCACGATTGCGACCGATGATCCCTTCGTCGCTAACGAACTGTCGCTTCCGACTTTTCAGGCCATTCGGCAATCGGGCGCTCCGCCAATAAAGACGTTTGATCTATCAGGCGATGTGGCCCTGAAGCTTACTCCAAACTTTGGAGTTGAGGTCGGAGATGGATACATGTTGCAAAAGTCACCGGGTTCACGCCTTCGGACCGGGTTCGACAATGTCGAAGTTGGCGGCAAATACCAGTCTCTCGTCAGCGCTGAACACGAAGCGATAGTATCGATTGGGCTCAATGCCGAAATCGGGGGCACCGGGCGTGCATCGATTGGCGCTGACCGGTTCAGTACAATTACACCGGGCATATTTTTCGGCAAAGGGTTTGGCGACCTACCTGACACAATGGCGGTGCTCCGGCCATTTGCCTTGACAGGCCAGGTCGGGTTGTCGTTTCCGACGCGTTCAAGTGTTCGCCAAAGCGACGAGGTCGAGCGAGTCCCTAACAATCTTGAGTGGGGAATCGCGCTGGAGTACAGCCTCATTTACCTGCAAAGCCAAGTGAAGGACATCGGTTTGCGCGTGCCCTTCGATCGACTGATTCCATTAGTGGAGTTTGCGATGGAAACGCCACTCAACCGAGGCAAGCCGCCAACCACCGGGACCGTCAACCCAGGGGTGATCTGGTCTGGTAAGTATTTTCAAGTCGGCTTGGAAGCCGTGATTCCTGTGAATTCCCATACGGGGAACAACGTGGGCGTACTGGCCCAGCTTCATTTCTACTTGGACGACGTGTTGCCCAAACTGTTTGGGAAGCCGCTCCTGGAGTTCCGGCCATGAAGAGAAGAATTCGCCTTTGTCTGACCCTCTTATTACTCTCGGGCTCCGCGCTGAACGCTTGGGCGCATGCCTTTCTGGACCACGCCGAACCGGCAGTGGGCAGCCGGGTGAGCGCCACGCCTCCGCATGTGAAGATCTGGTTCACCGAAAAGGTGGAGTCTGCCCTTAGCCGCATTCAAGTCTTTGACGCCGCCGGCCAAGAAGTTGACCGGCGTGACACTCAGGCAGATCCCGCAGATCCCTCCATCTTGGAAGTCTCTCTTCCTACGCTGAAACCTGGCAAATACAAGGTTTCCTGGCGAGTAATGTCGGTCGACACTCACGTTACCAACGGGACATTTGCTTTTGAAATCGTCCCGTAAACTTCAACGTAGCAGTTCGGGTTTGGTAGCGCCGGCCTCACCGTTCAGCCCGACCATTGACTTTGGAGATACGTATGCTTTTCGAGTTGGTGCTAGCGAGATGGCTACATTGGACAGGGAAAGCTCGCTATAAAGCCGAAACCCCGGCATGCCGAATTGGTGGTGAATCTGGCCGGCACCATGGCGTCCTTTCTCGTATCGACCTGGGATGAGCGCCAGCGCGATTGAGTACAGGACAACGATAACCGCCTTTCAGTTTTTCTTGTAGCCAAGGAAAAACCGTAAGCATTCGCGGCAGGCACCGAGCATAGGTGCTATAGCGCGTATCCAGTCCAAATCATCCGCGAGCAGCTGGCAGCCAGGCGTTCGGATTTAGGTTGTGCAGCGAGACAACACCGATTCAACTCGTGGACGACGCCGGGCCGAAAGATCGGCAGAGCCCAGGTCGAATCCGCTTACATTGCATCAGTCCCCTATGTTACTTTTCCACCCAATCCATTGGCTGGACGGTCCCAACTTCGAAAGGCATAGCGAATGTTCCCGGGTAGAATACTGCTACTTCTCGCTCTTGGATTGGCTTTATGTTTGGCTGCGGGTACGGCCAAGTGTGCGGATGGACCGCGGAATGCTCTGGAGTTCCCTTTACCGGCGAATAGTTACCAAGATGAACAGATTCCATCGGTTTTCGGAAAACTTGCAGCCCGGATTCAGCGGGAACCACTCAATCTCGTTGCAACGATTATCTTCTTTGCTGCGATCGCTCACACATTCTTAACCGCTCAGTTTCGAAAGATCGCTCATCGCTATCAGCGACGCTATGAGACGATCGAGGACTCACTTCCTCTAATGCCGGATTTTCCAGATTCCGGCAAGGAACGCGATCGGTTGATCTTTGGGGCTCAGTTTTTCAATTTCATGGGCGAAGTTGAAGCGGTTTTCGGTATCTGGTTGGTCCCCCTCTTTGTTGCGATCATCGCATTCCATGGCTGGTCAACGATGGTCGATTACGTCGGACACGTGAACATCGCCGACGCAACTTTTGTTGTGGCGATCATGGCCATCGCCAGTTCGTTGCCAATCCTTCGGCTTGCAGAAAATTTGATTGCCAAAATTTCCGCTCTCGGAAATCGAACCCCGGCGTCATGGTGGTTAGCGATCCTCACGCTAGGTCCACTACTCGGCTCCTTCATCACCGGGCCGGCCGCGATGACAATCTGCGCGCTCCTATTGCGGCACCGTTTCTATAGCCTCAATCCGTCGAAGTCGCTGAAATATGCGACTCTCGGCCTGCTCTTCGTCAATATCTCGGTCGGCGGAGTGTTAACCCATTTCGCGTCTCCTCCCGTCGTAGTCGTCGCCAATGTTTGGAATTGGAATCTGGCGTACATGCTAAGCAACTTTGGCTGGAAAGCAGTGATCGGAATCACACTGTCCAATTCTCTTTACCTCATGCTATTTTGGAAAGAATTCATCAACCTCGCAGCCAAGGTTCCAGATGAGGAGCTCGACAAAGAGGCGCGCAGGCCAATTCCATGGGGCATCACGGTCATACATATCCTCTTCCTCTGTTGGACCGTGGCAAACGCTCGTTATCCTGTGCTCGTCATCCTTGGTCTTCTTTTCTTTCTCGCACTTGTCTCAGCCACCCGGCACAACCAGCACGCAATTGCTATTCGGCCGCCCTTACTCGTCGCTTTTTCCTTGCCAGCCTTATCATTCATGGAGGATGCCAGCAATGGTGGATTGCTCCCGTTCTCAGCAGTTTGAGCAAATGGCCATTAATGATCGGCTCCACTATCCTTACTGCTTTCAACGATAATGCTGCCATCACTTACCTAGCCTCTCTTGTTCCTGGACTTCCGGACGTTTTCAAATACGTCGTGATGGCCGGGGCTGTTACCGGCGGAGGACTAACTGTGATCGCGAACTCACCAAATCCGGCCGGCCAGTCGATCCTCGCATCGCGCTTTGGAGAGGCCGGAATCTTCCCTCTATACCTTTTCCTCGGAGCTCTCGTACCGACGCTGATCGATGGCGCGGTTTTTATGCTACTAAATTGATGCGTTCAGATCAGCCTTCCAATGCGTAGGCTCCGCTTGTGGTGCATGGAGCATGAACTTCGTCCGCATTAGGAAAACACGCGGCTATTTCTGGACCTCGAGAGGGTCTCCGGTTTGGTGATCTT
>JBKPCS010000056.1:0-12580 GCA_046727495.1 bacterium | reverse complement strand
CGCTATCTCCACAGCCTCCAAAACCGCGGCTCCTACCTCGCTAATGCCTGCTAATAAACCGCCCCAAAACACTTGACGGACCGACTCAGATGTCTCGAATTCGACAGCTAGAGCGACGATGAAAAACCTTCCTGAGTCAACATACCTCTGCGTTCCTCTGCGACCTCCGCGAGAAAATCCCCCTCTTCGCGCACTTGAGTTCTTTCAACTTCCGTGGCATTTGGTCGCACGGTTAAAGTTTTCCTCCTATGATTCGGATCCTGCTTTTTTGTCTAAGTCTAACGACCTTCATGTTAACCGGATGCGACAACCGCACACAGGAAGCCGTCCGTTGGGACCAGATCTCAAAAAGAGTAGACGCAGACAAGGGTCAGCCATGGAAAGAAGCAGCGTACCCATGGCGCAATGAGCGCTATCACACTGGCACGGCTTGGTAGAGGGAAACGCCGGCAGCGCTGGGAACTAACACTATTCTCGCCTTTCGTAAAGGCGCACTTCGAACTCCGGCGTTTCAAGGAGCTTCTGTTGGATCACGAAGTCGCGTTCAAACTCAGGAAAAACCGCGTCGCCGTCGTATTCTCGTTTTACCAGCGTCAGATAGATTTTGCGGCATCGCGGAAGTAGCTGGCGATAAATTTCCGCGCCGCCCATTACGAAGACCTGTTTTCCATCCTCTTCGAAAGTTGCCGGGTTGAATCCCTCAAGGTCACGAACCATCTCAACCCCCTCGATCTCCGCAGTCCTGCTTACAACCAGGTTCCGGCGACCCGGTAGTGGCTTTCCGATCGACTCAAACGTCTTACGCCCCATCAGAATCGGATGCCCCATGGTGGTCTTCTTAAACCATTTGAAATCCTCCGGCAGATGCCACGGAATCTTATTCCCCTTCCCGATCACCCGATTCAACGCCATCGCTGCAATCGCGTTCACCTATTCTCCTAGCTCCTAAATCCTAGCTCTTAAATCCCTCTCCAATCACACCGCAATCGGCGCTTTGATCGTTGGATAGGGATCGTATCCGACCAACTCCAGATCCTCATATTCAAATTCCTCAAGCCGGGACGGTATTCGCTTGAAATTCAAGACGGGAAGCGGGCGCGGAGTACGAGCCAATTGTTCGTGCACCTGGTCGAGATGGTTGCGGTAAATGTGCAAGTCGCCAAAAGTATGAATGAATTCACCGGCATCGAGCGCACAGATTGCCGCGATCATTCGAGTCAAAAGCGCGTAGGACGCAATATTGAAAGGCACACCCAGGAACAAATCGGCGCTTCGCTGGTAGAGTTGGCAGCTCAGCTTACCTTCTTGAACATAAAACTGGAACATCGCGTGACAGGGCGGCAGTTTCATCTCCTGGATCTCGCCTGGGTTCCATGCCGTCACGATCAGTCGGCGGCTGTCAGGATTCGTTCGGATATCAGAAATCACTTGTTCGAGCTGGTTGATGGAACGCCCATCAGTCGTCTTCCAGTCGCACCATTGCGCGCCATAAATGCGCCCGAGATCTCCCTTCTCATCGGCCCACTCGTCCCAGATTGTGACGCCGTGGTCGGTTAGATATTTAGTATTTGTCTCGCCGCGCAGGAACCAAAGCAGCTCATAGGCAACCGATTTGAAATGCACACGTTTCGTAGTCAGCAACGGGAATCCTTCGGTCAGATCGAATCTGGCCTGTGCACCGAAATAAGAGATCGTTCCTACTCCGGTTCGATCCTCTTTCGGTTTGCCTTTTTTGAGAACTAGGCGAAGCAAATCGTGGTACTCTTTCACGGGGATAAATCAGCTAATGTAGATGTGTCGCGGGTTGTGGTGTTCGAATTTAGCCTGAATTTTGTATCACCCAATGCAAAATTCGCTTCCCAAAGAGTTCAACGATGCAATCACAAAAGGTATCAGGATTAGTTGATACACAGAACCTGCCGGACAGCCGAGAGGTGGCAATCGACCGCGTTGGCGTAACCCATGTCCGCTTTCCGATTCAGGTCCGCGACAAGGCACATACTCTACAGAATACCGTTGCTAAGGTCTCGTTGACCGTTGATTTGCCGCATCATTTCAAAGGCACTCACATGAGCCGCTTCATCGAGGTTTTGAATGAGCATGGCTCCGTCATTCACGTCGATAATATCAAAGCGATCCTGCACCATCTACGGAAGCGGTTGGATTCGAGGCAGGCGCATGTCGAGTTCGAGTTCCCGTTCTTCATTGAAAAAAGAGCCCCAGTCACCGGCGCGGTTGGACTGGTCGACTACACAGTTCGATTGACCGCGACCGCCCATGATCGCAAGACCGACTTCATGCTTACCGTGATTGTTCCGGTCACCACTCTCTGTCCCTGCTCCAAAGCCATCAGTGACCAGGGAGCGCACAATCAGCGCGGCCAAGTGACACTGGCTGTCCGCTTCTCGATTCTCGTTTGGATCGAAGAATTAATCGCGATGGTCGAATCGTGCGCCAGCTCCGAATTATACAGCCTATTGAAACGGCCGGACGAAAAAGCGGTTACCGAAAGAGCGTATGATCACCCGGTCTTTGTCGAAGACCTTGTACGCAACATTGCCGTGAAGGCCAATGCCGATCCAAGGATCACCTGGTACCGCGTAGAAGCCGAAAACTTCGAATCGATCCACAACCATAACGCGTACGCAATGGTTGAGTCCGGGAATCGGTAGGGCAGTAGCCCTACCGATTCCCGGACTGAAAGAGCCGCTCTGCGAGCGGCTCTGGGAGTAGGGTTTTGGAGCCGGACTCTAAGCAGCCTAGCTGCTAAACAAGCTTCCGGCTCGGCTGTGGCTCGAGCTTCCAGGTCGAGATCTCGGCACGGCCTTTGCAACGAAACGCAAAGTAGACACACTTTATATATATGTTATATTATTGGAATCTAGGAGCATCATGAACCATCTAACCGAAAAGGTTCAAATTGTTGCAGACGACCGAGAACGTCCCTCCGGGGTTATCTCTGAACTAGAGAAACTGGATCAGACGATTGTTAAAATAGACCGGCTTTCATTGGGAGACTATCTGGTCGACGATACAATTCTGATCGAACGAAAGAGCGCACGGGATTTTGCGCAATCTCTCATTGAACGACGTCTGTTCGGTCAGGCTTCTCGACTGGTCCGCACGAACCTTCGCCCCGCATACATCATTGAAGGTACCAGCGATGGCTGGTCAACCCTACAGGTTCCAAGAAGCGCGCTCCAAGGTGCATTGATCACGCTGAGCTTGATTTTCGACATTCCAGTATTTCGTTCCTTTAACGTCGGGGAGACTGCGCGCCTGATTGCCTACATTGGCCAACAACTGGTCCGCCTGCGCGATCCCAACTACGCACCATATCGGCATGCAAAGGCGAAGCGAAGAAAAGCGCGGCAGTTGCACATTTTGGCGAGCTTGCCCGGCATTGGCAACGATCGCGCAAAAAGGCTTTTGGCCCACTTCGGAACCGTCCGTGCCTGTCTCGACGCTTCCCAGGACCAGCTTCAGGAGGTCGCTGGGATTGGTCCGAAGACGGCAGAAACAATCCATAGCATTGTCAACTAGACGGAGAGAAAGGCTTCGGATGAAAGCGGAACACTCCGAAGCCAAAGTTGTCTCGCAGCTAGTCTTCATTCAATCGACAGGGTTCGCGCGAGAGCGCGAACCCTTTTACTTGCTAATCCCTTTCGTGTCGGCGCCGTTCACGAAATCCCGAACGCTCTCGATCCAGAGCTTGGGCTGATCTCGAAACGCTTGATGGCCGGAGCTTGGTAGAATCACAAGTTTCGAGTTGGCGATCTTCTCGTGCATCGTTCGGGCTAGCGATGGATCGCATTCGTCGTGGTCCCCCGCTATCACAAGAGTCGGCACCTTGATGGTGGGTAATCGATCGACGTATTCAACCGATGTCAGGTTGCCATCAATCACGAACTCGCCGTGCGATCCCCACATCTCGCGGTAGAGCTCCCAGTTTGTGGGCGCTTGGCCATTCGTCGGATCGTAATTAGCGTCAGGATGCGCACCAAACTGGAAGGGAAAATAGCCGTCGCCCCAGGCGAGTTTTTGATAATCGGTCGGGTATCGGCCATGCTCCCAGATTTCGCCCTTCCCAAACAACCCAGCTTTCTCCAGTTCTTCCAGCCGAGCCAATTTCTCTGGCGGCATCTTCGCTTTCTCGCGGGCCAGCACTTCATTCATGGCCTTAGTCGAAGCGAATGTTGAAGCAAGCACCAGATGAGTCAGCTTTTCCTGATACTTGAGTGCATATCCTAGAGCGAGTACACCGCCGCAGCTGTGGCCAAGGACAGAGATCTTTCCAAGGTCTAGTGCGGAGCGCACTGCCTCCACATCTTCAACCATATTTTCGTTTGTGTACTGATGCACGTCTACCAGGCGCTCAGAACGTCCGGAGCCCCGTTCATCGATAAAAATCACGCGATTAGTCCGAGCGAGCGGCAACAGCCATGGCAGCAGGTAATCGTGAGATGCGCCGGGACCGCCGTGGAGAATAACTAGCGGTAAACCTTGACCGAGCTCGGTATAGTAAATCAGGACGCCGTTCGCGTCGACGTAGCCATCTTTCAATGCATAAACTTTAGAATTAGCCGAGGCGCCCAACCCAATTTGAACCATGGAGAGCGCGGCGAGGAACGGAAGCAAAAAGGCCCTCATCCCATGATGGTAACGACACATGACGAGGCATGCCAAACCAAATCAGGCCACACCCATGTCCATCGAACTCTTTATCGTCAGAATCGCCAACCCGAACCGACCTTGAAGTGACCTGAGCTATACCGGTTGCCGATGTCAGAATAGAAACCAAGGCTGAAATAACCTAGATCCATTGGCCGGCCTTCAACATTCCAAACGAAGTGCCGCCCGATCTCCGCTCCGACTGTGAAATAGGAACTGACTGCAGCCGTTTGGAAAAACTGCGTGTACACGCCGTAGGTTTCGACTAGCCACTTTCCTTTCGCCAGGGGTATGCTCACTCGCAGCCCATTCTTCATAATCTGTTGGCTCACCCCTCTCTGGAACTGGATGTCGTTGTCCACCAAGGTTTCGCCTTCGAAAGCGCCTATGTAATTGGCGAAAGTGAAAAACTTGTCGTGCCATCGATAACAAAGGACGTTAGTCAACGCGGCGCCTCCAATGACTTCCTTGCCCCCCGATGACGCAAAGTAAAACGTCGGTTTGCCGTCCCAAATCCACGGGTGATTTTCGGAGGCAAGAACGAGTCTGGTGGGAAGTTCGACGGTCAATCCCCCTTGCAGAAGATGCGCTCCTGCATAGGACAGGTATTGTAATGGGATCTGATAGTCCAGACGAACCCGATTGTTTATCCTAAACTGTCCGGAGATCGGGAACCCGTAGACTTCTCCATGGTGGCCCTCGAAATTGAATTCCCCAGCGTCGAACGTGATTCCAACGGCATTTGACTTAGTCGCGCCGGGATAAGCAGCGGGACCGCTCGGACCAAAGTCAGCTGCCGGGCCACCAGCTATTGAACCAAAATTATTGAACGTCAGATCCGCAAGCAAAGCGGTCGTGCTATCTGGCGTGCCATCGGAGAGATGAGGAACCGGCAGAGCTGCTTTCTTAGTTGCTTTCTTGATAGTTGCCGGCGTTAAACTTACCACCCCACCTTGCCCATAGGTCACTTGAAACGCTTGGCCAGCCGGATTGACGACATTCCGAAATTGCCCGCTGATCCCCTGAGCCGCAGTTAAGATAGTAAACTGATCTCCTGGCGCGGGCTTGAACCCATTCAATAGTGTCAGACGCAGAGTTCCATCCAGATTCGCGTGACCGCTGACGACCAGGCGATCGTAGTTCGTCGCTGAAGCGATCTCTTCGTTGAAAATACCGGAAGGCCCTTGGCTGAAGTTGCCGTTAATCGTCAGTGTTCCAGGAGAGTTACCCGGGCTGATTAAGCCGAACATTGTGACGCTGCCGTTCACGAAACCGGAACCGGAAAGCGTCGCGCCGTTTTGCACTGTCACCATCGGTGAACTGAGCGTTTTGTTAACATTTAAGACGCCCGCCAGAACATTTGTTGAAACCGGCGCATTGAAGTCCTTGTCGACTCTCCAAGTTCCAGCCCCCTGCTTGGTCAAAGATCCGGCATAGCTGATGGTTCCAGCGACCGCTTGACTTAGCGACTCCGTTCCAGATCCATCGAGAATTATGGAAGAGCCATTGTTTGTTCCTAAATTCAGATCGCCGCCAATCGCGCCGCCAGTGAAGAGTTGGACAGTATTGGCAAGATTACCAAACGTGACTGAACCTTGAATGGCGCCAGTGTTAATCAATTTTGAACCGGTCCCGGCCAAAATCACTGCTCCGAGAACAGTTCCTTCGTTCTGAAGAGTGCCACCGCTCTGTAGTGATACGGTTCTTATCTGGCCAGCCATCCGATTCAAGATATTGCCCACACCGGATTGTGAGGTCACTGAGCCGACAACTCCCGAGTTGTCGAGAAGCGCTCCGTTATTGATGAAAAATGCATTCGGCAATGTCACTCCAGGATTCACCACGACGCTCGGTGTCACCGCGCCTGATGGGTTAGCTCCGTCGGCTGTCACCGGCCCGGTTCCAAATGCGTTGTTAGATGCTGCTACGAGCGTGCCGCCCGTGACAGTCGTTCCTAGCGAATACGTATTATTCCCGCCAAGAATGAGCGTTCCTGAATCGGTCTTTGTAATGCCGCTGCCCGTTAGCGCATCCAGATCCGCGATGGGGGCATTTATTGTCGCTGTGATTCCCGGATCTACGCGGATAATCCCGTTCCCAATCGGATTTAACTGTTGCCCGGCGGCTGAGTTGATCTGATAGCCGTTGGTCGTGAACTGCATGCCGCCGAACTGCACGTTTTCGCCTAAAGTGACTGTTCCACCCTGGGATCCGGCAAAGACCGCGAAGCCCTGGCGCCAAGATAACGAGCCCAGACCCGACGCATTAACCCAATTGGTTGTTTCGTTATTCCAGGTCCCTGATCCGCCGTGGATCACGCCATCGCCCACCGTGGTGGTTCCATTCCAGAACAGGACCTGAAAGCCTCCGGCGGATACGACCAGGTTTACGAGGCCAGCCTGACTCATCTGAAAGAAAAACTGATCCCGCGCAAATCCCGACGGGATGTTCCCGAGCGCCAATCCGTTGTTAGTCAGACTCCCGGCATAATTGAACAACCGATAGACTCCCTCGCCGAAGCCACCGACGTTCGTAATATTGATTGTCCCCGCCAAGGTAAGATTGCCGCTCGCCTGCACGAGGCCGTTGATTCCACTCCCAACCACGTTCGGACGGCCCAAAAGATAGTTGAGAATAGAACCATTATTCAGGTTCAACGATCCAACCGTTAGCGTTCCTGCCGAACCGTCGCCCGGTGCTAGGGTGGCCCCGCTCTGAATTGTTACCGCGCCGCTGATACTCCCGGTACCAGCCAGCGTTGCTCCTGAAGCCACATTTACGGAAACCTGGCCATTCACCGAAGCACGGCCGCTCGGACTAGCCGACTGCGCATCCACAACCAAACGCCCGGCATCAACATTCAAATCAACGTTTGAGTTTATACGGATGCCCGTCAGCACCACCGTGCCGTTATTCGCACTGTTGCCGAAGTCTATGACTCCGGTAGCTGTTTCGAAGTTGTTGATGGCGCCGCCGATGGTCAGTGTTTGGCCGTTGGCAACCAAAATCGAGCCGTTAGGAAAAAGCGTGATACTACGATTGGTCGCGAAAGAATTTGTGACCTGCAAAGTACCACCAGTGAAGACTATGTTGGCACCCAGATTGGCGTCGCTTCCAACGCTCGCAATCCCAGCGATGCTCAGGGTCCCATACTGGTTTGAGCCGGATAACATAAGTGTCGCACCGGATCCGACTGCGATCTGACCGCTGCCGGTGATATTGCCCGCAATCTGCTGCGATGTTCCCACGAAAACTTGTCCGTCCACAACCAGGTCTCCCGGGATCGCCGCAATGTTGGGCGACTTTTCCAAAAACAGCTCCATGTTCGAGGCAACCGTTGTCGTTCCGCTATAGGTATTGGGCAGATTGCCACTAAAAATGACACTGGCGATACCGCCAGCTTGTGACTCGTTGACGATCGAGAGACTAGCCGCAACCCCAGGGCTGGAAGAGATCGTTCCGCTGAAGTTGGTAGCTCCTTGGTTTGTATTGATGGATGCCAAGAATGCGCTTCCGTTCAGCACCAATTGATTTGAAATAACTACTGGCGCGCCATTTCCTCCGAGAGTAGAGCCACCGTTCATGGTGATAGTTCCAGATCCGAAGGCCATGCTACTGCCGGCGAGTAAGGTTCCGGCTAACAGATTTGTGCCACCGGAATAAAGGTTGTCTCCTGTCAGAATCGCAGTTCCGGCCCCTGTTTTGATGATCGTTCCGGCGCCTGCAACCGGAGCACTTAATGTAGTGGTATCCTGTAGATCGAAAGCCAGCGCTCCACCCGCATCAATCTGAACCCGGCCGCCGTTGAGCACGTTCAGCGTTCCACCCAATTGCCCTCCGCCGATATTGAGCGTGCCCTTTTGCGCGATGATCACTCCTCCGGCGCTAATAACACCGCCGTTTTGAATTTTGACCAACCCGTTCGCTATTGAGAGGCTGCCGCTTAGAGAGAGGCTCGCTTGTGAACCGGACACATCGAGCTCGCCTCCCAATCCCCCAGCACTTCCCACACTGAGCGATATTGCAGTGGCACTTGCTGTCCCCCGCGGTGGTGGACCTGGGATTTGTGCGGTTCCGCCATTTTGGATGACGACATTATCAAATTGATCCGGGATCTCGTCGGTCCAATTTGCCCTGGTCCACCAATTTCCTGTCTTCGGATTAATCCAACGAACCGGCGTGTCAGCCAGACCGACAACGGGAACTGATACCGCAATCCAAATCGCTAAATGGCGAAACAGGAAGTTAACCGGGTAGGAAAGCAATACCTCGATGACGGTTCTCGTGCCCATGATTTCCGGAAACGTGGCCGATAATTTCAGAAGAGCGGGAAAAATGGCATCTTATAATCGTCCAGAGAACCGCTACTAGCCCTTTTGAGGGCATTGCCGACCCGCCCATCAAGGCTTATCACTGCTGACACAAGGTTGTCAGTTCTATGACCTATTTGTATCGAGTTCCCGGCCCCGCTTCAACGTTGGTCCCGCCATTGCGGGATCGGCGTGGCATTGTTGGTACTGATTTACCCTTTTTTGTTTTATGTTAACTACTCTCCGCTTAGCGACCTTACCCATCGTCTGCTTATTTTTCACTTCCGTCGCCCTGAGCCAAACCAATCGGCTCGAAAGCGAAATCCCATCAAAATTCACGCAAAAGACGGATAGCTTCGATTACGAAAAGAGAACGGTGATGGTTCCGATGCGTGACGGTGTCAAGCTCTACACCGTCATTCTGATTCCGAAAGGCGCTCAACACGCGCCGATTCTCCTGACGCGTACGCCTTACGGCGCTGAGCGACACGGGACGAAAGATGTAAGTAAGAACCTGACCGCGGTTCTGGGCGACTCTGACGTGGTTGATGAGTTGGTGCTGAAAGAAGGATACATCCGCGTTTTGCAAGATGTGCGCGGGAAAAATCGGTCGGAGGGCGACTACGTCATGACGCGACCGCTGCGCGGCCCTCTGAATCCGACCACGGTCGATCATGCAACTGACGCATACGATACGATTGATTGGCTGGTTAAGAATGTACCTGAATCGAACGGTAAAGTCGGAATTCTTGGTATTTCTTACGACGGCTTCACCACATTGATGGCCTTGTTCCATCCGCACCCTGCTTTGCGAGCCGCGATGCCAATCAACGCGATGGTTGACGGATGGATGGGCGATGACTGGTTCCACAACGGAGCCTTCCGGCAGGGTGCGCTGGCTTACTTTCAATTCATGGAAGCCGCTCATGACGATGGAGCCAAGTGGTGGTCCGATCACTACGATGACTACGAGTCCTGGCTTGCAGGTGGATCAGTAAGCGAAATCGGCCATAACCACGGGCTGGACCAAATCGGCTTCTATCGCAACATTCTCGCGCATCCCGCCTATGACAGCTTTTGGCAAGAACAAGCCGTTGATAAACTGCTCGCAAAAGAGCCGCTGACGGTTCCGGTGATGATCGTGCACGCCTTGTGGGATCAGGAAGACATTTACGGCCCGCCCCACGTGTACAAGGCGCTTAAGCCGAAGGATACGGAACACAACAAACTGTTCCTCGTTCTGGGACCATGGTTCCACCATCAGGAGCGCTTGGAGGGAAGCGCGATTGGGCAAATACGGTTCGACAGCGACACAACCGCCTATTTCCGCCAGAATCTGGTGCGGCCGTTCTTTGATCACTTTTTGAAGGATGACGCGCCGTCAATGGATCTGGCGCCGGTTACTGCTTTCGAAACCGGTACAAATCGATGGGAACGATTGTCGAATTGGCCAGAGGCCTCGGAATTGGAACCGGTATATTTGCAGCAAGGAGGTAAGCTTAATTTCAAACCGGCGGCTGCGAGCGAACCCGGATTTGATGAATTCGTTTCGGATCCGGCGAAGCCTGTTCCCTTTCTGCCGCGCCCTATTCATTTGGATGGAGAAAAAGGTGCGCAAGCCTGGCAAACGTGGCTGCTGAGTGATCAGCGCGGGGTATCAAGCCGGACCGACGTCCTGAGCTTTACCTCGGACGTGCTGAGCACGCCTTTAAAGGTCAGTGGTGAACCAATTGTCAATCTGATAGCGTCAACCACCGGTACAGACGGCGACTTTGTCGTAAAGCTGATCGACGTGTACCCGGACGAAGTTGGTCGCCAACCGGAGATGGGTGGCTATCAATTGATGATTTCCGCCGACATCTTCCGCGGCCGCTATTTTGGCGGTTTCGATAAGCCGCAGGCGATTCCGGCCAATGAAAAAGTGCGCTATCATTTCAGTTTGCCGAACGCGAACCATGTCTTCCTGCCAGGCCATCGTGTGATGGTCCAAGTCCAGGCTAGTTGGTTTCCTCTGTACGATCGAAACCCGCAGACTTACGTAGATAACATCTTCTTCGCAAAGCCAAGCGACTACAAAAAGGCGACAATTAGGGTTTTCGATACAGGTGAAGGCGGGAGCTTTATTGAATTGCCCGTTGCAAGAACGCGGGTGAGCCTAGGCGCAGCGCCTGGTGATTCGAGACCATCCGGCAGTAGATGACAAGTTGCCGCGGAGCGGCAACAGATCAGAGCCAAGGGTGAGCGTGTAGCGAACCCCTGGATTACAGACCTTTCACAACGGCGCCCTGAAGGGGCGTCAGAGGATGACTCGCGGGTTCTCCCGCCAAGACGGGGTCACCCCTGGCTGAGTTTTGTCGTCGCGTTGCGACGGCACTAGCGCCTCGCCGAACGCTGCTCATTACCTCACCCCGACCCCTGGACACCGCACAAACTCCCTTGTAGGTTTCCCCCCTTTCGCAGCCTCTCCGTTTATGCGTTTCTACCTTGCCCTGTTATTTAGCCTGGTCACAATCAGTTCGTTGTATTCTGAAGAAAAATTCCGATTCGAATCGACCCCGGGAAAATTGCCCAAGGATATTGTTCCGCGCGGTTATCTGGTTCACCTGGAACCGAATGTAGAGACGCTGTTGACCGACGGAGTCGAATCAGTCGAGATCGAAGTCCTTAAACCGACGGATCGCATCGTTTTCAACGCGATTGATACTACGCTTTCAGCCGTCAAACTCACTCATGGCACCGATCAACGGGAACTGACACCAGCCATTGATCGAGAGCAGCAAACGATTTCGCTCCAGACCGAACAGCCGCTGCAACCGGGCAAATATACCCTGAGCTTCAAGTTCCAGAGCCGGATCACGGAGCAACCTCACGGATTGTTCATCCAGCATTATTCCTCTCAAGGTAAAGAGGAAACTCTGCTCGCGACGCAGATGGAAACCGCTGATGCGCGCAGGATGTTTCCATGCTGGGATGAACCGGCGTTCCGCGCAACCTACCAACTTACGGTAAAAACTGGCAAAGAGAATAGCGTCGTCTCAAACATGCCAATCGTTGCCGAACAACCATTCGGCCAGAAAGAGAAGATCGTCATATTTCAGCGAACGCCGCCGATGGCCAGTTATCTGGTGGTGCTCGTTTCCGGCAAACTCGAATGGCTCCAAGACGAAGTCGATGGAGTGAAGCTTCGGATAGTGACGACGCCGGGGAAAAAAGAGACTGGCGCCTTCGCCATGGAAACAGCGAAGAAAATTCTCGCTTACTACAACGACTATTTTGGTATCCACTATCCTCTTCCAAAACTTGATCATATTGCGCTGCCATCCGGGTTCGGCGGCGCAATGGAAAACTGGGGATGTATTACCTACAACGAAGATGTTCTTCTCTACGACCCGAAAGCCAGTTCAGAGATAACCAGGCAAAGGGTATTCTCTGTCATGGCCCATGAAATGGCGCACCAGTGGTTCGGGGACCTCGTAACGATGGCTTGGTGGGATAACCTTTGGTTGAACGAAGGTTTCGCTTCTTGGATGCAGAAGAAAGCGAACGACCATTTTTATCCGGAATGGAAAACCTGGTTGCACACCAGCAATGAAAAAGAG
>JBKPCS010000055.1:0-17281 GCA_046727495.1 bacterium | reverse complement strand
CCAAACCTTGCTCGGCCTCGGAACCGGACGCAGGCCCACGTCGTATAAGGAGATACGGGGCGGCGCGGACCTTTCAACGCCGTTCAACAAAGATTGAGTGCTATATGTTGGGGTTTGCTGAAACAACCGGATAAGCATCAGCTGTCTAGCAGTAGCTGTTTCCTCAGACGAGGTGAGCGGCGTTGGCGATTCCTTCCGTTTGCACCACGGGAGATCTGGGTCGAGAAATCCTAAGGCGTGTGGCGGAGCTATTACCCGGACACCCTCCTTCCGCTGCAGCTCGGCAATTTCCTCGTGGAGCTGTTTCATCTTGGACCAATGTAACTTTGGGCGAAAATGGTGTTCGGCATGGTAACCATTGTTAAAAAAGAGCCAGTTGTACAGTTTGTGGTAAGAGCTTACGCCCCAAGCGATCGGCTTGTCGGGATTGCCCCCGTAGTGGAGGAAATAGCCGTTGAGGTACGTGCAACAGTGCCCCAAATAATAGAACGGCAAAAAGAAGAGCCAAAATTTCCAGTCTAAGACAAAGCCGATGGCAATAGTCGCGCCATCGATAACGTTTCTGGCTATCAGCCTCTTCCCTCGAAATGAAAAATGTTGTCATCACTGGTGTTTCTACCGGGATCGGATATGCCTGTGTCAAAGCGCTGCTCAGCCGCGACTTCCGAGTGTTTGGCAGTGTGCGGAATCAAATGGATGCAGAGCGTTTGCAGCGAGACTTTGGCGATAGATTTGTTCCACTGCTTTTTGACGTGACGGACAAAGAGACGGTGCAAGCCGCAGCGCTAAAGGTTAACGAGTGTTTTGGGGCGGGCACGCTGGACGGTTTAGTGAACAATGCCGGGATCGAGGTTGCAGGTCCCCTGGCTTATCTTCCGACCGACCAGTTTCGGCGCCAACTCGAGGTCAACCTGGTCGGTCCTTTTATTGTGACGAAGGCGTTTCTGCCACTCCTCGGCGAGGATCCGGCAAGGAAAGGGAATCCGGGGAGGATTCTTAACATTTCCTCGGCCAGTGGCAGGATCGCCGCGCCGTTTACAGGCGCCTATTCGGCATCGAAGTTTGGACTGGAAGGATTTTCCGAGAGCCTTCGACGCGAACTGGTGCTGTTTGGGATTGATGTAATTATCATCGGCCCCGGTGTCGGTAGTGACACCAATCTGGCAAAAGTCTGACACCGGGTTGACTGAACGATTCCGCGAAACGCCGTATGTGGCGGCGCTAGCGCAGTTTGAACGATTCGCTGCTAAGGAGGGCATCAGTGGCTATGACGCAGACGTGATAGGAAGAACCGTCTGGCATGCTCTGACGACCGCGAAACCGCACGTACGCTACGCCATCGTTCCGAATCGCCTGACGAATTGGATCATTCCGCAATTGCTCCCTAAGAGAATACTCGACAGCCTTGTGGCCCGTTTTATGGGGATACGGCGGAGGAAGTAGCCCGCTCAGAATTTGAGCGCCACGGCTAAAGACACGAGCCGGGGCGCACCAATCCTCACGAGTCCGCTCGCAGTTTTTCCGATCTCGGATTCTGTATCGAATAGGTTCTCGACACGGACGGTGGTAGAAGCATGCTCATTCCAAACGTAGCCGACAGATACGTCGACTGTGAAGAAAGGCGCAAGTGAAAGGGTGTTGAGATCGTCCTCGAACTGCCTCCCAACGTAACGCCCCTGCATGGTGAGAAGCCAGCGACCGGGCGTCCATTCAACAGAGGCCACAGCTACGTGCTGAGGCGACTGCGCTAGCCATTTGCCTTCTAACTCTGGCGCGTCACGCGCCCTCTCGACGGTCGGGTGCGAGTAAACATATTGCGCGCGCAGACGACCGTTGGCAGCCAACTTGCACAAGGCGCCTGCCTCGAAGCCAAAAACGTCAATCCGGTCGAGGTTTCGCCGCTGCCGAAGGACACCACCCTCGGGGATAAATCCGCCCGGTTCAAATGTGCCCGGGCCTCTGGCGATGGTGACGTTGCCTACGGCATTCCGTACTTGATTGTAAAATCCGGTCACAGAAAGAGTGAAGCTCTTCGCTGCCTCCCAATCAACGCTAAGCTCTCCGCCGTAGAGTCGCTCCGGTTTGAGCGCCGCGTTCGCTTCCGTGATGTCATTGCCCACGCGAAACGGCCGGTAAAGCTCATTCAAGGTTGGTGCGCGGAAACCAGTGTAGCCGGCTGCTCGCGCGCGGAGGGTCCGCGTGATTGCTGCGGAAACGCCGATGCGGCCATTTGGTGTGACCCCGTCTTGGTCGTCGAGGGCGGTGTTCTGGAGAGTGCTACCCGTGAGGAGATCGCGCTCACGGCGATGTCCGTCGTATCGCCGCCAGTAGTCCAGCCGACCTCCGACGACGAATTCCATAGCCGGGGTGGCTTGCCACCGCTCCTCCAGGAATACGCCGACCAAAAGCTGCCGGCCGCCGGCGCGTCGATCGCGCGTGAACTCGCCATGGTTGAAGAAGTATCGCTCCCGCGTTTCACCCTCGATCCAGCGCGTGTCAGCACCGCCCGCCACTCGATGTGTGCCGACCTGCTGCTCCCACCCGACGCTGCCGCCCAGCGCGGTCGCGGGCACGCCGTATTGATCGAGCGCTGGAGTCTCGACCGTGCGCGTGGAATTTACTCCCGAGAACCTGCTGTCGAACCGGCGCCGCTGCGTGTACGCCTGTATGCGCAGCGCGGCTTCGAGGCCAGTGAAGCGCTGCTGAAAGGTTGCGCTTACATCCTGGCCCGCATTGGAATTGTGCGTGTATAGCGTCCCGTCGCCTCGATCTTCGGCGAACGCGCTCGCAGCCAGGCCGAAGCGCGTATTTTCACCGGCACGCCAGTCGAGCCGTCCCTCCCAGACCCAGGTCTCGGCATCCGCATTTGCATCGATCGGGCCGCGTTGGTCAGCCTTAAGCACTGGATAGCCGCCAGAGGAAAAGCGATCGAAGAAGGTCCAGAGGCCGACAGTGCCTGCGGCCAAATGCGCATCAAGCTCAGTATCAAACGTATCGTAGTTCCCGGCCGTCGCTTCTAGATGTACGGTGTTGGTCGCCGAGTCGGCACTCAATAAATGAATCGTTCCGGCGAGTGCGGCATTTCCGAAGAGGCCTGCGCCGCCGCCGGGGTTCACGATGACTTCCCTCAAGCTCGTCGGCCGCACACGCGACCAGGGCACCCAGCCCCCGAAGGGATCATTTAATGGGATTCCATCGAGCAATACCAGCGTTCGACCCGCCCCGTTCGAGCCGAGGTTGCGTAGGCTCACGGCTTGCGTAGTGGGATGTGCCACACGGCTGCTGCTCCGACGGAAAAGGCTGAAACCCGGAGCTGCGTTTCGCAACACATCATCCAGCAGGAGCTGGGGCGCAGTGCGAAGCTCCGCCTCCGTAACGATGAGCTGCGAAAAAGGCGTAGGCTGCGCGGGGTCTGGCATCCGATCCGCGGTCACTATCACAGGCTCCAATTGCTCTGCGCCGTCAGATCCGCACAAGCGTTCGCTGCCGAGTAGCACGAGGGACAGTAGGAGAAAAAGGCGCACGGTCTCATGGGATGCCAGCAGCCCTTGCTTGACGAGATCGAACATGCTTACGAGTTGCTGCAAACAGGCTTTTTCGGCCACAATTAAACCAGTTTTGACCCCCAAGAGTTTGTATGGAATTCGCCCAGTCGCGCGACTCATCTGTGGAGCTTTGAATGAATATCAACTGCCGAAAGCGATCGCACACGTCGAAAAAGATCGTTTCCTTGCGCGGAACGAATGCTTCAAGGCACAAACCGGTTACTCCGACGAAGAGCTTTGCTCCGCGTCTCTTAAGGAATTCATCGATCTAGGAACCAGACTCTGAGCTGCCGACAGGGGTCTGCGGGATCGCCGGTTCAAATCCCGCCACAACCAAGCAGGGCACTCGGAGGAAAGCCCCGAAATCCGGTAAACTCTTGACGCTCTTCGTGGGGTTATGCTCTCCTCCGTAATGTGAATTGGCTTCAGACGACTTTGGAAATCGTCAAAGCTATTTCACCGCTCATTACCGGCCTGGCATGGCCGATTCTTATCTGGCTGGTCGTGCGAACTTTTCGCAATGAGATCGGCGCTCTGTTTCCCCGGTTAACAAAGTTCGAGGCGCGCGGCGTCAAAATCGAAATCAGCGAGCTTCTAGACAACACCAAAGCGTTACTCCCCAAGAATGCTATCGAGCAAGCCACTACAATTCTACGGGAACCGCCATCGTTTTCGGTTTCACCCAAATCCAACCTAACTGACAGATTGGACGCACTCATGAAACTCGCCCAAACCGATCCGAGAGGCGCAATCAAACAGAGTTGGGAGCTTTTAGGGAAAACCGTTCTGCAACGAGCAAAGGTCGCCAGCCAGGAGGTCGATCCCAGTTCCGAAGCGATCAGAAACGCGATAGGCCGATTTGAGAATGACAGTCGGGTTCCCAGGGAAACCACTCGTTCAATAAAGAATCTCAGGCTGATCGCCACAAAGGTTTTCAATCAATCGCAGTGGGCCTATGATCCTTCGCCCAAGGAGGCCGAAGATTTTGTTCTCTATTCAGCGGCAGCGAGCACCGATCTAAACGAGAAAGCAGACTAAAATGTACGTGAACGACGCATCCTCTTCTGGATTTTGCCCCACTCCCGGAACAACTGAAAGCTGCTTTTTTCTTGCGATGAAGAAAGAGCCGCGCACCGGTGGTGTCGGATAATCACCCAGTTTGGTCAAGGATATGAGGGCTCCGAGAAAAGCTTATAAACAACTTAGAGTATCGATTTCCAATTTCGAGCGCATCGCTGGTCTTAACAATCGCGGCGTGTTACAGGAGTTCAAACGGACGTGCGGGCTCTCAAAAAACCAGCTCGTGCCTCGAAACATTCAGTGCAACGGATGGCGAGTCATTCGATCAGATCGCTCGATCACCATCCAATTTCTGTTAACCGATCAGAAGACGAAATTCGAAGAAGAGACTTTCCGTTTCAGCTTTGTTCGGTAGGGCTTCAGCACCCCCGCAACCAAAACTGGGTGAAATGGCGCGGGTTCATATCGTTCACAATCCTGACGGTCGCTTCTACATTGGGATCACTACCGGTCGATGTTGGCGATGAGGGCGGGTTGCTTTAGCTGGCACCGCCGGTGCGAGATGTGAGTCGCGTTTATCAGGGTTTGGACCGCCGCTCGTCCCAATCAGATTGCCGAAGCGCCTTTAGCTTGTTCTCGCTAGGCGCCAGGACACCCGCCCAGATTTCAGATTAATCGACCCTGTGGTCGGGGCAGGGTCTGCTTGTGAGTAGGCGGTCGCTGCCTGCTCTGAAATCAGGTCGAACGTTAGCGCCGCGGGAAATCGTTCTTTCATAGCAGCTTCGGCTTCCTGCTGCAGAGCCTGATTGTCTCCGCCTTCAGCGGTGCCAGTGACCTGAACAATAAGGCGGCAGTCTTGCTGTTGCTCGTTCGCGACTGGCTCTTGAGCGACTAGATAAAGCGTTGCCATATCGTAATCTCGCATCCGGGCGCGACGAGGCAACTTGCTTGAAAAGTCCAGACAACATCCACTGAGTCAATAATCGCGGCAATTTAGACAAAAGGCGGTCCAAATCTGAGAGTTTAGGCGACCAGTACACATTCAGGCTCATAATCCCGCCGTTTCAGGGACAAGGACCGCGGTTAAGGATCGATCAAGCTCTTGGACCAGCGAATCTTTCTGAAGCGGCAATATTTTTGGAAAACCTCCTGGTGCTGGGCAAGGACAACGCGGGCAATCAGCGAGTCGTCCGCGTAACCGATCTCAGGAATAATGTCGGGGATGATATCTGCTCCTTTGGTCGCGTAAAGAAGCGCGAACGCGGTTTGGTTTCGTATCGCTTCGGAACCTGCAGGGAAGACGCCGTCGCAAATGTCCTCAAAGAAGTCGGCGAGCAGATCTAGCTGTTGCCGCAGGTGCGGGAACTCGGGCGCCTGAATCGCGGCGAACCGAACCTTTAGCAAAGGCAGTTTTGTCCGCAGTTTTTCGATGTCCGCCGGTGTTAGCAAGGCTGCGCGTTCGTCAATGTACTCCGGGATTGACGGTATGCCCTGGTTAGTCGGAGGAGGTTTGCGCGACACGCGGCCCAAAAGGTTCAACTGATTGTTAACAGATCTCATGTAGCGCAGCGATAGAAATCGCTCACGAATCAATAAATCCCAACAGCATCTGGAAACCTTCAGCGGCAAACGCAAAGGTCAGGCCGATAAAGACCCAGCCAAATAGTGCGGTCAAATGGCCGAACAAGACGAATAACCCGTCCTTTTCCATCATCCCGATTGCCAGGAGCACGACTGCCCACGCAGGGATGCTATTCGAGAAAGGAATTGGCAACGGGAGCATCAATCCAAGGCCGGCGATCACAATGCCGAAACCAATCAGCCGGAGCATGCCAGGTCCCGCATGGAAAAAAGCGAGCCGTGGCCGAATTAACTTTTCGATGCGGGAAGCTATTTTTGCAGCACCCAATAAAAGTTGGCTCACGCTATTAGAAGGCAAACGCCGACGCAGAATGAAACCAGGGAGCCATGGGTCACGACCGAGCATCAGTGATACACCGATCACGCATATGGCAATACCGAAAGGCATGGACAGACCGGGAATGGCGATGAAGCAAAATGGTAAGGCCAAAAAGATTAGCAGCATGGCAGAACCGCGTCCTTCCAGCCCTTGCCTTAATTCGGCAATCGTCGGTGATCTGCCATTCAGGCGGCTGTGCAGAGCCTCAAGTTTAACCGATAATCGTGAGTTGGAGAGGTGTCGATCAGTTGTCATAGCGCATGGGTAGCTCGGGACGAGACAGAGGTCGATTTTCGGCCGCCAGTGTTGGTAGCCTGTCGCTTTGCCAGCAAAGAAAATCCAATTGTGATCAGGAGAACTGAACCAATGACGGTTAGCGATATCGCTGTAGGTATTGGATAAAATTCGCTTAGCAACATTTTGACGCCGATGAAAGCGAGAACAACCGCCAAACCGTATTTCATGAAGGCGAGTTTGTGGATAGCCCCGGCGAGCAGGAAGTAGAGCGAACGCAAGCCGAGGGCAGCGCAAACGCTGGACGTATAGACGATAAAAGGGTCCCGAGTAATACCGAAAATCGCCGGGATTGAATCGATAGCAAAGATAGCGTCCGTCGCCTCAACCATTATCAATGTCATCGCCAAAGGCGTCAGCATCCAGCGACCTTGGTGGTGGACGGAGAAACGCTCGCCATGGTACCTGTCGGTTACGGGCAAGATCTGACGGGCCAGCTTCAGAAGCGGATTACGAGCGATATCGACCTTTTCCTTACCGCTGAAGAGCATCTTGGCGCCCATCATGATCAGAAATGCACCGAACACATAAAACGCCCAATGGAACTCAGCGACGATGGCGGCGCCAATGGCCACCATGATACCACGGAGAATCAGCGCGCTTAAAACGCCCCAAAACAGCACCCGGTGCTGATAAGCGATTGGGACCGCGAAATTGGAAAAGATGAGGATGAAGACCAAAACGTTGTCGACACTAAGCGAGTACTCAACCAGATAGCCGGTCAGAAACTCCAGCGCTTTGCCCGGCCCCATCCAGTGCAGGATCAACCCGTTGAATCCGAGAGAAAGCGCCAGCCACACAGCGGTCCAGATCGCTGCCTCCTTCGCGCTTGGCGCGTGCGCTTTGCGTTGGAAAGCTAGCAGATCAATAGCCAGCACGGCGAGCACGCAGGCGTTGAAGATGATCCAGAACCAAGGATTTGTATGCACGTGGATAACGCCTTGGCTGATGCAAGGCGACTACGGTGAGGGCTGGCGCAACCTGACGTCGGGCGGATCCATGCGTACGAGCTCGCGCCCATTACGCGAAACGACTCGTTTGACGATCATCGCGTCGTCGGCAAGTCCCATTCCAGGAATACTGTCCGGAACCAAGTCCTCTTCCTCGAGCAAGTAAGCTGCAGCAAATGTGCCTTCCGCCAGATACCGCGCCAGCGGATCCTTGGCGTTCACAAGCGCAGCCGCTTCCAACGTTCGCAGAATTTCCCAGCACTGGTGCGTCAACTGCTGAGAAACTTCTCTGATGGCCTGAACCTTTCGTGCGATGAGGTCCCGCTTGCTCAAGGTTGCGTGAAGGTCCTTCGCCTGAATTGCGCTACTTCCCGCCTCGATGATGGCGTCGATGTATGCGTGGTCCTCCGACAAAAGCCGTAACAGCAAATCGTATGTCGAGCTCTCGTTGGCAGGTGGCTGTTGAGGAAAGTTTGTTTCGTTTGATGGAAGGTTTTTCATGGCAGTTCCTGATTTCTTTAGCGGGAAACTGCCAGACGCCGAACGGTTTGACTAATAAGAAGATAGGAACTGATTATTAGATTTTAGCTAACCGTCTTTCAAAGGAATATGGTAAATATCTCCAATCCGATGACACAAAGTTCTCTTAATTACCATCATCTGTTCTACTTCTGGGCCGTAGCCAAGGAAGGCAGCTTGCGACGAGCCAGCGAAATGCTGCATGTCTCGCAACCCAGTATCAGTGCGCAGCTCAAACAACTTGAAGAATTTCTTGAGGCCTCTCTTTTTACCCGCACCACTCGGAGATTGGTTTTGACGGACACCGGGCAGACGGTCTTGGAATATGCCGAGGAGATTTTTTCTTTGGGTCGGGAGCTTTTAACGGCCGTGCGCCAGGAGCCCGGTCAACGGCCTCTCCGGTTGCAGGTAGGCGTTGTTGATTCGTTACCGAAGACGATTGTACGCCAGCAACTTACCCCGGTCTTTCAACTTGACCGGTCGGTTCGTGTAATCTGTAGAGAAGGATCGCTGAACGAGCTGATCGCGCAGCTGGCCGGGCATAAGCTTGATGTTGTGCTGGCGGACGAACCGTCGACCAGCGCGTTGCGGGTAAAAACATTTAATCAACGGGTAGGGAGCTCTCAGGTAATGTTGTGCGCGGCTCCACCGCTGGCAAAACGTTTGGTTGAGGATTTTCCGCGTTCCTTGGATGGAGCGCCAGCGATACTGCCGGCAACCGAGATGGCGTTGCGTCGCCAGCTTGAACACTGGTTCGAGGCGCACAGGGTTCAGCCTAGAGTGATTGCCGAGGTTGAAGACACGGCGCTATTGACTGATCTGGGAGCTCAAGGTCTCGGATTTATTCCGATCTATTCGGCGGTTTTGGATGAAATTAAACGTTCCTCTTGTCTGCATAAGATCGGAATCGCCAAGGGCCTCAAGATGGAAATCTTCGCAATCACGGCACAGCGCCGGCTTCAACATCCCGGTGTTGTCGCGTTAACCGGCAAGGCTGACCAGAGTTCAAGTTAACCCGGAAGGCGTACGGCACCGTATTTGTCGTAGATATTGTGAATGCGGTGCCATCGATGATAGAGCGGAGCGCGACGGGTGGTGCGAAGCTTGTAAATTCGTTTTGGTCAATTTGTAGATTGTCCGAGCGTTTTGCAAAACTATGACAGCTCTTTGGTCTTAAGAGGCTGCAAACTTGATCCAATCAGTCCGACTTCCCTAGAATCGGTGCTTATGGCGAAGATCGAAAAGAAGAGTTTGTCTGCTCCTGATGAGAAGCGTTCCTTCGACAAAGGCCAATTGGAGCTTGTGACTCTAGGCGGAGTTACGTTTGGGCGCGCAACATTCCAACCCGGATGGAAATGGTCGACCTGTGTAAAGCCTATTGTAAAGACAGAGAGCTGTCAGGCGGGGCATTTAACGTACCATATCTCCGGGCGTATGAGGGTGCGTATGGATGATGGACATGAGGAGGAATTTGGACCCGGGGACGTGTCACTCATCCCGCCGGGGCACGACGCATGGATTGTGGGGGATGAGCCCTTTGTAGGGATCGACATCACCGGCATGACAAATTACGCCAAGCCAGCGTAGAAGCTGGCTCGGCGATTCACTCTCCAGACGTTTGGAGATGAAGCGGCTTACATCCGAGCCACTCTTCAAAATCTCAAGTTCGCCGCTCGATTCCGGCTGTTGTGCTGGAGGCGCATTCGCTAACTCAATAGCCGGCATCCGTGCCTTTGAACCCGGAGCAACCGGCGTATATATACGAATGCTTAACATCGCCTTTCTAAACGGAGACTTCCTGCCGCTGGACCGTGCGAGCGTCTCAATTCTCGATCGTGGGTTATTGTTTGCTGACGGTGTATACGAAGTCACTGCGATAGCAAACGGCAGAATGATTCAATATGACGATCATTTCGATCGGCTTTACAGGTCGCTGGAATCCATTGAGCTGGCAGCTCCGCTTTCGCGAAAGCAGATCCAAGAGATGCAGTTGGAGTTGGTACGTCAAAACCAGTTAGTCGAAGGAATCATCTATCTGCAAATCACCCGCGGAGCGGCGATCAGAGATTTTGCGTTTCCATCTCAGGTCAAGCCAACCGTGTTCGCTTACTGCTCGGAAATGAAGATCGTGAATCACGAGAAGCTGAAAACGGGTGTGAAGGTGGTAACCGTGCCCGATCTGCGCTGGCTGAGAAGAGACATCAAAAGCGTGTCGATGCTGCCGCAGGTGCTGGCCAAACAAAAGGCTCGGTCCGCTGGTGCCTTCGAAGCGTGGCAAGTCGAGGATGGGCACATCACTGAAGGATCATCGACTTCTGCTTTTATTGTTCGCGACCGCATTCTCTATACCCATCCACAGAACCAGCGAATTTTAGCGGGCACTGTCCGAAAGGATATTCTGAAACTCTGGCGGGATGACCTGAAACTGGAAATTCGCGAAATAGCATTTACCTCAGAAGAAGCCAAGGCGGCTGACGAAGCGTTTCTGACCAGCGCGTCGACCTTTGTTCTGTCGGTGGTGGAGATTGACGGCCATCCGATCGGCAATGGACAGCCTGGAGAACTGGCAACCCGGCTCCGGGAGCTTTATCTGGAGCGAAACGGCTGCGGCTGAAGGCAGGGGAGGTGTCGGCGTGTGGGCGTATCGGCGTATCGGGGCACGCCGACACGCCGATACGCCGATACGCCGACACGCCGACACGCCGACACGCCGATACGCCGACATCTCCGACACGCCGACACGCCCCACACACCTCCCGCCAGAGCTTTCAGGTTGAATATTTGTCCAGCGGGTGAATATTTGCCCAACGTTACCCCGGGCCGGAGGTCCCCCTAAATTATGGCCATCAAACTATGCGAAAAAAATCTGGGATCATTGTCTCCAAATGTCAGGGCTCCTGCCTATAACCGGCAAGAACTTGGTCAACAAATTCTTCATGTTGGCGTCGGCGGATTTCACCGAGCGCATCAGGCGGTCTACGCTGACGATCTGTTCCATCTCGAATCAAAAAGTCCGTGGGGCTTTTGTGGTGTCGGACTGCTGAAACAGGATGCGCGAATCGGCGAAGTTCTGGCTTCGCAGGATTATCTTTACACGGTGGTCGAGCAGAGCTCAGAAGGGAACACGGCGCGTATTATCGGTTCGATTCTGAATTTTCTGCATGGCCCGAGCGATCCCGAGAAAGTCCTGGAAAGGATGGCCTCCGATGAGTGCCGGATTGTGTCACTGACCATCACCGAGGGTGGCTACTATGTGCACCAGGGAACGGGCGAATTCGATGCGCAGAATCCGGATATTCAGCACGATCTTGCGCATCCTTCGCAGCCCTCTTGCTCGTTTGGCTATCTAGCTGAGGCGCTCGATCGCCGGCGAAAACGAGGGCTCGCGCCGTTCACTATCATGTCGTGTGACAATCTTCAAAGTAATGGCGATGTCATGCGCAAGATGTTCCTGGCCTTCGCCGAGTTGCGGGATCCCGCTTTGCGCAACTGGTTGGAGCAAAATGGTGCGTTTCCAAACAGCATGGTCGATAGGATTACGCCGGCTACGACAGACGTGCATCGATCGCTTGTCCAGAAAGAATTCGGAATTGAGGATGGCTGGCCGGTCGTGACGGAGCCGTTCAAGCAATGGGTCATTGAAGATCATTTCCCTCTCGGACGACCTCAATGGGAACGAGTCGGCGCGCAAATGACGTCTGATGTTCTTCCATACGAGAAGATGAAGATCAGATTACTGAACGCGAGCCACCAGGCCCTTTGTTATATCGGCATGTTGTTGGGGCATCAATTTGCACATGAAACGATGGAAGACGCGCGGATTCGGCGATTGGTCGAAACGACGATGAATGTAGAGGTGACACCTTTGTTGCCGGAAGTGCCGGGAGTCGATTTGAGTGAGTATAAGGCCACTTTGATCAAGCGGTTCTCAAATCCGACGATTGGCGACCAGCTTTCGCGGATTGGGACGGAAGGTTCAGCGCGAATTCCGAAATTTGTTTTGCCATCGATCGCGGAACAGTTGGAGAGGGGAGGACCGATCAAATTCCTAAGCTTCACTGTTGCCGCCTGGTTCCGGTATCTGAGTGGAAAGGACGACCAGGGGAAGGAGATGCCGATTATCGATCCAATGGCCGACAAGTTGCGATCGGTCGCGGCTTTCAAAGATCCGCAGAAGTTTCTGGCCATGCGCGAATTATTCAGCGAAGAGCTGGCCAATTCGGAACGCTTTGTAAAAGAGGTCAACGAAGCGTTTCAGAGCTTTTATCAAAATGGGGCAAAGGCGACGTTGGAGCGGTGGTTGGAATCGGCGAAGTGATGTTGGCGACATGAATTGGAAGAGGAAACGGGAGGCCGACGCGTTGAGGTACTCGATGTGACGGCCTAATCGAAATGATGCCAAAGGGTAGGTCCGGTTTACCACCAAAACGCTCCGGAGGAGCGCGAAATGTCAGCTCAGGGCTTCAGGCCTGGGTGGGTTGCCCTTACCCGGCCTGACCTGTAAGGGCAACCGAATCATGGCGTGGCACGTCACGGCATGTCGCTCTGATATCAGTCTCGCAGTTATTCATAAGCGAGCGAAGCGGCCCTGCACAGCGAGGCGGAGCGAGCTTATGAATAACTGCGAAACTGATATCAGAGCGTTCGCCCGATTCGAATAAACCCAAGGCTAAAGCCCTGGGCTAACATCCAATGCCGCTTCGCGGCGTTAGGCACGTCCCATTACGCCTGAAAAAGCAGTTGAGAAACGTATGTTCCTTGCGGTTAGATAATCCGCAACTTTCATGCGAGTTCTTCGTACATTTGATGCGCATCAACGAGTATTAACCGCGATCGTTGTAGGTGCGGTCGTCTTTTTATCGACATTAGGACTGCACCGTCTACCCCTTCAAATCATCTTCACTTGGAACGCGTTTGCGTTCGCGATCATTCTGCTCTGCTGGATCAGGATTGTTTTTGCGGATGTCCGCACCGTGGTTCGTTCAGCAAAACTGCAGGACGCCGGACGCACTGCGATCTTTTTGTTTGTCATTGCCGCTGCATGTACCAGTCTGTTTGCAGTCGCTTTCCTGCTTGGAACTGCCAAAGGTCTGCACGGCAGTGCGTTAACAGGTCACATTCTCCTGGCTGCTGGAACGGTGGTCTGCTCCTGGTTCCTAGTGCACACGGTTTTCACCATGCACTACGCTCATGTCTACTATGGGCAGGCCGAAATCGGGGGAGGCATTGAAAAAGGCCACGGCCTCGATTTTCCCGGCAAACGCGAACCCGATTTTCTGGATTTTGCCTATTTCTCTTTTGTTATCGGGATGACTTTCCAGGTCTCTGATGTGCAGATCACCTCGCGTCGATTACGACGTTTAGCGATGGTGCATGGGATGCTTTCATTTGCGTTTAACACGGTGATTCTCGCTTTTGCTATCAATCTTGTGTCGGGCTTGTCCGGGAGTTGAAAAAAGGCACCCAAAAATCGGCGCTAGGCACTCGGACAAACCTGATTCATCGTAGTTTCCTATGCGGACATTTCTACCCGTAATCCTGTTTTGCATCTTTTGGTTTAGCGGCTGTGCGAGTTCTTCCCATTCCGCCGGAGGATTTAAACCTTCGCAGAATGACCGAGTTACTATCACCAGCAGTGGCCTGCAGACAGTGAATCTGGACGGAAACTATTATGTGCGATGGACATTTTCTATTCAGCCCAAACAACCTATCCAATTCCGATCGATCCGGGTCGAAGATGTGTCAGGTCCGCAACCGGTGCTGGTGATCAATGATGTTGCGCCACAGTTCCAAGACGGAAAATGGACGGGTAGCGGTGGAATGATTGAATTGACTGCGACCGGTTTGCCTTGGTTGTTCGATGACCGGGAGAGTCTGCGCGTCTTTCAATTTACGATCACGGAACTGGATGGCCGAACCTACGTCCTTCAGCAATCAGTCCCCTATTCCAAAGGGGCCAAAGCCGCAGTCCGAAAGCTAGTTGGAAGGTAAGCCCGCACTATCTAAATGACTCCTGCTCTCCTTCAAGCTAGATTTGCGGAGAAAACCTATAATCCCCTTATGAAAGCCGTTTTTGTTGCTCTTGTCGTGCTTTTGCTAGGGACGCTGGCGGACGGGAAATTAGTTACTAAGCCGATCCAGTATGAACAGAATGGGACGAAACTACAGGGGTATCTCGCCTATGATGACGCCCTTTCGGCAAAAGGGAAACTGCCGGGAGTTCTTGTGGTTCACGAGTGGTGGGGGCTAAACGACTATATCAAAGGACGAACTGATCAACTGGCAAAGATGGGTTATGCAGCGTTTGCCGTCGATATGTATGGCGATGGACAGACAACCACCGACCCGGCGAAAGCAAAAGAACTCACAGGACCGTTTCACGGTGGGCCGTTGATTGTCGACCGAGCCAAGGCCGGCCTGGAAGCGTTTGTTAAAACTGGTGTGATCGACGAAACGAAAGTGGCTGCCATTGGATTCTGTTTTGGTGGTGCAGCATGTTTGACGCTGGCATACAGCGGGGCCCCGGTGGCCGGTGTTGTAACCTTTCATGGAGCCTTGGTTCCGCCGCAGGCAGACGCAGCGGAGAAGACAAAGGCAAAGTTTCTGATCTTACATGGAGCAGTCGATCCATTGGTAGGTAAAGAGGAGGTCGATGGATTCACCAAAGCAATGAACGACGCAAAATTAGATTACGAGTTCATTGAATATTCCGGCGCCATTCACGCCTTCACAAACCCTGGTGCCGATAAGATCCGTGAAGCAACTGGATTAAAAGGTATCGGTTACAATGCCGAGGCGGCCAAGCGTTCCTGGGATCGGATGCAGGTGTTCTTTAAAGAGATATTCGGCACGTAAACCGCGGAGAGTAGGAACCACAGATTACGCAGATTACAGAGGTTTCTACTAGAGGTTTTGGGCCGTCGCTGATTGACAACTTGTCTGGGTGGTCTGTACTGAGAAGCACGCCACCAAACACCCAAAAGAATCTGCGTAATCTGTGTAATCTGCGGTTCCATCTCTCTGCAGGATCTGCGGTCCACTCCTGAATCCCGGTTTTCTTAGGCAGATCCGATCAGAATGCCCGTGATGAAAACCAAAACGCCGCCAAGTACGACCTGGAAAATCGCAGAAAGCAACGGCGTATCCATGTAATGATGGCGGATCCATGAGATAACGGCGAGCTCCACTGCCACTACGACTACTGCTACAGCGGTCGCCAGATAGAAGTTGGAAATCAGATAGGGTAGCGTGTGCCCGATACCGCCGAGCGTCGTCATTATTCCGCAAACACTCCCGCGTATCCATGGACGGCCACGACCGCTCAGCGCACCATCATCCGAAAGCGCTTCGGCAAACCCCATGCTGATGCCTGCTCCAACCGAGGCCGCCATACCAACAAGAAAAGCGTCCCAGCTATTCTTTGTCGCGAAGGCCGCGGCAAACACCGGCGCCAAAGTAGAGACAGAGCCGTCCATCAGACCTGCCAGACCGGGCTGAACGATGCGTAGCACGAAGCTCCTTCTGTTCGCTTCGTCTTCTTCGGCCCGGGCGCCGGATTCGACTTGTTCCTTTTCCAGGTGCTCCGCTAGCTCAACGTGTTGTGCCTCTTGTTGGGCTAAACTGGTCAGCAACTGTCGAATCGGCAGGGTGGTGGTCTTTTGGGCAGCCGCTTCATAAAAGCGGCGCGTTTCTTGTTCCATAGAGGCAGCTTCGCCGCGGATCTGCTTGACGGTAAGAATCCGATTCAACCAGATAGGTCTTCGATTAATAAAACCTTTTACATCTTGCTTTCTCAGGAGCGGGATATGATCTCCGAAACGTTGCCGGTAAGCGTCAACAAGCTGCCGATAATGCTCAGCTTCCTCGTCACGCATCGCGGCCAGAGCTTCTGCCGTCGTCGGGTAGTCGGCTCGCAGCTTTTCTGCGAACTGACCGTAGATTCTGCCGTCCTCTTCTTCGAGCGAAATGGCTAGCGCCAAAAGCTCTTGCTCACTCAATTCATTAAACGATTTTGCCATACCTTTTGCTCATCTTCTTCGCGCCATAGCTAGTTCCTTTAGATTGTCGCGCGAAGAGACTAGATATAGCCCATTGATGACGTGACCATCGTCCAGTTGGTAGGGCCGCGATTTATCGTCCCGCCACGGCGTGCAGCGGCCACGTCGACGAAGCCGAGAATAATTCTAGGCCCTACCGGTCCAGGGCGATTGCACACCATCGATAGGTTTTCAGCATCCTCCGACACCTGCTAACCAAAGTCGAGTCGCGGAACAGTCGAGGGCTATTTGAGGCTGAGACTCAATTGCTTTGCTGCAGACAGGTTCTACTGATTTCCGCAATCGCGCCACAGCCGCTCAGTCCCATGGTGAACTCGAACTCAACCAATAGATTTTTCACCACGTCGCACACCCCCATTTCGCCGGCGATTGCTAGTCCACATAGGGTGTCGCCAAACGCCAAACGCCAAACGCGAAACGCGAATCGGGTTAGACCGTAGGCAGAAAACGCATACCTTCACCCATGAATTCTCCCCACCCAATTTTCGGCGACCGTCCTGTAGATGACTGGATTGCAGAGTACGAACAGGCGCATAAGGATCCAGTTAATCGCGCGCTGCACACGTTTGGTATTCCGATGATCGCTTTATCGCTCCCGCTTTTTCTCATCGCTCCGCTGATCAAAGGATTTTGGAAAGTGCCGCTTAGTCTCTTCACGGTGGGATGGATCTTTCAATTTGTTGGGCATGCAAGCGAAGGTAAACCCCCGGAGTTCTTCAAAGATTGGCGATTTCTATTTGTCGGTTTTCGTTGGTGGCTGAAAAAGATCCAAGGCCAGTAGGGAAGGGGTCCGGTTCCGAGTTCCGGGTTCCGGGACAGAGAGCGCTCAAGAAATGAAAACCCGGAACCCGGAACTTCTTAGAATTCCATCACGCGAATGGTGTTGGGCAACCTTTCAGGAGTCGCGATCGCGGCACTGTAGCCACGAGGGGTATC
>JBKPCS010000054.1:0-47266 GCA_046727495.1 bacterium | reverse complement strand
GCGATAGAGTGTTCGAGGAATAGAAATAGTCCCCGGAGTGTGTCAGATCGCCTACAGCCAAGGCAAAGTTCGGCTGGCTGGCGTACGTATTGTAGGAACTGAAGCCGAAGACCAGGCGAGGCGAGGTATATTGCGCGAGCGATGCCGTTACGCTGAGCAGGAGCAGACTAAGAGCGGTGAAAATGAGCCATCTGATCATCTTTGGTAAACTTAAACGGACCGGCCTCTCCCTGGTTCAGCCCGGCCGATGCATGACAGGGCCAGGAGGCTAGCAGGGATATAAGAAAATAGCTATGAAAACGCGTTGTCTCGGAGCTTCTAGAGCATTACAGGACTACGCTTGGCTTGCGTGGGTGTGGTCACTATCAGGGCAATGGAAATTGTAAATACCGACAGTCTCGTGGCGCTCGATAAGGCGTTTGTCTGGCATCCGTTTACGCAGATGCGTAGCTGGACGGCAGAAGGTCACGAACCGCTTCTGCTTGTATCGGGTAAAGGCGCCTGGTTGCAGGATGGTTGCGGTAGACGCTATCTGGACGGTAACTCGTCGATTTGGACAAATATTCACGGGCATCGTCACCCGGCGATCGATGCAGCGCTAAAATCCCAATTGGACCGGGTTGCTCATACTTCCTTCCTTGGATTTACCAACCCTTTGGCGGCTGAGCTTGCTGCGCGCCTCGTGGCGCTGCTGCCTGGGTCTCCTTTGAAGAAAGTCTTTTATTCGGATGATGGGTCGACCGGGATCGAGGTTGCGATCAAAATGGCAATCCAGTTTTTCCTTCAGAACGGACAATCGGAACGAATCCAGTTCGTGTCGTTCGAAAATGCCTATCACGGCGACACACTCGGAGCCTCTAGCCTCGGAGGGATTGGGATGTTTCATGACCGGTTCCGATCACATCAGTTTCCGGTAATTCGGTTAAAAGGGATCGAAGATCTGGATACAGCTGATGGCGCGAATGTCGCCGCGGTTGTGATTGAGCCGCTGATCCAGGGATCGTCCGGAATGAGACTTTGGCCTCAGGGGATGCTGCGGGAATTGCGGAAGTGGTGCGACGAGCATGGTGCATTCCTGATCTTTGATGAGGTTATGACTGGATTCGGTCGGACAGGGAAGATGTTCGCGTGCATGTACGAAGGAGTCTTTCCGGATTTTCTTGTGATGGCAAAGGGACTTACCGGTGGCTACCTTCCCCTGGGAGCGACCCTGACGACGCAGCCAGTATTTGAGGGGTTTCTCGGGACTTACTCGGAGCTGCGGACGTTCTTTTACGGACACAGCTATACCGGGAACGCCTTGGGATGCGCGGCCGCGCTGGCGAATCTGCAAATTTTTGAAGAGGAACAGACGCTCGAAGCTCTTGAGCCGAAGATCGTACACCTGCGAGATCGGCTTAACGCGTTACGGGCCTCCCAGTTTGTGCGGGAGATTCGGCAATGTGGATTTATCGCCGGAATCGAGCTTGGTGGTGCGAACCGCGAAGCGTTGGACTGGAGGGCTGAGACCGGCGCTAAGGTATGCGTTGCTGCTCGGAAATATGGGTTACTGACTAGGCCAATTCGGGACGTGATTGTTTTGATGCTCCCCTTGTGCGTGAGCACAGAGGAGATTGATTTGGCGGTGGAGGCAATTGGGAAAGCGATTGTGGATGTCTGCGCTTAGAAACGCCGGGAACGCCGCTCATACTTTGTTCCGATCTCGGCGTTCGCGGCGATCCCGGCGTTCGCGGCGTTTCTAAGCGTTTATCCGATTTTATTAGCAATCTCCTGATTCCTAGGATCTTTCGGATCGAGCTGTATTGCGCGTTGAATTGCTTCCCTGGCTTCGGTGGTTCGACCAAGTTGATTGAGAGCCATCGCGAGATTGCCCCAGCTTGCGCCGGTATTCGGAAAAATCTCGGTCGATTTGCGCGCAGCCATTTCGCATTCTGGCCATTTACCTTGTTCGGCAAGACACCAGGTTAGCTCCAGCCAGGCTTCGCCATTCATCGGGGATTGCTCAAGAACCGAAAGAAAATGGTCGGTCGCTTCAGACCAACGTCGCACCATGCGATAGCCGAGACCGGCTACGTAGGCGGCGAGCGTTTGGTGTTCGCCTTGAACTTCGAGGAAAGATTCGGCCCGTTTTGCCTGAGCGAGAATTTTGGTTTCAATCTGATCAACTAGAGCCTGTTTCCCGTGTGCGCTGGCGAGATCCGCCTCTTGTTCAAGATCCCAGAGGTAGTTGCCCATTTCGCGAAGCTTCTCGTCGTAGTCAGCGCTGGTGAGTCCGTTGTAAATCATGGCGTTCGGCGTTTCGCGTTTCGCGTTTCTTTAACTTCCAGAGGCAGATTTTCGATTGGAGTAAAGCACTTTTTGAAAACTCGGTTTCTCCAAAGCGAATCATTAACTGTCAATTAGGGGTCGAACAAAATCGATTAGGATGAGGCTGCTCCTGGGGCTTGGGCGTCAAACGCGAAACGCGAAAACGCGAAACGCGAAAAAGCTTGATCGCTGGCCATGTTTTGCAGCGATATGTGGATAGCGAATCGTCATGAGCGCGCGGGTTCTGGCTTTCATCAACTTCAAAGGCGGTGTCGGCAAAACTGCCACCGTGGTTAACATCGGAGCGTCTCTGGCGAAGCTCCATCGTAAGAAGGTTCTGGTCGTAGACCTGGACCCACAGTCGAATTCGAGTGTATGGCTGATGCGCCCGGATCGGTGGCGGCAACATGTTGCCAAGGGGCAGAGATCGACTTTTCAAATTTTTGATGACGCGCTGCTAGGGAAAGACCGTTTCAATTTCGATGACGCTGTGGTCAAAGGAGTAGAAACCTGGACCGGATTTACCGATCTGCCGCGATTGCATCTGTTGCCGGCATCGGTCGAGCTCCTGCGGATTGAGGACCGGATACACGAGCTTCGGGCGCCGGCGAACTACCAGGTGCTGGAAAAGGCGCTGGGCGCTCGCTTCAAGGATTACGATTTCGTACTGTTGGATTGTCCGCCGAATCTTTATAGCACGACAAAAAACGCGGTGTTTTGTGCCGATAATTGTGTCGTTCCGTATGTGCCCGACTATCTCTCGCTTTCCGGGTTTCACGTGTTAGCAGAGCAGGTTGTTGAGCTGAGGGAGAAATTCTCCAGTCATTTACCGGGTAGACGAAAACCGAACATTGGCGCACTGATCGTGAGCCATTACCGGCAGACAGGAAATGTATTTCGTCTGGCCATCAACGAGTTGGAAATCTCTATGGCCAATCTGCAGGCGATCGGTCTTCTGAACCAGGACGCCATCTTGCTGGAGCCTTATGTGCGTCATTGTGTGCGGGTCGCTGAATCGACCAGCGAACACTTGCCGGTCATTCTGTATGCGCCGGGAAGTATTGGTGCGCAGGACTACAGCGATCTGACCCAAAATGTCCTAAACCATTTTGACTCAACAAAATGAACTATACCGATCTCGCGACACACCTCCTCGATCTGGGGGAACGATTGCAGAAACATTCGCGCAAGATTGAAGGTGATAAGGTTGGCCGGTCTGCAAAAAAACTCGCGCAGGCGGTAGAAAGATTTGAAGAAACGCTGGCCAGTTTTCTGGCCAGCCGCAAGTCCGGGGAGCTTTTATTGGAAACAATGCTGCGCTCACCATCAGCAAAGCGGCACCTGACTGTTGAGCTTCTCAAAAAAGGGCTGCGGGAAGTTGCGGGCAAGAGATTGCAAGCCGAAGAGCTAAGCGCTGCCAGGAAAGAGTTTGTGGAGGTGTTGCACGCAAACGAAAAAGGGAGCCAGGGAGGCAAGTTTTTGAGGGCGGCCTTTGAAGAGGCTGCTTGTGTCGAGCCGGGCGGGAAGGACAAGACTTCGCTCCAGCGCGAGTTCGTCAGACTGGGCGGTCTAAGCGATGAGGAGTACGAGAAGGAGATTGTGAAGAGAACGTTTGGCGAATTACGGCGATTAGCGGCGACGAATGGAATCAAATTCACCGACAAAACCAGCAAGGAACGATTGATGGCTCTTATTCGGCGCTTTGCCATACGCGCCGCAATGAATATTTCTTTTGATGAATAGCGTCCTGTCCGCGAAATAACAGGATGCAGGAAGACCTGGAGAAAGTGCTGTTTCGCGAACCGGAAATCGCGAAGCGGTTGGACGAGTTAGCCGGCCAGATCACGGCGGATTACCGCGGAAAAGATCTCACGGTACTAGCGATTCTGAACGGGAGCCTGATTTTCATGGCCGACCTCCTGCGCCGGATTCCTTTGCCTATACAACTCGACTGTTTGCGAGTGAGGAGCTATCACGGAGGCACAGTCACGACCGGCCAGGTAGAGTTTGATCGTTCTGCGTTGCCCGACCTGGAAGGGCGACATGTTCTTTTGTTGGATGACATCCTCGATAGCGGACATACTCTTGCAACGATTGAGGAGACAATTCGGGTCGAAGCCAAGCCGTTGAGCGTGAAGAGTTGTGTTCTGCTTAGAAAGTTGAAGGAACGTGCGATTCCAGTTGAAGCAGACTACGTCGGATTCGATGTGCCTGATGAATTCGTTGTAGGTTATGGCCTTGATTATCAGGAGCGGTACCGGAACCTGCCATTAATTGGGGTGTTAAAAGGGCAGGAGCCAGGAGCAAGGAGCTAGGAGTCAGGAGGATGAAGGTTTCTCTTCAATATTTTGCCCAGCTGCGGGATTTAGGCGGACCGGAGGTGATTGAACTGCCGGAAGGAAGCACCGTCGGCACGCTACTGCAGAAGGTTTTTGAATTGCAGCCAACACTAAAGGCTTGGGATCGACAGATCCGTGTAGCGGCAGAAACGGAATGGGTATCCAGGGAGCACGTGATAGTGCCGGGAGAATTGGTTTCGCTAATGCCGCCCGTTCAGGGTGGATGAGCAGTCCCCATGATTCGTTTATTCGCTCTGCTTGTCTTAGTCGGTACGTCTGGCAATTGTCTGGGCAGGATCGGTGACACTCTAGACGAATCGATAACTCGATACGGTAAGCCAATCAATGCGGCCGGAGATACAGCCATGTTCGAGAAGCCCCCGTATTATGTCACTGTCCATCTTTCCGATGGAAAGACGGACGCCATCACTTACGTCAAGACCAAGAAGGGCGCCAGCAACGAGAGTGAGATGTCGTCAGATGAGATCGATCGGCTCCTTGGCTTGAATTCGGACCAGCAATGGAAGCAAACCGGCCCAAATGAAGGAAGCAAACAATGGGGATTGCAGGACGGATCCCTGTCGGCGGTTTATACCAAGGAGAAGTTTCTCGTCATTACAACTGCCGATTACGGGCAGCGGTTAGCCAAAGAAGCAGCAGAGAAGAAAGCGGAGGAACAGAGGAAAGCGGAACAGGAAAAGAAAGCGGAAGAGGCGAAGAGCGAGAAGAAGAAAAGCGCGAAATCAGGACATCTGCGAAAGAAAACAAAGAAACGGCACACTGACAGTGATTGAACGTTCACCACAAGCTCGCTCCGGCTCCGGAAACTGCCTCCGAAGTCGCGACGCGGCGACAAATCATAGCCAGCGGTGATCCCGCAAAAGCGGGTGAACCCGCTGCCTGCAAAAATTGCCACTGCTGCAAACACTGGCCTCACGAAGGTGGGGCTCGTGGGGTTGTGCGCGTTTGTTGGTTAAGCAAATCAGAGCGGTCGCCTTTTCTCAGAAGATCGCTACAAACATAAGTGGGAATATTCAAAGAACAAACCGGCCGCTAATGGAGATAGGCATCGATAGTTTTGCGGCTCTAATGGCCGATCAGGAGTCGGCAGCGACCGTGATGAGGCCGACTGACCGTTTGGAGTATCTGCTGGAGGAGGTAGCAACCGCCGATAGAGTGGGGTTGGATGTGTTTGGTATCGGTGAGCATCATCGAGCAGATTATCTCGATTCTGCTCCAGCAGTTATCCTTGCCGCTGCAGCAGCAAGGACCAAAACGATCCGATGGTGGCTATCATTGGTGGCGAGATACGTCGTTTCCGACCACTTGTGAACCTTTATCGCCAAGCAGGCCAGCGTGCGGGTAATGCACCCGAAACTCTTCGAGTTGGTGTCCACGCACTCGGCTTCGTCGCGAATACCTCGCAGGAAGCAAGAGACCTATTTTTTCCAGGCTGGCATTCCATGTTCACAAAAATCGGTCGCGAACGTGGATGGCCACTTTCTACCCGCCGTCAGTTCGAGATGCTTACCCAACCTGGAGGCGCCTATCTAGTGGGCGATCCTGAGACGGTTGCAGCAAAAATAATTGATAAAAGCGAAGTTCTGGGAGGCATCTCGCGTATCACGTTTCAGATGAGGTCCGCCGCGCTCGAGCACGATGCGATGCTCAGATCCATTGAATTTCTCGGTCGCGAAGTGGCTGCGATTGTTCGGAAGTCAACAAAGGCAATTTGATAACGAGAAACCTTTGTTGATCGGCTTAATCGCGGAAGTTTTTGAATCCCAATCCGACACCGAAGTCTTTGCTGCGCAAGAATTGTATTACAGTCTGCAGTTCGTCTTTCTTCTTTCCGGTGACGCGCAGCTGGCGGTCTTGGAGCTGGCTCTGGACCTTAAGATTCAAGCCTTTAATTGCCTTAATGATCTCCTTCGCTGTCTCGCCCTCGAGGCCTTGTTTAATATGAAGTTCCTGTCGGGCGTGGCCCAGAGGCGAGATCGCTGGGTCCTTTCGTTCGACATTTCTGAGATCGATGCCGCGTTTGGCTAATTTGCCGATGACGATCTCAACCAGCGACTTGAGTCTGGGCGCATCTTCGGCGCTCAATTCGATGAGATTGGGATTGGTAAGCTGGATGACAGCTTTACTGTCCTTGAGATCGAAACGCGTGCTCAGTTCTTTCTTCGCCTGATTAATCGCGTTGTCGATCTCTTGTTTGTCGACTTCTGAGACAACATCGAAAGAGGGCATAACTGAATTTTGGACTAACTCAAAAAGCCGGTCCAAGACAAATCGATTCTGGTTCTGTAGCGCGGCAGGCCCTGCCGCCCTACAGCCTATCATGGACAAATCTCGCAATCTGTAATGGCACAGGACGGCTGGAAGGGAGCGAAGAGAAGCTCCTATTCCGGAGATTTCGAACCTGAATGATCTGATTGTCTTTCCAAACCCAGGCGTCCGGGTTGTATGGGCCGACGCGGCACGGATCGCTCCAGAGATGAATCGAGAGTAGATTCGCCGTCAGTGCAGCGGCGATATGCATTGGCCCGCTGTCCACACTGATGACGAATGCAGCGCGCCGGAGTAGCCAGATGAGCTCTTCCAGGCTCGTCTCATTTACCAGCGAGATAGCATTTCGATCCAGGCGCAAATCCTCATCAGATTTGCCGACGACGATCAAAGGAAAAGGCGCTAGCAGCCGGCTTATCTGAAACACCTCTTCGCCGGTGAGCGATTTCCCGGCACCGCGAGCGAACGGATGGAGAATTACTGCTCGAGCAGGGACCTCGAAATCCCGAATTGCTTTTCCTTCCGGCAGCGGCAAAACGGCCGGACCCGAAACATCGGATCCGGCGAGTTTCGCCAGCTCCAGATACCGATCGACGGCGTGCTGGCTCGAATTGACGAGTGCTTTCTCATGATAAAACCAGTGAGCCCCCTCGCGGGCATCGGACAAGCCTAGAATCCGTCCTGCTCGTGCGCTGCGCGCCATCCATGCGCTGCGAAGTAAGCCTTGGAAATCGAGGACCAAATCAGGTCTCACCCTCGCGAGTTGGCGGGACCAAGAAAGGAATCGCAACAATCCGGTTGGTCCTCGAAAGTCTGATCTGGGAAACGGAATAACTGAATCGACGTCGGCGTTCCCGCTAAGCAGCGGAGCCCATTCTGAATTGATGACCCACGAAATTTTCGAGTTGGAAAATGTTTGTTTTAAGAAGTGAACTGCCGGTAGCGTGTGGACGACGTCGCCGAGTGAGCTCGGCTTGATGATCAAGATGTGGTCCACGAAAATCAGTTTGCCGTTATCTTCCGAGTGCTAACCGATCAGCAAGGCGAGGGTGTAGCCCGCAGGCGAGGATTTTTTTCTGGGTAGTCGGCAAATCGTACGGCAGCCGCCGGAGGAATACCTTTCTGGCTTCTTGATCGAAGATGACGTATGAGGCCCGCCAATCGCCGTCTCGAGGCTGTCCAACGCTACCGACATTGATAAAGTATTGAGGCCCTTCGATCAGCGACAATTGGTCATAGGGCATGCCGATCACTGAGCTTTCCCGCAAATAAGCGCGAGGAACGTGCGTATGGCCATAAAAACAGATTTCCGTTTTTTGTTCGGAAAAGCTGGCGGCGGCGTTGAGTTGATTTAACACGTAGTCCCAGCTAGGCGGATCGAACAGGGTCGCGTGGACTATGGTGAAGCCGTGTACCTCACAAACATAAGGTAGGGCGCTGAGCCACTGTTTTTCTTCGAGCGATAGCTGATCCCGAGTCCATTGGATTGCGAGCTCGGCCAGCGGATTCAGCGAATCGAGGACTGAGTCTGAAGATGAATATTCATCGTGGTTGCCTTTCACAACCGGACATTTAAGCGATTGCACCAGCGACAAACATTCCTTCGGATTCGCGTTGTAGCCGACTACGTCGCCGAGGCAAACGTAATCGGTGCACCCCTGTTCACGAGCGTCCGCCAACACCGTTCGAAGGGCCTCAAGATTGGCGTGGATATCGCCAAAGATAGCGAATCGCATGGGCGATATGGTCTACTGTTCGCCGTCTTACGTCTACCGTTTTCCGCGCATAGGCGCGCTGTAGGGCGGCAGGGCCTGCCGCCAACATCTATCGCGCGTTGGGTATCGGCGGCAGGGCCTGCCGCCCTACAACCGTCGACCGTAGTAGGGACAGGATGGAGAGATCTGCGTCTTGGGGAACAGACGAGACTTATACGCTAGAAACGCCGCTTCAGGGATCGGAGAACGGACGACGATAGCCGGTTGACGGAAAACGGCCGTGCCGAAAGCACAGCCTAGTGCCTGATCCCGAAACCCTTTAAGTTAGGGGTAGGCTTAATATCATCGATTGTGACTCTATCGATGTACCCACGGAGATGGCTGTCGCGTATTGCTTGGAGAAACTCGTGGATCTCTTCCGGCGCTCCCTGCGCCTCCATCTGAACACGACCGTCGATCAGATTCGCAACCCATCCCACAACATCAAAGCCGGTCGCTAGCTGGCGGACAGTGTAGCGAAAGCCGACCCCCTGTACTCGGCCTTCATAGAAAACGCGTTTAGCGATCATTCCTTACGATCCAGGTTGATCTCGGTTGATCCGTTGTAGGGCGACGCTCCGTCGCCGTCATGGCACAACGCATAACACAATGTGGACGGTTGACCGGAAACGGTCGACGAAAACGGAAGCGGTAAGAAGGGCTGAAGGCCCTCTTACCGCCTCCAATCCAAGACACCCTTCTTCAGGGCGTAGACGAAACCGATCATCAGGATCGTCAAAAATGCCAGCATACTGCCGAAAATTGTCCATGGACCCGATTGAGCGATGAAATCGCGGTAGACGACCGCCCAGGGGTACATGAACACAATTTCGATATCGAACAGGATGAACAGCATCGCGACCAGGTAAAACTTTATGCTGAATCGCGGTTGAGGTTCACCCTTGGCGATCATGCCACATTCATAAGGAGTATCCTTGGTGGCATTTCGCTTGCCGGTCCGCCCAAGGACAACGCTGGCGACTAAAGCGACGCCAGCGAATCCTAGTGCGACCAACACTTGCAACAGGATCGGCAAATAATCCTGTACAATCATAAGAGCGTCCTTATCAGGACTTTGCCGCGATTTGAGCCACAGTTACTGCGTTTGCCGCGGCCATTGCCGCCAGCGCTGAGGCGTCGCCTTTGTAGCTTTTGCCGGTCTTTTTCACAACACCTCGGGCTACCAAGTTTTGCAACTTTTCGTACGCCCTTAAACGCAACATCTCTTCTCCACCACTCGCAGCATTGCGCTGTCTTAAATTCTCGTGCACTACCTCGAAAAGTTGCTTGAATTCAAACGACCTCTTCTGCGATAGCACGGATACGAGTTCTTCAGTGACAAGATCTGGGAGACGGCGGGAAAATGCGTTCTTCTTCTGGATAGCCATAGAGACGACAAATATAACACACAAAACTCCCCCCGCGAGGGGAAATCAGGTTTTAGGCGCTTTCAGCGCCTACGTTTCCCGTCTTGCGTCGACCGTCGAGCGTCTATCGTTAGCCTGCTGGTCCGTGGTAGCGGTGGCTGAAAAACGGAGCTTAATCAACTTTGGCTTTTAACCGGACCCAGCAGTGGATCTAGCCCCTCTCGAAACGTCTTAATTCTGGGGCTCCAACCTGCTTGGCGTAGCCTTTGGTTTGAGACGCGTTTGCTGGTCCAGCCCCGTTTTCTGGCTAGATCGCGTGGACCGAACGGTGGCAAAGGACGGTCCAGTTGCCCGCAAACGTACCGGAACCAATCGAGCTGGCTGACCGGTTCATTGTCCGTCACGTTATAAATTCCTGTCAGGCCATGCTCACCCAGGAAAACAAGGGCGGACACAGCATCGTCGCGGTGGATCAGATTCATTATTCGCTCGCCCTGGCCCTCAATTATCGCCGTTTGATCAAGCAATTTCCGAAGCGGGACGCAACGCCCAGGTCCATAGATGCCGGCCAATCGAGCTATAGCTCCTTGTTGTTCTAAAACAATTTCTTCGGCGGCCCGAAGCACCTGGCCGGTTTGCCGGGATGGGTCGGCCGGACTCTCTTCGGTTACCCATGATCCATCGGTTTGGCCGTAGACAGAGGTTGAGCTTACGAAAAGGAAATGATTGATCGTGAGCGCTGATAGGAGACTACGGGTCCCGCTGAGAAACAACCCTTCGTATGCCTCGGCGCCTCGCCGTCCGGAGCTCGCGCAATGGATCACAAAATCGAACGTGCGCGGTTGCAGTCGGTCCAGACTCGTCGTGATATCGAGTCCAAGAATCGGATAGGGCTCGGATGAGAGCCTGACCGCGGACTCCTCGGATCCGGTAAGACCGACCACTTGCCAGCCGCTTGCGTTAAAATGACGCGCGAGCGGGAGACCGACGTAGCCGCAGCCAACAATGAGGACAGAGCTAGGCGCGCTTTTCACTCGACAGGGAAATTGAAAATGCCGATCGTGACCCGCTCATGAGTTCGTCCGGCAAGGTTCTTGGGTCCGCCGTAGTTCTTTGGTTGGTCATGATTGGCGTTCCGCGATCTCGATTCGCCTGGCTATCAGCGGGTACGGGACGAGATCTTTCATATAATGGGTATGAGTTTGAAGGTCGGCAAATAAACCACAGATTGCGCAGTACCGCAGATTTCACAGAGAGGTAGAAACCGCAGATTACACGGATTACGCAGATTTTCTTTTGAGTTTTGCTTTATGCCGACCGTCCTTTGCTTGGAGAGTGCGAAATTTTTCACCCGGCGAAATCAAATTTTACTCTTCAAATCTGCGTAATCTGCGAAATCTGCGGTTCACCCTTGAAAGAGCTTACTAAACAACTTCGACTGGGGATCGACCTGACACTTGAACAGGTGCGCGCTGTTTCTCGCGAGCTGGCTGATCCGTTAGCGCCCGAGGCTGACAAAGCAGAGTTCTTAATCGCTTTAAAGGAGAAAGGGGAAAGTGGCGAAGAGCTTGGGTATTTTGCTCGTTCATTCTTGGACCTCGCAGCGCAGCCTCCGCTATCGCCCGACAAAAGACCCGCGATCGATATCGTTGGGACTGGAGGGGACTATCTTGAATTGGTTAACGTTTCTACTGCCTGCATGTTCCTGCTCGCCGCCGGCGGCGCCCTGGTCATCAAGCACGGGAACAAAGCCATCACCTCTAAATGCGGGTCAGCCGACGTCCTGGAGGCGCTGGGAATTCCGGTGGCTTGCCCGATTGAACGGATGATCGAATGCATTCAGCAGACTGGCATCGGTTTTCTGTTCGCGCCGATGTATCATCCGGCCTTTCGTCTCGTTGCGCCGATCCGAAAAAAGCTGGCAGAACAGGGGGTCGCAACGGTTTTCAATCTTTTGGGTCCACTCTTGAATCCTGCACGACCGGCCTCTCAGTTGATTGGAGTATTTTCCCCAGTAATTCTCGAAAAGTTCGCAATCGCACTAAAAGAGCTTGGTCGTAAGCGAGCTTGGGTTGTGTACGGTCAAGTTTCTTCCGGATCAGGAATGGATGAAATTTCGTTGCTTGGCGAAACGTTGGTGTACGAACTGAAAGATGACAGTTTGAATCGATTTCATCTTTTCCCGGACGAATTGGGATTTCGCAAACCGGCGCTCCACGAGTTGCGAGGCAGCGATGCAGCTGGAAATGCAAAAGCGATCACCGATATTCTTGCGGGCAAAGATCGAGCTGCGCGACGTGACCTGATTGTGATTAACGCCGCGGGCGGACTTGTGGTAGCCGGGCTCGCCAGGCGAATGGAGGATGCAGTGCGGCTGGCAAATGAGTTACTGGATTCAGGAGCAGCTCTGCAAAAGTTGCGCGAGTTTCAGGCGTTCTTTGGAGCAGGCTAGCTGCGGGCCAGCCGTCGAGCTGGACCTATCCGGCCTTGGCTGGACCTGAAGCTTGAACCCAATCCTGCGGATTGATCGTGGGTTGGGGTTCCAGGTCGACAATCCGGGCATTGTACCTTCCCAGACGCCAATCGACAAATCCGCCCCTCACCGGGCATTTCCGGCTGGCGCTTTCGGCAGATGTTCCAGACAATATTCTTCGCCGTCGCCCGCCACACGGAATTCCAGGTCCTGGCTATCTTTTTCAGTTCGTTTACAGACTTTGCACTGGTGAAGCGATTCACCCGGTCCGACGCTCTTTACCTCGAATTTGCGCCGTCTGCGCTCTGTCCCGGCGCGATGACGCATTTGATCAATAGCTGCTGGGCCGAAAAAGATGAGATAGTTGATGAAGGCGGCTGCGATCGCGATTTTGCCACTGATCGGAGCCACTAGCAGCTGCAACAAGAGAAGAGCTGCACTGAACATCGCGACCCATTTCACCTTCATCGGCAAGATATACATCACATAGATCTGCATCTCGGGATAAAGGGTCGCGAAAGCGAAGAACAGGGAGAGGTTCAATAGAAACGACGAGGCGGTGCCGCCGAAGAAGAATGCACCTACGGTCATTCCTATCATGCCGAGCACATAGAACACCGTTAAGCGAAACGCTCCCCAGGCGTGTTCAAGCGCGTCGCCCATCCAGATCATGAACCAGACGTACATAATCAGAAAGAGCACCTGGACGGCGGACGCCCCCATGGCGATGCTGGGCACGAAAATGTAGGAAACCAGTCTCCAGACCTCGCCGTGCAGGATCCGTTCCGGGCTGAAGAGGAGGGTACCGACGTAGGCTGGTTGAAAGAAGTGCAGGAGGTAGACCAACCCGTTCAACAGGGCGATCATTTGCATCAGGCGGGGGATTCCCAGGAATCCGAGCCGCGCCTCCAACCAGCTTATCCAAGACATACCCTTTACTCCGTTCCGGAGATCGAGTTGTCAACGCCGATCCGGTCCATGGCCGGGCCGACAGTGGCAACGCCGTCACCGCCGTCAATGCCAACATCGCCGACAGCGAAGACCCACCGATCGGCTAAATCGCACGATCGTTAGGTTTATCTCGGCGCCGTGCGCGTAGCATCCCCAGCGCGCGGGGATACGACTACGTTGTCAACGATGTTGGCAATGTCGGCGATGTTGGCATTGACGGCGTTAGCCCCCGATCTGCGTCTTATACGCGGCGGCGTCCTTCAGCGCATCCAGATCTTTCGGGTCTGATAGCTTAACTTTGAAGAGCCAGCCGGCTTCGTATGGATCGGTGTTGACGAGGCCCGGATTTCCCTCCAAAGCTGGATTCGTTTCTGTTACTTCACCGCTGACCGGAGAATAAATGTCGCTGGCCGCCTTGACCGACTCTACAACGGCGACCGTCTGTTTTGGCGACACCGCCGTCCCTACCTTTGGCAACTCGACAAAAACGATATCGGTCAATTCCGCTTGCGCGTGGTCGGTGATCCCGACTGTACCGGTATGACCTTCAACTCGTACCCATTCATGGGTCTCGGCGTACTTGAGATCATCGGGGACTAGCATGGTTTCTTGTATAGCGGTTTTTTTTCGACCGTCGCAGGAAATTTTCGGCCTCGTACATCGAATTCGACCGTCTGACCCGGCTTTGTGTAAGGCATGTCAAGGTAGGCAAGACCAATACCGGTATTGAGGCTTGGCGACTGGGTGCCGCTGGTGAGCTCGCCGATCTGGCGGCCCTCGACAAAGACTCCGTAATGGGCGCGGGGAGGGGGCGTCTTGCCAGACGTTTTAATTGGAACTAGTCGCTGCTTCAGGCCCTGTTGTTTCTGCAGGAGCAACGCCTGCCGACCTACGAAATCAGGTTTCTCCATATCAACAAAGAATCCGAGGCCGGCTTCCAGCGGAGTTCGATCCGCTGAAAGATCTGAACCATTGAGTGGGTAACAGACTTCCATCCGCAAGGTATCTCTCGCGCCCAATCCACATGGTCGGATCGCGAGCGATTTTCCAAGATCCAATACTGCGTTCCAAACACGAGCGCCGGCAGTAACCGGATAGAAGATTTCGAAACCGTCTTCGCCGGTATATCCAGTTCGAGCGACGAGAAGTGGCACCTCCTCAAATTTGAGCTCGAACAAATGATTCCGGCTGGGGAGTTCTCCGAAGTGCCCCATCAGCTCTGCTGATTTCGGCCCCTGCACTGCAAGGGCGGCGTACTGTGCGCTTCGGTTTACCAGCGAGACATCGGAGGCGATACGCCTTTGCATCCAGCGAAAATTCTCTTCGACCTTCGCCGCATTTACGACCATGAAGAAACTGGCATCAGCCCGCCGATAGACAATCAGATCATCGATGACGCCTCCGGTCTCGTTCAGAAGGAACGTGTATTGACCTTCTCCGATCGCGAGTTTTTCGATGTTGTTCGTTAGCAGACTGTTGAGCCAGGAGTAGGCAAGAGGACCCGAGACCTCAAATTCGCCCATATGCGATATGTCAAAGACACCAACGCTATTTCTCACCGCCTGGTGTTCATCCAGGATGCTCGAGTAAAAGACCGGCATATTCCAGCCTCCAAAAGAAACCATCTTTGCGCCGAGCTTCAGGTGCTCGTCGAACAAAGCGGTCTGCTTCAGCGTTGGAGTAGTTGAGTCGCTCACAATCGATCGACCATAGGCGAGAACGTTACGGAAGAAAGCGCGAAATCATTTACAAGCCCCATTCTTGGTCTTCCTCCTCCCTTTCCTCCGCCTCGTCTAGCGACTCTCGAAGTGCCAGCAGCACGAGGTTGCGATAAATCGCGACCCTACCGCTGACAGAACAAGGCTTACCGGCGGTAGAACAGAGCTTGCTGAGCCGGTCCCTACGTGTCGGGCGGAGCAAGAAGAGGAGGAAGAGCAAGAGGGAGAGAAGCGAGAACAATATCGCTTTCTTGCTCGATTTCTGGTTAAACTGCCACTGTTGATGACCTTATGACCACAACACATATTGGGAAAATCGAAGGGATCGGCCCGGCCCACAGCGCCAAGCTCCAAGAAATCGGCATCAAAACTGTCGAAGCGCTTCTAGCGAAAGGCGCAACACCGCATGGACGAAAGGAACTGGCCGAAAAGCTCGGTGTTGGACACCATCATTTACTGAAGTGGGTGAATCAGGCGGACCTGTTTCGAATTAATGGGATTGGGCGTCAGTACGCCGAGTTGTTGCAAGCGTGTGGCGTCGATTCTGTTCTCGAGTTAAGTCAGCGTAGTGCGGAACACCTTCATGCAAAGGTGATCGAGGTAAACAATCTCCATCATCACGCAAAGGAGGCACCGACCGTCACCCACATCAAACATTGGATCGAAGAAGCGAAGCTGTTGCCGAGAGTAGTTAGTTATTAGCCGATTTGGCTCGCTCAGGTGAATCGCTTTAGGGCGGCAGACCTCTCGTGCCGTAGCCTTGGCGAAGTCTGAGCCTGCCTCCGACACCCCGTTGGGTCTCGGCGAGCGGGCCTCTGACGCCCTGCAGCGCCCGGCCCGCTTGACCCGCCGACCTCGGTAACACATCTTCCCCAATGCAGAAAACTGAAGTCGCCGGTAGTGCGGCCGATTCGTTCGTAAATCGTCATGTAGGTCCCGATGCAAAGGATCTACGCGAGATGCTGGAGCTCATCGGGTATGAATCGCTGGATGCTCTGGCAGAGGCCGCCGTGCCCGAGAAGATTCGTTTCCGGCGAAAGCTGAATCTGCCTGAACCGCAAACCGAATTTGAAGCGTTGCGGCGTCTACGGACCATCGGCGCAAAGAATGTTGTTGCGCGATCCTACGTAGGACTTGGCTATCACGGATGCATTACGCCGCCGCCGATCCAGCGGAACATTCTCGAAAATCCCAATTGGTATACTTCATACACTCCGTACCAGGCCGAAATCGCACAGGGCCGGTTAGAGGCACTATTAAACTTCCAGACGATGATCGCCGACTTAACCGGTCTGGAAATCGCGAACGCTTCCCTTTTGGATGAAGGCACAGCAGCTGCCGAAGCGATGTCGATGGCATTCGCGGTTAGGAAAGAGCCCAACACGCGACGGTTCTTCGTCTCCGATGGCTGTCATCCTCAAACAATCGCCGTGGTTGAGACCAGGGCGAAACCTCTCGGTATCGAAGTTGTTGTCGGTAACGACGAAGCGTGGGACTTTAAGAATCCGGTCTTCGGCGCGCTCGTCCAATACCCGACAACCGACGGAAAGATCTGCGACTACGAGTCTTTCATCCGAAAACTGCATGAACAGGGTGCTCTTGCAGTGGCGGCTGCAGATCTGCTGAGTCTGACATTACTTGTCCCGCCGGGTGAGTTCGGCGCCGATATTTGTGTCGGATCATCACAACGATTCGGCGTTCCGGTGGGTTTTGGTGGACCGCACGCGGCATTTATTGCTACGCGCGACCAGTACAAGAGGCATTTGCCAGGGCGATTGGTTGGGGTTTCCAAAGACCCTGCGGGCCGGCCGGCATACCGTCTGGCGTTGCAGACACGGGAACAACACATTCGCCGCGATAAAGCCACCAGCAATATTTGCACAGCCCAAGTCTTGCTGGCAGTTATTGCTGCCAGCTACGCTGTTTATCACGGACCGAGCGGCCTGAAACTCATTGCCGAAAGGATCATGCAACAGACCAGGGTCCTGGCAGGCGCGTTAGAGCGACTAGGATATCCGGTTTTAGGCGGCCCAAGGTTTGATACGCTAAGGGTCGATCTAGGCAAAGATCGCGATGCGATCCTGGCGCGGGCCGAGGAGCGTTTAATTAATTTTCGGGTTTACCCGGATCAAACAATCGGCATCACGCTGGATGAGACGGTCTCAGATCGCGACCTTCAGGAGTTGCTGGAGGTATTCTCCGGTGACCGAACGGCGACCGTGCCAGCGATTTCAGCAACTGAAATAGAGGAGCTGCCGACCAAATTCGTGCGCCGATCAAAATATCTGCAGCATCCGGTTTTCAACACCCATCAATCGGAAACAGAATTGATGCGCTACCTGCATCGGCTGGAAACGAGGGATTTGTCGTTGACTACGTCAATGATACCTCTCGGCTCTTGCACCATGAAGCTAAACGCAGCCGCGGAAATGTTTCCGGTCACTTGGCCTGAGTTTGGCCAAATTCATCCGTTTGCACCAGAATCGCAGACCGAGGGCTATCGCGAAATGATAGCCGAGCTCGAGAGTTGGCTTGCCGAGATGACCGGGTTCGCCGCGGTAACGATTCAACCGAATGCGGGATCACAAGGCGAATACGCAGGCTTGCTCGCGATCCACGAGTTCCATCGGAAGAACGGTCAAGCCCAGCGTAATGTTTGCCTGATTCCAACCTCCGCACACGGGACAAATCCTGCCTCCGCTTCGATGGCCGGATTTCGTGTTGTAGCGGTCCAGTGCGATAGCGATGGGAATATCGATGTGGTCGATCTTCGTAAGAAGACCGAGGAACACGCCGAAGTCCTGGCGGTTCTGATGGTCACCTATCCCTCCACCCACGGTGTCTTTGAAGAAGGCATCGTCGAGATCTGCGACATTGTGCATCGAGCTGGCGGCCAAGTCTACATGGACGGAGCGAACATGAACGCGCAATTGGGTCTGTGCCGGCCTGCCGATTTTGGTGCTGATGTTTGCCATCTGAACTTGCACAAAACTTTCTGCATCCCGCATGGGGGCGGCGGACCTGGAGTCGGGCCAATCGGAGTTAAGGCGCATCTAGTGGATTTCTTGCCGTCGCATCCGCTTATCGATCTGAAGAGAAAATTCGGGATCGGGCCGATCAGCGCTGCTCCTTACGGAAGCGCCAGTATTCTGCCAATCTCCTGGACCTATATCAGTATGATGGGCGCGGACGGATTGACTCACGCGACCCAGGTGGCGATCGCAAACGCGAACTACATAGCGGCTCGATTATCAAAGTATTATCCTGTGCTTTTCAAAGGGAAAAACGGCCTTGTTGCTCACGAGTGCATCATTGACCTGCGCCAGTTTAAGAAATCTTCCGGTATCGAAGTAGAAGATGTGGCGAAGCGATTGATCGACTACGGCTACCATGCGCCGACCATGTCGTGGCCTGTTCCTGGCACGATGATGATTGAACCGACCGAGAGCGAGTCTAAAGCCGAGCTGGATCGTTTCTGCGATGCGATGATTTCGATTTACGGAGAGATCAGAGCTATCGAAACAGGAGAAGCCGATCGCGAAGACAACGTTCTGAAAAGGTCTCCACATACCGCACAAGATTTGTTGTCCGAGAATTGGGACCGCAGCTACTCGCGCGAATCAGCTGCCTATCCCGCACCTTGGACTCGAGAACACAAGTTCTGGCCAGTAGTCGGTCGAATAGACAACGTCTATGGCGATAGGAATCTGTTTTGCACTTGTGTGCCGGTTGAGGAGACGGAGTGAGGATTCGATCATGCTCATCGCTCTGGTCGCGCTGTAGGGCGGCAGGCCCTGCCGCCAGGACCCAGAGCGAGCGACTTCAATCCAGCGCCGTCGCGGCCACTATACGAGGACGAGAACGAGGTCGAGGACGAGGACGATAAAGATGACCCAATGAATATCATCGATCGATACGTGAGTCGTCAGATTCTGAGCACCGTCGGCTGGGCGATCGGTTTGCTTACGTTGATTCTTGTCCTCGGTAATGTCCTGAAAGAAATGATCGGCCTGTTGCTGAGCCATCAGCTCCCCCTGAGTTACATACTTACCGTTGTAGGTTCTTTGCTGCCCTTCTCGCTCACCTACTCGATCCCATGGGGTGTACTCGTCGCAGTACTGCTCGTATTCGGCAGGCTTTCGTCGGATAACGAGTTGGTGGCCTTGCGCGCCAACGGCGTCAGCATTGTGCGAATTTGTCTTCCGGTATTCGCGATCGCAGTTTTTTTTCTGGGGATTTGCTTGTGGATCAATCTGTATGCGGCTCCGCAGGCGGCGAACAGAGCCAAAAGTGCTGTCCTCGATCTGGCGACGAATAATCCTCTGGCCCTTTTCGGCAGCGATGAAACGATCTCTGATTTTCCAGGCCGGCGAATTTACGTGGGCCGAAAAGAGGGCTCCCACTTGTATGACATTTATGTCTTCCAATTGAATCCTCAGAACCTGCCGATCCGGATTACTTACGCAAAAACCGGCAGCCTGGAGGTCGATAACAGTAACGAGCAAATTCTTTTGCATCTTTCAAATGCACAGTACGAAGAACGCGACGAAGTCACCCCCGACGATCTGAAGAGGATGCGACACGGAATCACGATGCGGGAAGGCGATTTACCGATTCCCTTGGAGGAACTCATAAACCGGGCTAAGAGCAGGCAACGCCCCAACGAACAGACGCTGGATCAGCTGCGCAGCGCGCTTCACCAAGCCGATAATAAGCAGGATATTGCCGTGCTCCGTACGGAAACGAGCAAGCGTTTTTCCAATGCGATGGCGGTTTTCACGTTTGTACTTGTAGGTATCCCGTTAGCGGTTACCGCGCAGCGAAGAGAGACTTCGATGGGAATTCTTTTGAGCCTGGTGATCGCATCTTCTTACTTCATTATTTTCGTGCTGACGGACAACGTAAAGAACAAGCCAGCGCTCCACCCCGAGATCCTGATCTGGCTACCGAACATCCTGTACCTGACGATCGGGAGCATTCTGTTTTTCCGTTTGGCCAGACGCTAGAAACTGCGCCTACGCGCAGTCTCAGGTTGTCGCTGCGCGACAACGGAAAGCAAAAGTTGTGTGAGGGGCGTAGCTTTGTCCTTGATCCGACGATTTACGAGGCGGTTCCTGTTACGAAACTCCTGTTCAATTTCGTTGTCGCGCAGCGACAATCTCAGAAAACGCGCGAATGCGCGTTTTCTTGCGATTGATGTTCAACAACAATTTCGCGCAACACGATTGGGGCATTGCTAGCAGTAGTCGATGGCTCGTATATTCGCGATATGGCTACTGTGACTTCCACGAAAGCGTGTAGAGCCTGCACCTATTGGTACAAGACCGGCGCTGACCAAGGCGAATGCCGACGGCACGCCCCTCAGACGATCGTCTTCAAAGTCGATCAAGACATGAAGTTCGAATCACATTTCCCGGTAACGAAGGGAGAGGATTGGTGCGGCGACTATTCGAAAAAATAGAAATCGCGCAGCGCGATTTCTGAAAGTTGCCGCTGCGCGGCAACGAACAGGAGAGCGGATGCAATTTTATCCTATCCCTTGACCGAGTGCCACGCAGCCCAATCGATGAATTTTGGCGGGCACTCCAGTAGGGACTATACCCCTTTTAAATAATTTCGTTGTCGCGCAGCGACAACTTCAGAAAGCGCGCTAGTGCGCGCTTTCTCCCCGGTAATTCTTTTCACCTGCGGTGACTCGCACCGTCAGCCGGTTCTCTTTAGGCGGCAACGGACAGGTCGCGAAAGGAGTAAAAGCGCAGGGCGGATTCACCGCCCGGTTGAAGTCGAGAACAACCTTTCCATCCTTTGGCAGGTCTGAATATAGAAAGCGCGCGGCGCCGTACGTTTCTTTCCCACTCGTTCCGTCTGAAAAGATAAAGAAGAGCGAATCTGGTGATTCCTGGACTGGAATCAGTTCAAAAGTTTTTCCTTCTCGATCGAATACAGCTTTGCCCGGCGATTTTTCTTTTTCCGTCGTTCCAACAATCGACGTGATCCTGATTTCCCGCGGTGGATCGAACGGTACCCAATTCGCCTCGATGCGCCACGCTGGATCGATAGGAAAATAGTCCAGCCCAAGAAAACCGGTCCGGGCGGCGGCAGCCGAATCCTTGACGCGCAATCCTTTCCGGTCAGCGCGGCTGATTAAGTACACACTCGATGTGCCGAAGGAAATAACGCTTGGCTTGCCATCCGAATCGTCGGTCAGGACAGAGGCGACCTCGGCTTTGCCGTCGATCAGTGCGCTAGAATCAGGTTGCAACTTGACGCTGACCTTGCCGTCCGGCATCCACGTCACGGTTCCCAGTTTGGCTGGGGCAGTTGATAGAACAATGTCGTTGTCCGCTGCGCTTCCTAAGCTGTTATCGCCTGGCTTCAACCAATAAAGGCCAATCAGCGTGAGCCAGCCATCTGGAGCGGTTAACCGAGCGAGCCGTTGCGAGCGCCACTTTTCAACTTCGGCAGTATAACCGTCCGCTGCCGCAAGAGGGCCGCTCAAGATTTGCAGAAAAATAACGATGTAAGACAGCTTGAAGAGACGCATGACTGAAGCTGTAAGTGCAGGGATCATACAGCTCAAGTTACAGCCTCTATCCGATGTCGCATACGTCCCATCGGTCCCAGAAGTCCTATTTTCTCATCCCACTTGCGAATGGTTCTCAATAGGTTAGACTCCCGCGTGTTTCAGCAGCGGTTCGATCAGATTCTAGGGCCATTGTCGCAGCGTTTCTTCCGTGAGGCAGACTCGATTCTCGATCTCAGGGGAGCGGCCTTGAACCGGCAGCATCCGGGGCGTTGCATCCGGTGCTATTTCAAACTTTACGGCATTGCAGATCCGGGTTCCGAGGATTTGCTGAGGCCGCTGAAGGTCTGGATCGAATCCAATATCGAGGTAATTGCGAAAGATGGACGCGAGCAAATTCTGGAGCAGTTACCGCTTCGACTGGACGCTCCCGACCTGGAAGCTTATTGTCAGGATGTCATTCATGAGTTTCGAACGAACCGAGTGTATCCTTCACAAAATCTCACCTTGGAGTTTCGCTACAAGGAAGCAGCCTGAGCTTCCGGCGCGGAAGGGTTCAAACGTCCTGCCGGACACACTCTTGCAAGAGGCGCTCAACTACTTGAAGGCTGGAGGCTTTCGCGTCACGAAGCCACGCGAGGTAATTGTCCGGGCCGCTATTTCTTTTGGTGATCCGTTCAACGCCGAAGATCTACTAGGCAAGGCGCGAGAACTGGATCGACTGATTTCTCTGGCTACGGTTTACCGGACTTTGCCAATGTTGTTGGATAGCCACCTGATCCGCGAAGTGGAGCTCAACCGTGAGCATCGGTACTACGAAGTCAATCGAGAACAGTCTCCGGCAGCGTTCCATATAGTGTGCACCGACTGCAATCAGGTCTTTCAGGTTCAAGACGATTGCATCACGCTCCGTGAGCGTTTTCTCGCCAATAGCATGGGCTTTAAGCCTACAAAGCTAAACGTCCGTATCGAAGCGACCTGTCTCGACTTGCACGAAAAGCGCGCCTGTCCCCGGCGCCCAAATTAGCGTTCCTATAGGTCGTATACGTCGTATAGGACGTACAGGTCCCATTCTCAAAAGGAAACGGCCGCATCCTTCGATGCGGCCGTTTCCCTAAGTCCTATTTCTGACGGTTACGTCAACACTTCTTGTGGAATGTCGATCGGCTTTTCTTTCTTGCCGAGCGCTCTGCGCAGCTTCGCCAAGGCGATGTTTTGCAACTGACGAATTCGCTCACGCGTCACACCAAACTTTTTACCGACTTCCTCGAGCGTTTTCGGTTTGCCGCCATCCAGTCCGAACCGCTGGAAAATGATTTTCCTCTCGCGGTCATCGAGCACTTCCAGGAGCTCGCTGACCTCGTCGCGGAGGTTCTTATCTCGCAGCAATTCAAACGGCGTCTGAGCGTCCTCGTCACCGACGATTTCGCCGAACTCGGTCGAATCATCGTCGCTGATCGGAGCGTCTAACGAAGCGGGCCGGATGGATACAGTCTTGAGCTGAGAAACCTTCCCGCTCGAAATACCAATCTCTTCCGCCAATTCTTCGTCAGTCGGCTCTCGTCCCAACTCTTCGCTCATCTGGAGCGACACACGCCGCATTTTGGAAATCTTATCGACGAGATGGACCGGCAATCGAATCGTTTTGCTCTGGTTCGCCAAAGCCCGTTTGATCGATTGTTTGATCCACCATGCAGCGTACGTGCTCAGTTTTCCGCCTTTCGCCGGATCAAAGCGCTCGACTGCCTTCATCAAACCAATGTTCCCTTCGGAAATTAGGTCGAGGAGGGGAAGTCCCAAATTCGCGTAATCGTGGGCGATTTTCACGACCAACCGAAGGTTCGCCTTGATCATCAAAGCGCGAGCCTCTCGATCGCCCTTCTTAATACGCGCGGCCAGCTCAATCTCCTCTTGCGGAGTGAGCAGCGGGATCTGTCCGATCTCTCTCAGGTAAATCTTGATGCCCGTATCAGAATCTTCACCAGCCATACTATAGTAATCTCTATTAACTGTTCAGCAGCCAACCTGGGTATCCTTTCAGTCTACCCACTTGTGAGCGGTTAGGGAACAAAATTGTTAACCACCCTAACAATCTGAACTTCGACAGCGTGATCCGTTCAAACGTTCAATGGTTTTTGCCATTTCCTACCACCCTCACTTGCAATCCGGTCGGACAATCTGATTGCAAGATTCCGGCGATCTACGAATTCGGCATTCGGCCCTTAAATGCTCCTATAATATCCTATACGTATCCAGAAGCTCAAATATTCCTGAAAACTTGCTCGAATACAGACTTTTTGGATCGAAAAGGGTCCCTAGTTAAGCGAATTTCCGCCTCAAAGTCAAGCTTTGTATTAAGAATTCTTATAGTTTACCGGATTTCCGCATTTCATCGGAATGCGATGCCGGCATCGAAAACTCCGGCCCAGACCCAGCCGATTCCGGCCACCGGCTGGTTACCGTCTTAAGGCGAGTATAAAAGCGTACCCCTTCCGGTCCATGGACATAATGATCGCCGAAGATAGAGCGTTTCCAGCCACCAAACGAATGGAACGCCATCGGAACCGGAATCGGCACATTAATTCCTACCATCCCTATTTTGACACGATCGGTAAAAAGATTGGCCGCCGCGCCATCGCGGGTAAAAATTGCGGTTCCATTGCCATACTCATGCTCATTCACGAGCTTGATCGCTTCTTTCAAGGAGCCGACTCTGACGACCGAGAGGACCGGGCCAAAGATTTCTTCGCGATAGATCCGCATCTCCGGCTTAACATGATCGAACAGGCATCCGCCGAGGAAGAATCCATCACCAGCGTCGGAGAAATTGCGGCCGTCTACCACCAGATCCGCTCCTTCGGTAACGCCGATGTCAACGTAGGATTGCACTCGGTCGAGGTGCGCTCGCGTAACCAATGGCCCCATTTCACTTCCCGGCTTGTTTGAAGCGCCGATCTTCAGATTCCTGACTCTTGGCTTCAATTCATCAATCAGCCGATTCGCGTTCTCTTCACCGACCGCAATGGCCACTGAGATCGCCATGCAACGTTCCCCTGCCGATCCGTAGGCAGCGCCAATCAAGGCATCAGCGGCTTGCCCAAGGTCCGCGTCAGGTAGAACGACCATATGGTTCTTAGCCCCTCCTAAGGCTTGAACCCGTTTTCCTGCGCCGGTCGCTTGTCGATAGATCGATTCCGCCACCGGCGTTGACCCGACGAAACTAACTGCCTGAACGTTTGGGTGCTGCAGCAAGGCGTCGACTGCGGTCTTGTCACCGTGAACAACGTTAAAAACCCCGTCTGGAAGACCAGCTTCTTTCAACAGCGCTGCCAGCTCTATGCTGGCGCTTGGATCTCGTTCGCTCGGCTTCAAAACGAACGTGTTGCCGCATGCTAAAGCTATCGGAAACATCCAGAGCGGCACCATCGCTGGGAAATTGAATGGTGTAATCCCGGCAACAACACCTAACGGCTGGCGGAATGAGAAACTATCGACATCCGAGCCGACTTTGGCCGAGTATTCGCCCTTCAGCAGCTGAGGAATACCGCAAGCGAACTCCACAACTTCCAACCCTCGCACGACCTCTCCGCGGGCGTCGGAAAGCACTTTGCCATGTTCTGAGCTCACAATCTCCGCAAGATGATCGAGATTTTGTTCGATCAAGTCGCGAAAACGGAACAATATCCGTGCCCGGCGGACAACGGACATGGAAGACCAGGCCGGAAATGCATCGGCTGCAGCCGAAACGGCGAGATCTACTTCTTCTTTTCCCGCAAAAGCTACGCGCCCGGAGAGAGATCCTTTTGAAGGGTTAAAAACGTCTCCGCTCCGCGCTGGCGAGCCTCCATAGAGTTTGCCGTTAATAAAATGAAATATATTCGCCGACCCATCGGCCGTCGCGACTCGATCGAATGGGGAAGGGTTCATTGGTAGGAATTAAAAGCTACGACGATATTGCAGATTTTTCTTCTAAGAAATATTTGGGAAGCCGCGTGCGTGAGAGTTTGCCGCAACTCTGCCATCCTTTCAGGATGGAGCCCATTCACCGCGAGTACCCGGGGTTCTCCCGCCGAAGCGGCGGGATCACCCCTGGCTGAGGTTTGTTGTCGCGTTGCGACAATCAGTCGCGCGTTTTGAGGCGCTCACCTCCTTATCTTGCGAGTAGCGGCCGTCAACATGCCGGATCGTCGCGAATGGGATGACATACTTTGCCGGAGGTTCGGTTCGCTCACCCTGCTTTGATTCGCGGTTGTGTTACGACAAATCTTCGAAGGCGCGACCTTTCAACATTCCGGGTCGTCGCGAATAGGACGACATACTTTGCCGGAGGTTTGGTTCGCTCAACCCTGCTTTGATTTGCGGTTGCGTTACGACAAATCTTCGAAGGCGCGACCTCAACATGCCGGATCGTCCCGAATGGGACGACATTTCTCAGCCAGCGGTGATCCGGCCGTGCCCCGAAGGGGGCCGCAGAGGCGAGGTGCTTTTCCAGCGCCCGCACTCCACCTTAAAACATCGCCTCGTACAGCGCGGCGATCTCTGAGGCCGTCGGCACCCGCGGATTGTTTGCCGGTGAACCTGACGCGATGGCCTGTTCAACCATCACCGGTATGCTGTCCTTCCAAGCCTGATGATCAATCCCATATTCTTTCGGTGTCGGCACTTGGAGCTTCCGATTCAGAGCCCGCAAGTCGCTGACAAGCGTCTCTGTAGCGGCCTTGTCATCGGTCTCGGCCGGCACAATTTCCATCGAACGCGCACAGTCGGCATACCGGCGCACAGCCGATCCAACGGAAAATTCGGTAATTGCCGGTAACAGCATGGCATTCGACAATCCATGCGCCACATGGAATCGCGCGCCGATTGGTCTGCTCATGCCATGAACTAAAGCAACGCTTGAATTCGAAAAGGCCAATCCAGCCTGAGTCGCAGCTAGCATCATCGCTTCGCGCGCGGCCCGATCATCCGGATGGAAGCAGGCGGTCTCGATATTTTTTCGGATAGTGCGCATTGCAGTCAACGCAAGCATATCGGAGAAAGGATTCGCTCTCCGGCTCACGTAAGCCTCGATTGCGTGAGTTAATGAATCGATCCCCGTATCCGCTGTGAGACGCATCGGTTTAGTAAGGGTCAGCTCGAAGTCTACCAGTGCCGCAATCGGCAAATATGCCAGTCCGATGCAGAGCATTTTTTCCCCGGTCTCATCGTCTGTAACAATGGTGAACCGCGTCGATTCCGACCCTGTGCCGGCAGTTGTCGGAATAGCGACGATTGGCAGACCTGGAGCGCTCTGATCATGCGGCGCCTTGTAGTCGCGCATCTTGCCTCCATGAACCGCGAGGACTGCAATTGCTTTTGCTGTGTCAATGGCGCTCCCACCTCCAAGCCCGATCACGCAATCATGCACATCCTGTTTGAGGAACTCTAGCCCGGCCGTTACAGCAGCGACTGTCGGATCCGGAACAGTTTCCGAAAAAACTCGGACGCTTCCACCCAGCGTTTCTACAAGCCTATCGGCCAGCCCCTGCTTTCGAAGGAACGGGTCAGTGATGATTAACGGCTTTTGTAGCCCAAGCGTGCCGAGCACTTCAGCAGCCTGAGCGAATACGCCGCCACCGATGCGCAAGATTCTGGGGAGAACAATTTGAGCCATGGAAATCAACGACGGCAATGCCACCAACGCCGACACTGCCAACAACAAGGTTTCATTGATGGCATTGTCGGCGCTGTTGGCAATGTTGGCATTTCAATTCAGGTATCGAATTCTCTTGGCGATATCTGTGTTAACCGAATGATACGGCTGCGCCAGGTTTGCGGGGGCGAAAAGTGTGCGGCGAACGTGTTCCATATCGTCCTCTCCAATCGCTCCGGTGAAGATCGGTAATAGGTAGTCGACGCCCACGCGCGAAGGCTTCATCAACTTTGGATCATAGAAGGCAGGATGCATGCGCCGGGCGTGGATTAGTCCCCATCGATCGCGGAACTGATTCGCATCGTAACCATCAACATAAAATCCTTGTCGCGAACTATATTGAAGGACTGCGACCGCGTTGTTGCGACCTTCCACTAGAAGTTCGACCGCTTTAGCTCCGAGTTGCGCCCCATAAAAGCGATCGAACAAAATGGGTCTACCGCCTCTCTGGGTGTGGCCCACTTTTCTGGTGAAGATTGCTTCCCGCGCAGACTGGCCCCGGCGGTACCGCTGAAAATAGGTGTCGCCGATCAAATGGATAAATTTGTGTCGGATGGCTTCAGCAGCGCCGCTTAGAATGATGTTCCCTGCAGGATCTGTGGTCTTGGTTTCGGCACCGAGCTCTCTGCCTCGTTCATCGACCACGCCCTCTCCGCAAATGATCACAACGTGCTTCTGCTGATCGTAAATCTGTTTTACACGTTCTACCAGGTGCTCGAGATTCAGCGGGTGCTCCGGTACCAAGACGATGTCTGGCCGCCCATATGCGGAACCCAATGCAATATAGCCAGAATGACGGCCCATGACTTCAATGATGGCAATCCGCCGGTGGCTTTCTGCAGTTGTACGAATTCGTTCAACGCCTTGGGCAGACACAAAAACTGCTGTCGCGTAGCCAGGCGTTACGTAGTTGATCATGTAATCGAGATCGAAAACGACTTGAGACTCTCGATGTTTGTAATGAAAACCCTGTTTCGCCTCTGGATCGGGAACATGAACCCATTCGTCAGGCTCGCTCGGATAGTTCATGCCCAGGTCGTTGTCGATGGTCTTGGGCGCTAGCACGGCAGGGAACCGCTCCGCCAGCGGTTGCAATCCGTTCAGTGTTCCATCGCCGCCGACGCAGACGAGCCCCTCAATTCCTAGTCTCATCAATCGCTTAGCAACCAGATCCAGCTCTTCGCCTTTCTCCGGGTCTACAAAATCGCGGGAGGACCCAATTATGGTGCCGCCCTTCGTCGGATCCAGCTCGGGAATTTGTAGGTAGAGCGGGTTCAGATGGATATGCGGAACATGCGGGTTGAAAAGGCTGTTGAACCCCTTGATCAGGCCGAGAATTTCGATCTTCAATTGATTAGCGCGGACGACAGCGCCCAGGACAGTGGCGTTCATTGCGGGCGTGTCGCCCCCTGCTGTCAGGATACCGATTCTTTTCATCTGTGATAGGGTGGTTGCCCGGAGCGCCGCGAACGACACCCCGTGCTTACCGCACCCAAACTCTATGACAACAAAATCTTTGCAAGGACAGACCGCAATAGTCACTGGGGCTAGCCGGAGCGACGGGATCGGAGCAGCAATCTGTCGATGCCTATCGGCCGCTGGTGCAAATATCTTCTTTACAACCTGGCGACCTTACGACGAAGCCGCGTACGGATCCTACGACGAGAATTTTCCGGAAGGACTAGCTGTCGAGTTGGGTAGGAATGGTGTCCGTGCAGGTTTGTTGGAAACTGACTTGGGAGATCCCAAGGCTGTCGGTCAACTGCTCGATGAGGTCGAATCGCGCTTTGGCGCCGCACATATTCTGATAAACAACGCTTGCTACTGCACCAACGATTCGGTGGAAACGCTGAGTGGCGCTGAACTTGATCAGCACTATGCAATCAATGTCCGGGCTCCGATTCTGTTGAGCGCAGAATTCGTGCGGCGATTTGCCGGGCGCGGCGCTCGCCGAATCATTTCCATGACTTCTGGTCAGTTCTGTGGTCCGATGCGAGGCACGATCGCGTATGCTTCAACCAAAGGCGCCCTGGACGCATTCACCGTTACTTTCGCGGCCAAAGTCGGACATCTCGGGATCACGGTCAACGCAGTTGATCCAGGCCCGACCGATTCTGGATGGATGAACGAAGGGATTCGAGCAGAACTTGTTCCCCGATTTGGCTTGGGACGGATTGGACTGCCGGCGGATGCCGCAAATCTGGTAGGATTTCTTGCAGGTCCGCAAGCCGACTGGATTACCGGACAGGTGTTACACTCGCGCGGCGGGTTCGTGTGAGTCGTTCAGGAAAAAGGGTCATCAAACGGGAGCTCAGTGGTGCTGTGCGGTAGATTGCGCCGGCAGAGGCCTGCCCCCCTACAGCTTCAATTGAGAACCCGTCATCTTGAAACATGGACCTCCTTGTCTTTATCGCATGCCTAGGATGGATCACTCTGCTGCTCCTCCCTTGGCGTCCCTGGAGCACGAAAGAGCGCCTCGAGTCACTAGGGGACAGAACAGACTTATCCGATGTGACTGTCGTCATTCCGGCCAGAAATGAAGCGCCGGTTATCGGTCGCACACTCCAAGCCTTGAACGATCAGGGGCTTAATCTCTCGGTCGTGCTTGTCGACGATCAGTCTTCCGACAATACAGGTCAGCACGCCGTAAAAAATTTTTCCGGCCCGATGAACGTCATTCGGAACGATTCCTTACCGGAAGGTTGGACCGGAAAGCTCTGGGCGCTGAATCAAGGATTACTCGCGGTCAAAACACCGCTGGTGCTGTTTCTCGACGCAGACATCGAGCTGAAGCCCGGAACGATCAGTACACTGCGCCGGAAAATGGTAACCGAAGAGCTCGATCTGGTTTCCATAATGGCTTCGCTTCGGATGGAACGCTTCTGGGAAAAACTTTTGATTCCCGCGTTTATCTATTTCTTCAAATTAATTTATCCGTTCGCCCTTGGGAATAGCCGTCGATCTCGAATTGGCGTTGCCGCAGGAGGTTTGATTCTCGTGAGACGCGACATTCTTTGGAAAATCGGTGGACTCGAATCGATTCGGGGCGCACTGATCGACGACTGTACCCTGGCCAAGCGAGTGAAAGATGGTGGGGGACACACCTGGATTGGTTTGAGTCATTCTGTGCTAAGTCATCGCGCCTATATTCGGCTCCGCGAAATCTGGAACATGGTTGCCCGCACCGCGTTTACCCAGTTGCGATCTTCGAGTCTTCTGCTTTTGGGGACAACCTTGCTCATGCTGTTAATGTTTTGGGTCCCCTGGCTTGGCCTTTTTTCGGCTTCTGCGGTTACCAGGCTAATAGGCATTGTCGCAGTGGTCGCCATGATCGCTGCCTATCTGCCAACTTTGCGTTTTTATCGACGAGCGCCGGCATGGGCATTCTTGCAGCCGTTGATCGCTATGCTCTATCTGATGATGACTTGGTCTTCCGCTATCCGTTCCTGGCGAGGCCAACGCTCCGAATGGAAGGGCAGGGTGTATCGATAGCGTTTCGCGTCCCGGGTTTCGCGTTCCGCGCTCCGCGATTTCAAGCAGCGTCTCCGGCACTCGGAACCCGGAACCCGGAACCGTTTGGGTTGGACAAATTCTGGGCTTCCGAATAACCAGATAAGCTCAAACCAGCTGTCCGGTTTTTCTCAAAGAAATTCTCTATGAGCCCTTTACTTTCTCGAAATCTGTCTGCTCGTCGCCTAGCGTTGGTTGCCGGTTCAATCCTAGCGTCTTTTGTAGTCTCGTTGACCTGTCCCCGACGTTGTCATTGGCATTCCCAGCACACCTGAAGCAACGCAGGATCTGCATCCCAATTCGAATACGTTGACGGCGACTGTTACTCTTCCGGAAAATATTGAGCGCGCTTATCTCGATGTTTTTGCGCAAAGCCAGGGGAGCGACGAATTCGGGTACGCGAACGTACCGAACGATGTTGCCCAGGAACTCATTTCCAACGGAGGTACTGCTTTTAGAGAAGTGGAGATCAGCATTGATTCCCAACCTGCAGGCGTGGCTCCGGTCTATCCCTGGATCTACACTGGAGGAGTTGATCCTTATCTCTGGCGACCGATCCCCGGAGTTCAGACGCTCAATTTTGTCCCTTATCGCCTCGATCTGACTCCGTTTGCCGGATGGCTGAATGATGGACAGCCAGGACATCAACCAGAACACTGTATTGGACACAACAACCAAGACACAGTCCTGGTTTGGCGTACTGCAATCCGAACGGAAAGCATCGTACCCGCTGATCATGGATATCTCTCAGTTGCTGAACGCTGACGGTTCCGGCTCGCAGCTGACCACAGTGAACCAAGGCTTGAAGGTCAGCGATTCCAACGCATTCGATGGCTTTCCGTTCTATGCGAGCGATCTCTCGAACCAGGTTAACTCAACCGACACGATCCAGTTCGACTCGAGTTTTCACATTTTGTCTAATAGTGGCCAGCAAAGCTCGCAGAACTATTCCTTTGCTGACACACTCGGCCATTTCTATAACCGAACGCTGACCGCGACGAACAATGTCCTGACATCGGACTCAGGAAGCAAGTAGCGCCGACAACGCCGTCATCGCCGACAACGCCGCGAACAGGCCCGCGCGCCATGAACGCCCCGACGGATCTATTCCACCGCGCGCGCGAATAGCGCCTCGAGTGGCTTGAAAGGTTCACCCTTGAGATTGTGCCTTTCGATGAGGAAATCGGCGGAGTTGAAGCTCAGATAGACTTTTCCATCGGTGGATTCCCAGGCCACCGCTTTCAGCGGAAGATCGATCGCGAGCGACGGATACTCGTTCATCAGCGGTGTGCCTGTTCGCGGATCACCGAATATGAGAAGCTCTGTCGGTCGCATTGAGAGTCCGACCGCTTGCGCCTCGGCCGCTTGATCAAAGCGCGCAAAAGTTTTCATCCCTTTTGATTTCAGCAAATTCTCCAGACGATCGATTGTTTCGCGGACCGAGTAGCGACTCGAAATAGTCTTTGGTTCCGGTATTGCCATTCTGTAGAGCAGCGAGCTGTTTTGAACACCTACTCTACTGTCGGCTCTGCGCCCTCGATATATGTTTTACCGCGATAAAACTTGGCGAACGGAATGAAGATGATCGCCGCGACGAGCATGAGAAAAGTGAAAAACCGGAAATAAGCTGCGCCTTCCAGGTTCAAGCCCGCGCGCTGCAGCACCGGGAACAGGAAGTTCAACAGAGTGACAAATTCATTGCCAAGCCAGACAGCCAGAAGCCAGATGCCCATTACCAGGCTCTTCATGGTCTTGGGAGCCTGGGTATACGAAAATTCCAAGCCGGTGATCGATACCATGACTTCGCCGGCAGTTAAGAGGATGTAGGCGGGGAGCTGCCAACCGACATTCGGCTTCGCTCCTGCATCGATCGATGCCTGCAGCCACCAGATAACGGCAAAAGAACTGGCCGTCAGGAAAAAGCCGATTCCGATTTTCCGTAATGGCGTTAACGGAAATACTTTGCTGATCGCAGGATACAACCAGTAGTTGAAAAGCGGTGCCAGCGTCACGATCAGGATCGGGTTAAAGATCTGGACCTGCTCGGGATGCCAGTCTATCCCCAGGAAATGGAGGTCCAGATTCTTGGCCTGCAGTGTCCATTCCCCGCCTGAGCTCTGATCCCAAAGCGCCCAGAAAAGTGCGACGAACACGTAGACGATCGCTAGTCGCCCGATTGCACCGAGTCCTTCCCGACTGAAAGCCTCTTTCAGAAATCGGAAGCCTGCCGGTGGCACATGCACATATTTCTTTCGCCCCATCCAAAAGATGACCGTCGCGATAAACATCAGGACTCCCGGCAACCCAAAAGCGAAATGCGGTCCGAAACGTTTGTCGTTGAGCAGAATTGGACAGAGCCAAGTGGAAAAGGTCGATCCCACGTTGATCGCCATGTAAAACCATCCGTAGGCACGTGATAGTAGATGCTTGTTTCCGGCGCCGAATTGATCGCCGACATTTGCTGAGACGGAAGACTTGATCGCGCCACCGCCGAGCGCGATTAAAGCCAAGCCGATAAACAGTCCCAGCCGAGTATCATTGAGCGCCAACGCCAGGTGCCCGAAACAATACACAATGGAGAACCAGAAGATCGTCTGATACCTTCCCAGAATGCCGTCAGCCAGAATTCCGCCGAACAGCGGGATAAAGTAGATCGCGCCAACAAACTGATGAAACCATCCAAGAGCTTCGTGCGCCGGCATGACTGCGAGTACGCCGCTCCCATTCATCAGATAAGTTGTCATGAAGATCGTCAGAATCGTCCGCATCCCATAGAAACTGAACCGCTCGGCCGCCTCATTACCTACGATGTAGGGAATACAAGCAGGCATTGCAGTCGCCGTCTGATCCGGTACCGTTCGATACTTCGAGGCCCTTTGGGTTGGCTTCACAAGCGCGGACCGGGCGGGGGATAACGAATCTGCCATGGGTGGGGATGGTGTATCGGATTGGGTACTTTTTCAACTCCCGGAACTGCATTTACCGGTCTGGCTGCCGAAACAAGTCGATAGGGCTGATAATTATGTCAGCAACGTGCGTATCGCAGCCTTAACGTAACCGACGTCGCTAACTTTTCCATCTGTCGGCGTTTCCAAACACCGAAGCGCGCGGCATGCGCCAGCCACTGGCAATTATTCCACCACCGGCTCTTCGCCCTGGATATAAGTCTTTCCGCGATAAAATCGGGCAAACAAAATAAACAAGATCGCCGTAACCAGCATCAGGATCGTGAAAAACAGGTAGTAGCTCGAGCCCTCCAGGTTGATGTGGAATTGCCGGAGCCATGGAATCACGTTTAAATTGAGTGTTGCCACAAACTGGTCGCCTGCCCAGATAGTTAAAAGCCAGACACCCATGATGATGCTTTTCATTTTCTGCGGCGCCTGAGTGTAGGAGAACTCAAGACCGGTTACCGAGACCATGACTTCTCCGGCGGTCAAAAAGAGATAAGCGAAAAATTGCCACCAGACGGTCGGTCTCTCGCCAGCTTCGATGCGGGTTTGTAACCACCAAATCACAACGAAAGAGGCAGCGGTGAGAAAAAAGCCGATGCCCATTTTCCGGACGGCTGTCAACGGAAAGAACCGGCTGACTGCTGGATAGAGGAAATAGTTGAATAAAGGAACGTAGATCAAGATCAGGATCGTATCCGCTACGTGCGCCTGCGCCGGCAAGATAGTTACGCCAAAAACATTCAAATCCAGCTTCTTAGCCTGCAACGTCCATTCTCCACCGCTCTGGTCGAATAGTGCCCAGAAAACGCAGACAAAAGCATACACGATCAATAACCGCCCAATTGCTGCCAAGCCTTCGCGACTGAAAGTCTCTTGCACCCAAGCTTTGAGTCCAGCTGGTTGAATATGCACAAATTCTTTGCGCCCCATCCAAAAGACGATTGTGGCAATCAGCATGAAGATGCCTGGTAGCCCGAAAGCGTAGTGGGAACCAAAGCGTTTATCGTTGAGCAGGATCGGGCAAAGCGTTGTCGCAATCGCGGAACCGGCGTTGATCGAAAAATAGAACCATCCGTACACATTCGGCAATAGATGCTTATTGCCGGTCCCGAACTGGTCGCCAACATTGGCAGACACGCTTGACTTGATTCCTCCCGCGCCAAGCGTGATGAGTCCCAGCCCGATCAGAAGACCCAAGCGTGTGTCGTCGACAGCCAATGCAAAGTGGCCGAAACAGTAGACAACCGAGAGCAGCAGAATCGTCAGATACCTGCCTAGAATCGCGTCCGCCAGAATGCCTCCCAAAATTGGAGTAAAATAGACCCATCCGGCGAAGGCGTGATACCAGCCTCTGGCCTCGGTCTCGTTCATCACATCGAGCTGGCCATTCCGATTTAGCAGGTAGCCAGTCATGAACACGACCAGGATCGATCGCATCCCATAGAAACTGAACCGCTCAGCAAACTCGTTCCCGATGATGTACGGGACCCCCTTCGGCATCGTAGTCGATTCCTGGTCCGGAACCGTCCGATATTTCGAAGGTTTAACGAAGCCTTCGCCAAGAGCTGACGGCGCAGAGGAAAACGAATCAGCCATTGATCGCGATCGTGAATTGGCTCGAGTATTTTTTCAAGTTCTCGCTCAGGCCATCTCATAGACCCATTGGTCGTATAGGTCGTATAGGTCCCATACGACCTATACAAACGCTACAAGTCCCGATACCCGGGATGCACCAACCGCGTCAGTCCCTGATGATCCGCAACCTTCTGGCAAAGATGAGCCAGCTGGGAACGCTCTTCCGGTGTCAGGATCGACAGGAGGTCTGCTTCATGTTCTCCAGCCAGTTTCCGCATTTTCTGAAGAACAGTTTGCCCTTTTCGCGTCAAACCCAATTCATGGTTCCGCCGATCTGTTGTGCTCCGGGTGCGCGCTACCAGACCCTTTTCGGTGAGCTCATCCAGCAAGATCACCATCCGGCTGGGCTGGATTCCCAGACGGTCAGCTAGCGCCTTCTGACTGCACGCCGGGATCAGGTCGATCAGGTTCAGAATGCCTGCGTGCGGAGGCGCAATGTCGAGAGACTCAACTCGTTCACCAAATTTGCGGGCGGCAAGACTGCCCAGTTGCGCCAGAAGGAAGGCCGCACCGGTTGGCTTGCCCGATCGACTTGATTTCATGGAAAACAGTTCAGGTTAACCTTTTCTCGGACAAAAATCGATAGACAAATAAAATCGTTCATGTTATGAATCATTATTGATATGAATGCCGCTGCCGTTCGCGCCGCCTACCGATGGCTGCACATAATGTTGAGCATACCGATCCTCGGCTATATCTATGGCCCGGTTGCTGAAATCCCGCGAGCTGCGTTCGCCACACGATTCGTTTTCGTCCCGATGGTTATTCTTTCTGGCCTGTGGATGTGGAAAGGGCACGCAATAAAACGGGCGGTTCGGACAACCGCCCATCGTTGGTTACCGCGGCACAATCATTAGTTCCCGGGTCTCCCGTTATCTGCTTCAAACCAGGGATCGGTGATCCGGCTTATCCGTCCACGCGTGCAGAGGAATGCCTTTCCGGGTGCCTGACTCAATCACTTGGGCCATCATCAGATCGCGATAATAGTCGGTCCAACCGTTTGTCGGCGACTGTTCGTACCCATGTCGTCCACCTCCGTCTGCATCTCCCTCTGGCATCGGGTATCCCAGATCCGCGAAGAATGCGCAGACTCCGTGCAGCCATTCGTGCAGCCAGACTTCTCCTAGTCGTGGAACCTCCCAAACTTGGCACCTAGCGTTACCAACTGTCGCGTAAGTAGCGTCATTCGACCAATTGCTGGCTCGCATCCCGAGTCCCCATCCCGCGCAGGGAATTGATGCGTGGGTAGCCAAGTTCTGCTGCGGCCAAAGCACAAAAACAGAATCAAAGGTTCCGGGAGCAGCAAAACGATCGAGTTCTTTCCGTGTGTCATCGGGCGATGGCCAATACATCTCTTTTCCCATCGGCGTCACAGACGTCAGACAGCTCTCGACATGTTGTACAGTTGCGGTGATGCCAGCTACACTCGAAGTCAGTTCCTCAACAAGGCCCGGAAATCTCTCAAAGGAACTCAGAGCATAACGAATTTCTTCCTCGGACAAAAGGTGCGTGAAATGCCTGCCAGTATTTCCAGCGAGATGGACGTCGATGCGCGGATAAATCAGGAGCAAACTTCGCCAGATGGCCATGGTGTAAGATACAGAAATACAGGATAGGGGAGACAGAATACAGGAATCAGGAGGACACAGACCGGCGATGCGCTTCGGCCATTTCACCCAGGCTCGTAAACCTGAAATTGTAGCGCGGTAAATTGGCCGGCGCTGGAGTTGCTCCAAAGCCATCCTCGTCATGACGCCGGTCAATCCACGCTGAAGCGAGGCGAAAACGGTTGGCCGGCAGATGATCGTGAAACAGACTTTGTGCAGTATGCAGGATTGATTTTTTCTCGTACCCCGCCTGGCCAAGCTTCTCGATCAAATATTCAAAATTTCGCGGATTAGGTTTGTACGAGCCGATATCTTCGGCAGTAAAAATGTAGTCGAAATCGACCTGGAGCTTGGCGTTACTGGTCTTGAAACTCTCGCGATCGACGTTCGAGAGAATGACCAGCTTGTAGTGCTTTTTCAAATACTGCAGAGCGGACGGCGAGTCGGCAAATGCTGGCCAGGTACGGATGGAATCGGCGAAAGCTTCCCCCTCACCGCGAGTTGTCTTTATATTCCATTCTTTAGCCAGGCGCATGTAAACGGTTCGCAAGACTTCCGGATAGGGCATCGACGGCGTTTCCTCTTCCTGAGCCGCTTCATGGCGAGAATAGGATTGAAGCACTTCGTCTCGGGGAATCTGCTTGTTTGAACGAGTTACCAGCGGGCGCAACCCGTCGATGATGCCGGTTTCCCAATCGATCAACGTCCCATAACAATCGAAACTCAAAACGCGGAAATCGGTCAGGTTCATGGTTAACGATAGCACACGTAATCCGCTCCTGGCTCCCGACTCCTGGCTCCTGTATTCTTTGACTCATGTCTTGGACCACTCGCCCCACCGAAAAACAACGCCGTCTCAACGCTGTTCGTGATTGCGCAAATCGTAAGCTCCTCGATCCCGCGCGCATCGTGGAAGCAATCGAGAAAATCGTGATGCCTGGCGATCGAGTCGTTCTTGAGGGAGATAATCAGAAACAAGCAGACTTCCTTTCACGCTCATTCGCTGAAGTGGATGCCGCAAAAGTCCACGATGTTCATCTGCTGATCTCCAGTATCAGCCGGAAAGAACACCTCGATCTATTCGAGAAGGGAATCGCCGCGAAAGTCGACCTTTCCTACGCCGGGCCGCAAAGCTTGCGCATCTCGCAATTGCTGGAAGATGGCAAACTCGAGATTGGGGCGATTCATACCTATAACGAGCTTTACGCCAGGATGTTCATCGACCTGACTCCAAATGTTGCGCTGGTCTGTGCAGAAAAAGGCGATGTGAATGGCAATCTTTTTACCGGGCCAAATACGGAGGAAACGCCGACAATCGTTGAAGCGGCTGCTTTCCGTCACGGAATTGTAATCGCCCAAGTCAACGAACTCGTTGATACCCTGCCTCGCGTGGACGTTCCAGGATCGTGGGTTGATTTCGTTGTGGTCGCGGATCGCCCGTTTGCAATAGAACCGCTATTCACACGCGACCCGAGGCACATCAATGAAATGCAGATCCTGATGGCGATGATGATGATTCGTGGGATCTACGAACGGCACGGAGTGACTTCTCTTAATCACGGTGTCGGATTCGACACCGCGGCGATTGAATTGATTTTGCCGACCTACGGAGAATCTCTTGGGCTACGGGGAAAAATCTGCAAGAACTGGCTGTTGAACCCTCATCCCACGCTGATCCCGGCAATTGAGAGCGGCTGGGTGGAAAGCGTTCATTGCCCAGGCGGCGAAGTCGGCATGGAGGATTATGTCAGGGCGCGTCCGGATATTTTCTTTACTGGATCCGATGGAAGCCTTCGTTCGAATCGATTGATCGCGCATCTTGCCGGCCAGTACGCTACCGATCTCTTCGTCGGTTCAACGCTCCAGATGGATGGAGATGCAAATTCCTCTACGGTTACTTTTGGCCGGTTAACCGGGTTCGGCGGTGCACCAAATTTTGGGCACGACCCGCGCGGTCGCCGTCATTCCTCCCCCGCGTGGCTGAGTTTAGCCACAGCAAAAAGTCCAGTTATGCGCGGACGCAAACTGGTTGTGCAAATCGTTGAGACGTTTCAGAAGGGCGGAGTCCCGGCATTCGTCGAGTCGCTTGATGCTGTGGCCGTTGGAGCCGCAGCGAAAATGCCAATTGCCCCGATCATGATCTACGGAGATGACGTAAGCCATGTAGTAACCGAGGAAGGGATTGCCTACCTGTATAAGGCAAGAGATATCGAAGAACGCCGGGCTGCGCTTGGCGCGATTGCGGGTGTCTCTCCCATCGGTTTGCAGTACGACCGGCGTCGGACAGAGCAACTCCGGCGAGACGGTCTTGTAGCGTTCCCTGAGGATTTGGGCGTTGATCCCTTGGATGCAAAACGCTCTCTGTTGGCTGCCCGGAGCATCGAGGACTTAGTCACGTGGTCAGGAGGGCTTTATCATCCTCCAACTCGGTTTCGGACTTGGTAGTTTGGGAACGCCGTCATCGCCGTCAGCGCCGACAACGCCGGCATCGGAGGTGCAGAGCTGGTCGCGCTTTTTAGAGATCGACCTGGAAGGTTAATCCACGGTCAATCCCGGAGGATTGCTCGCCGCACGACGTCCATCGGATTCCAGCTCAAGCTTCCTAGCTTGACGGTGGGCTTAGCTTCCAACTCGGCGGGCCAGCGCTTAGCAGCCAAATCGCGTCTTAGTGTTGACGGACTTCCGATGCCGGCGCTGTCGGCGCTGGCGGCGTTCGCCAACCTTGTGCACTTCACTCCGATGATGAATTGTTGACCAATGCCTATCTCTACTCGCGGGATTAAAAATGCTTCGCTGCTCGCGGAACTCGCGGTAAGTGCGCTCGTCGAGGAGGCGATGCTTACTCCGAAACCGGCGCTGGTGGATCGACGTGGAACGGGCCCACATCAGGATATGGGTCTTGGGCTGATGGTCCGTTCTGCACACGCATTGCAGCAAACTTTTGAAGCTATCGCCGATACTGCTTCCGGCCGGTTACCGAGCCAATCTCTGCGCGAAGAATTGGCTGTTATTGGGCGGATCGGAGAAAGGATCATGCTGACAACAACTTGGGGCGTAAATACACATCGCGGTTCCATCTGGGCGCTCGGTCTTCTGGTTGCTGCAGTGGCGATTTGCCCAAACGAATGCACCTCATCGGTGATTGGGAAGGTCGCCGGGAAACTTGCGCGTTATCCAGACAGAAAGGCGCCCGAGCGCCGTTCACACGGAAGGAAGATGATAGAGCGCTACGGCGTTACTGGAGCGCGCGGAGAGGCAGCAGCGGGTTTTCCCCATGTAATAGATTTTGGGTTACCGGCGTTGCGGAAAGGACGCCTCGCCGGAGGCTCCGAACAATTGGCGCGCGTGAACGCGCTTCTGGTGATCATGGCCAGCCTGGATGATACCTGCCTTTTGTATCGCGCCGGTCCGGTAGCGCTAACGACCGCTAAACGAGGAGCTTCCGAAATATTAGCCTCAGGCAGCTTGGCTACCGTTTTGGGGCAGCGAACTTTCGCCAAAGTAGAAACTCAGCTTATAGGATTGAACGCTTCGCCCGGAGGTAGCGCGGACCTGTTTGCTGCAACCCTTTTCCTGGATCGAATATGCAAAAACTGAACTTCTCATACTCGGCAACGGAGAGTGTTGTCCGGCGGGCCCACGTTGGAGTTGTTGGTTCCGGCGATCTAGAAGTTTTGTTGGAGCCGTCGAACGGACAAGAGGCACATGTTACAGTGCGGACGAGCGTCGATGGTTATGACAAGATTTGGAAGGCAGTCCTGGATCGTTTTTTTGATCGCAACAACGTGGCTGCTGCGATCGAGATCAACGATTTTGGCGCTACTCCTGGAGTGGTAATGCTTCGATTGCAGCAAGCGCTTCGGGAGAGCCGTTCATGATGCTCGCTCACCGCAGCTTTATCGAATGGTCCGCTCGCGAACGAGCGCGGGCGATTTTAGATGAAGGAACGTTTTGGGAAATTCTCGGTCCCTTTGATCGCCTTGAATCTCCCTGGCTGGAGCCGCAAGGTATCGTACCGGCAAGCGACGACGGTGTAATCGTTGCACGCGGGAAGATAGCGGGAGAGTCAGCAGTCGTTCTCGCAATCGAAGGCGCTTTTCAAGGTGGAAGTACCGGGGAGATCTCTGGAGCTAAGATTGCCGGTAGCCTTGAGCTGGCGCTCAAAGATTGCCAAAAAGGCACTCCGACACGTCCGGTGCTGCTGCTGGAGACCGGAGGAGTGCGTTTGCAGGAGGCCAATCTCGGTCTTGCAGCAATTGCTGAGATTCAGACGGCGATCGTGGCTCTGCGACGCTTTGTGCCAGTCGTCGGAGTAATTGCTGGTCCGGTCGGTTGCTTCGGTGGTATGGCGATTTCTGCCGGTCTATGCAGTTACCTGATTATGACCCGTGAAGCGCGGCTGGCACTGAACGGACCGGAAGTAATCGAACAAGAGGCCGGCCCCGATGAGTTCGATGCCGCCGATCGACCGCTTATTTGGAGCACGACCGGAGGCGAGCAGCGATACGCGGTCGGGCAAGCAGATTATCTCGTCGAGGACGATACCGAGAAAATCGTGGCAACAATTCGTGAGGTCTTTCAACGCGGGTTACCACCTAAGCATCGAAGCACGCAAATCGACGAGTATTTGAACCTGCTCCGGGAGGTGGATCCTGCGAGCATCTGGGAAGCCAAAAGTGTTCGCGAGCTTTTCCAGGCGCACCAACTGAAACCCGACCTGTCCAACGACCCGTCCAACGAAGCCTCGGCGAAGTTGGAAGCCTCGGCGAAGTCGGACAACCGGAAACTGAAAACCGAAAACCGGAAACTGAAAACCGACAACCCACCATGAGCCGCGGTTTAACATGGTTAGAAGCTTTGGCCGGAGTTCGTCCACCACAAGAAGGTAGTTCCTCAGTTCTAGTGGCAGATCGGACTCTGGGAGATCATTCGGTTCGTTATCTTGCTGTCGTTCCAAATCCAGGCGCGCGATTCCCTCGGGCACGCAACGGCGAAGTCGGCTTAGAGGAAGCCTGGATGTTGGCGAAATACGTCCGGCAGGCGCTTGATAGCAACGGTAGAAAGAGGGCTATCATTGCGATCGTCGACGTACCTAGCCAGGCTTATGGCCGGCGCGAAGAGCTGCTGGGCATTCATCTCGCCTGTGCTGCTGCCGCAGGCGCCTATGCGACAGCATGGCTTTCAGGGCATCCGGTCGTGACCCTTATTGTCGGGAGCGCATTCTCGGGTGGCGTTCTCGCCCACGGTTACCAGAGCGGCGCAATCCTCGCCTTGGATGCACCCGGAGTATCTGTACACGCCATGGGCAAAGCGGCGGCAGCGCGGGTGACGCGGCGCACAGTAAAGGAACTGGACGAGCTCGGCCAGAAGATCATTCCCATGGCATACGATATTCGCACCTACACAAAACTTGGCATCGTTCAAAAACTGATCTCAGGCGTCGATGCAGACAACCCGAGCGGAGCAGACCTAGAACGAGTAGAGCAAGAACTGATCGCCGCTATCGCCGCTCAAACCTCTCGCGACCTAGGTCAGAGATTCGGCAGCGCAAATAACCTGCGAGCAGCCTCCACGAGAGTCCGCGAACGTCTAGCGGCAGCATGGAACGCTCCATGAAGTCCCATAGTCCCATATGTCGCATGCGTCCTATAAGTCACATAGGTCCTATACGACCTATGCGTCCCGCTATCTTCCTGCTACCGCACGACCTCATGTGTCTGGCCAGCCCAAGCTTCATGGTCTATCGAGGCCAGCCTCCGGAGTGGGTCGCAGCCGCGCTTCGGCACGCTCCGTACGTGGTGATGCGCCGTGCCCGGCTTGACAATGGGCTGGTCCCGGTCGGTATTCGAGGATCTTCACGGAGCCAGCGCTTTGCTGCATGGCTTTCGGAAGACGCTATCCAAGCAGTTGTGCGGCCAGAAGATATTGCAGCTGGCAGAAGCTGGAAGATATCGCCAGTGATGACACCAATTTACTGTGCTCTCGACCTGGTCGAGGGCCTGTTTCGCGAATTTACCTGGGGTCCGACCGGCAGCGTCGGATTTCAGCTTGCTTCTGGAATCGCAGTAACAACCAGTGAAAGCGATCTGGATATCATCGTGCGGGCGCCGCATCGGTTGCCGCTCGACACCGCCCGACGATTGCGAGCCGCTCTTGCAACTGCTCCGGTGCGTGTTGACATCCAGCTGGAAACGCCTGCCGGCGCAGTAGCGCTGGCCGAGTACGCACACAGATCGAACCAGGTGCTTGCCCGGTCGCTGGATGGACCTCGATTTGTGGCGGACCCCTGGAGCTAGCCTGAAAATCTCGCGAACCCGCGTTGTTTGTGAGATTTTCGACCTCAGTGATCGCTTTTCTTTTTCCTGGTCAAGGCTCGCAATATCCAGGGATGCTCCATGAGCTTCCGCTCCACCCCGCTATCGTTAGAACGCTGGACGAGTCCTCCGATTACCTTGGTCAGAGCATTTTCGATATCGATAGCGAGAAAGCGTTGACCTCTCCGGTGCCCGTCCAACTCGCGCTATTGGTTGCCGGAGTCGCCGGTTTTCGAGCATTGAAAGCAGACGGAGCGATGCCGGATTTCGTGGCCGGCCTCTCGGTTGGCGCGTTCGGCGCCGGTGTCGCGGCGGGAGTCCTGAGCTTTCGGGACGCATTTCGGCTCGTAAAGTTGCGTGCTGAATTGATGGAACAGGCATACCCACAAGGCTATGGCATGGCCGCAATACTCGGGCTTGATGAGCAGACGGTTAGGCAAATCATCGAGCGCGAAGTTCCGAACGGAGCTCTCTATATCGCGAACATTAACGCGCCCCTGCAAATAATCGTATCGGGTGCGGATGACGCTATTGAGGCCGCGATGGCGAAAGCTCGAAATGCCGGCGCCAGGAGGGTGCAGCGGTTACAGGTGCAATCGCCCTCGCACTCTCCGTTGTTGGAATCGGTCGCCACCGAGCTTGCTAGCGCAATGAAATCGACGCCATTGTCTCCGCCGCGCGTGCCTTATGTGAGCAATCGTGGCGGCAGGCTGTTAACAGACCAGTCATCGATTGCTGAGGATCTCGCGACCAACGTCGCGCACGCTGTTCGCTGGCATGATGCTACCTCCGTATTGTTTGAATCAGGGGTACGTCTCTACATCGAAATGCCTCCCGGCCGGGTGCTCACTGATCTCGCAGCCGAGGCGTTTCCCGATGCACGAGCAGTTTCTTGTTCTGATACGCGGTTCGGATCGGTGGTCGCGCTGATCAAGCGATACTCACGTAAGCGGCCCGCTTCATCCTAGCCCGGTCCATCAAATTTTTTCGGTCTCGAAAAAATCCGAGCGCGAATACCAGCTTCATATACCGTAAAAGCCTATGGAATATCGACAACTCGGACGCTCAGGGCTGCGCGTCTCCGTGCTAACCCTGGGCACGATGACCTTTGGTGGCCGCAGCATTTTCAGTAAGGTCGGATCGACCGATCTCGATGGCGCCAGCCGACAGATCGATCTCTGTTTAGAAGCGGGTGTCAATCTTTTCGATACTGCGAATGCTTATTCCGACGGCCTTTCTGAGGAGATCCTTGGACAAGCTCTCGGTAAACGTCGCGACAATGTTTTGCTCGCGACAAAAGCCAGAATGGTAGTAGGCGATGGACCGAATGATGGAGGAGTGTCCCGATACCATCTGATTCGAGAGTGTGAAAAGAGCCTGCGCCGGCTGCGGACAGATCGAATCGACCTGTATCAGTTGCATGAGTGGGACGGACAAACTCCGCTCGACGAGACGCTCGAGGCCCTGGATACGCTCGTGCGCTCCGGAAAAGTTCGTTACATCGGCGCCTCGAACTATTCGGGATGGCATCTGATGAAAGCTCTGGCGACTTCGGACAGTCGTGGTTACACGCGGTTCGTCAGCCAGCAAATTTATTATTCGCTGCAAACGCGTGAACCGGAAAACGAGCTCGTCCCGATTTCGATCGATCAAGGATTGGGAATCTTGATCTGGAGCCCTTTAGCCGGTGGATTGTTATCCGGAAAATATCGGCGCGGGAAACAGCCGCCGGAGGGTTCGCGACATCTGACCGATTGGGGCGAGCCGCCGATTTACGATCAAGAAAAACTGTATGACATTATCGAGACACTTGTTCAGATCGGAGATGCGCACAAGGTCTCAGCAGCTCAAGTCGCGCTAGCTTACTTGTTACGAAAACCGGCAGTTACCTCTCTGATTATCGGCGCTCGTACCGAAGAACAGCTGAGCGATAATCTCGCCGCAGCAAATCTTGATTTGACCGCCGAGGAACAGGCACGGCTCGAGAAAGTGAGTTTGCCAAATCTGCAGTACCCTTATTGGCACCAACTTAAGACAGCTTCGGAACGCTTAAGTCCAGCAGACCTGTCGTTGCTTGGATCGTATATGAAGAAGTAGGACGTGTCGGCGTATCGGCGTGTCGGCGACTGAGCGTATGGGCGTGGGGTGGCGTTGGTAGAGTCGCGCTTCAGCGTCCTGCCGCGGAGACGGGATGTGGCAGCCACACGCACGAGTCCCGCCACGGCATCACCTAAAGCCGGCGAAGGTCGATCTAGAAGATCAATCCAGAGGATTCGGCCGAAGCTTCCAGTCCGGCCATGGCCGGATGGGGTGAGCTTCCTAGCTCGACCAAATCCTCCTTGTCCGCTATCTCGATGCCAGTGCTACTCTTGGAGGAGAGCTATCGCAGCGCGAAATAGTTCTTCGTTACTCGTAGCGAGAGATCCGGTCGGCAATACCTCAGTATCTTCGAGTCCGATCCGAATACTGTGGCCTCGCTCGAAGCCGGCGCGTATCACCGCCCATGTGGCCTGCTCGTAACTGTGGTGAAGCTGAGGGGCCGCGATATTTTTGGAGTTAAGGAACCGCTCTATTTCCAGCGCCGACCTGACTGCATCCTCAGGAGTCTGCCCATGGACCTCGACCAGAATCCTTCTGCAACGATCGGCCAGCCCGAGTTGCACCAGAATCTGGGCATCTCTTAAAGTTGCTAACCCCGCTTCAACGCCGATGCCTTTCGCCAGCAGACATTGAATCACTTTGTCCGCGCCGTACTCAAAAAGGTTAGCCGAAGCGACGTCGGGAAGAACTTTCCACGAATTGATCGCCGCGATCCGCTCGGTCAGATCCGGCTGAATCCATGCCCCGGTGGAAACGCCGATCTCAATACCTGGCGCGGCCTCACGAATTGCAGAAACAGCAGCGCCAACCCAATTCTCTTTCAAACTCTCCCGTCCATCATCATCCCTCGGATGTACATGCACGGAAAAGAATCCGAGGTTTGCAGCTATGCCGGCATCCGCAGCCAAACCTTTTGGAGTGCCCGGCAGGGATAGCGATGGGTTTGCTAAACGGTTGCCGTTTAGACAGCCTTGAATTCTTTGAGCACTGAATTCTTTTTTCGGCATTCCGGTACTGGAATCGCGATGCTCAGAAGCCGCAAGCGGGCAATTATGAAGCGAGCGCGCGTCTCGAAGCAAATGAGAAGGTTCAACAGAGGGTTGCAACGATCACAAAGGTTCTAAATGGAGTCTCTCTTCCGCTTTGGTGATCTCTGCGGCCGTCTGTTCAAATCTCTGGGGTTGATTCCGCCGCAGCGGACCTTTCCCTTCTCACGCGGAGGTCGCTGAGGGACGCGGAGTAAGGGCGATACACACGCAACCTTTGCGTTTCCCCTGCGACCTCTGCTTGAGACTCTTATTTATACGCCTTATTCGGCGGCCTTATGTCCCGTACTCGTTGTGGCGGCGCCACCAGACGTAAGGAGGCGTTTGGGGTCGGCCCGGCGGCGTATCTTCCCACACCTCTTGTCGGCCGAATGGCGTCAGATCGAGATATGTCCAGACACTACCAAGTAGCTCACTGCCGCGTTCAGTCGTGAAGTAGGTCCGATAAACGTTCTTCTCATCGCGTAAAAAAACGCTGAGGCCATGGAATTCGCCCTCCGGAGTTGTGACACCAAAATCCTGGTTGAAATCGCTTTCAGCCGAAGAGACCCATGGAAGGTCCCATCCCATCTCCTTTTTATAGTGCAAAATCCTGGGTAAGGGCGCGAGGGAGACAGCGCAGAAAGAGGTGTCTCGCGCGTGAAGATGGGAGAGATGACAAACCTCGTCTAGAGACATAGAACACCC
>JBKPCS010000053.1:0-4365 GCA_046727495.1 bacterium | reverse complement strand
TGGCTTTCAAAGCCTGGTCAACGGACATCTGGCCGGCCAATGCGGCCGAAATATTCTGGCCTACCACGCCGCCAAAGGACTGAAACTCCGGGATACCGACAAACTGAACTCCCGTGTACGGAACCTGCTTGATACAGGGATTCGTTGGGTCCGCGGTCTCCATGGCTTTCAAGGTGACAGTGGCAAACGGTGCTGCTTTTTGGTATTCAGGACTGTCATAAGTTGACTTCCGTGTTCCCGGAGGAACGACCGCCCAGCCTGCATCATCCGCGGCCAACTTGATGTACTCCTTCGATGTAGACCATAGCGCGAACTTTTCGGCCCCTTCCGAGTTTTTCGCGGCTTTAGGTATTGCAAACACCCAGGACCACAGCCAATGCGAGCCGTTCGGTGTTACCGCAATTGGCGCGTTCGCAAAAGCTACCTTATCGGATACTTGAGACTGTGCCTTATCGTACAGCGGACCACCGCCGGAAGTCGCGTCAATCCACATCGCTGCTTTCCCGCTTGCAAACAGCGCCAGATTTTCATTGAACCCATTGCCGCTCGCCCCGGGAGGGCCGTCGGCTTTCAACAGATCCACGTAGAAAGTGATCGCTTTTTTCCATTCCGGTGTGTCGATCGTCGGGTTCCACTTCATATCAAACCACGTCGCCCCGAATGTATTCAGCAACGTGTCGACGAAAGCCATGTTTTCACCCCACCCTGGCTTCCCGCGCAAAGTGATCCCGTAGATTCCTTTCGATTTGTCCGTCAAAGCATCCGCGAATTTCTTGATGTCATCGTAGGTCGGTTGCTCGGGCATCTTGAGCCCTTTTTCATCGAACAAATCCTTCCGATACATCAACATCGAACTCTCACCGTAAAACGGTAATGCATACAACTTTCCTTGGTAAGAGACTCCGTCCCGAATCGACTTGAACACGTCTTCGATATCGTAGTCGGCTGGGATGTTCGCCATTTCTTTCAGCCAGCCTTTCTTAGCGAAATCTGGCGCCTCATACAAGCCGATGAAGACTAGATCAAACTGCCCGCTTCCGGTGGCGACGTCTGTTGTGACGCGTTGGCGCAGGACATTTTCTTCCACGACAACCCAGTTCAGTTTGATATTCGGATTTTGGGCCTCGAACTTGGCTGAGAGCTTTTTCAGTTGAATCATCGCGGGGTTGTTAACCGTTGCGATAGTGACCGTCTTCTGTTGAGCCGGGGCCTCGGCGGCCAGGGACAAGAAGGCGAGAAGAGAGAACACGAACGATGTCTTCATTGCTTTTTGGGGGATCTTCAGATCCGATGGATCGCATTGGGATCACATCGAAATCGCTGTTTTGAACATTTGCTCATTGATCGATCAATATGTCAAGCATCTCCTTAACGCTCACTTAAAATCCGTCGTGCACAGGTCTCATCGGTTACCAGTCCATTGATCCAACGCCCCCTCAAAGCCCCTAGTACCGCCTTGGCTTTCTGGGCTCCAGCCACAAATGCAATCGTTGGTTGTTTGGGCGGACGACGCATAGAAATACTGGTAACCCGATCATGAATCGAGGCCCGCACCGGTTCCCCGTTCCGATCAAATGGCCAACCGAGCGTTTCGCCGACAGCGCCTGCGCGCGTGAGCTCCAAGACTTCTTCCTTCGTTACGAAACCATCTCTATTTAGCGGGCACCCGATCTCCATGTCTCCTATCCCCACGAACGCCACATCCGCTTTGCTCGATAATGTTTCGACTACGCGATACAGGCGGTGATGACACCACTGCTTCCGCTCATCGGCGGAATCGGCGATCAGAGGAGCGGGTAATAAGAAGTACTTGCTTCCGGTTTTTTCCGCCAACCGGAGCGCGACATCATATGGGTTACTCGAACCATCCTGGGCAATAGTCCCTACGAGCGAGACAAGCCGATGCTGCGGCCTGTCTACGTCGGACAGCTCTTCAATAACAGCTTTCACAGTTCGCCCAGAGCCTAACGCAACGATCGTTGGCTCGGTTCGGCTGAGGAATGATTCCATCAGCTGCGCTCCTGCAACGGCGATCTTTCGCAGGATCCCTTTGAACCCATCCGTGGTGGACGGTACGACTTCGCAGTAATCGAGATCGTAGGTTTGCTGCAGCTTTCTGGCTATTTCGAGACAGCCTGCAACGCTGTGGTGCACTCGAACTTTCACGATTCCTTGTTCGAGCGCCAGCGCAACGAGCCGCTGAGCCGCCGGGCGAGATATTTTCAGCTTCCGAGCGATCTCGTTCTGGGTATTGCCGGCGACGTAATATAACCAGGCCGCCCGCGCCGCCAGGTCGAGCTTCTCTTCCTGCTTAGGTGACAGCTGTCCCATAAATTGAGCAATCGCTCACCCAGGTGAGCAATCGCTCTGCTATTAGCGCCTGTCAGCGCACAGGAATCAAGCATCAACCATTGCGAATTTGAGTGGATATCGTCGCGAACTCTTGAATCCGTTCTTTGACAGCATTGGAAATCAGCTGCCCATCTTCAAAATCGTTCCCAGTGGCGTAGACAAACCGTGGAATTATCAGGCAACGGAAATCCAGCATCAGACTGTTGATAATGCCCATTACCGACATGTAACTATTCACGCCTCCCGCCGCACAGAGAAAACCAACGATTTTGTCCTCCCAAGCGTCGCCAGTTAATTCGACCAGATTTTTCAGCGCCGCGCTGACGTCAAAATTATAAATCGGCGCAGCCACGATGATCACCCGGGCATCAGAAATTGCCTGAGTCAAGGCTGCCACGGACGGATGCCCGTACGCGCTATCACCATCGCACAACGGCAATGGAGAGTCCCGCAAGTCAACCACCGCAACCGCTATCGATTTCGTCCGGTAACAATCGGCAAGGTAATTAGCCAGCGCCCGGCTTCTACTGGTGGGACTCAACGAGGCGGAAACGATCAAGTATTCAGATTGGGAACTCATCTTGGTACGGCTGGAAAGCGGCCCTGGAGAATATTGCGTTACGACCTCAGCCTCAACAACTCTGTTTCCGCGCTTGCCACGCTCCATGACCGGTAGGGTCGCCCAGGACCATTTTGAAAACCCGAGGGATATCCGGTAGTGTGAATTGACTTCAAAATGGTGCTGGGCGGCTTCACTCCCCACCCACTGGTCTCCTCCCCTTCTCACCACCCCAAAAAAACCATTAGGCAATTTGAACATGTTCGTTAATATTGGCGCTCCTTACAGACCGGGGCGTAGCTTAGCTTGGTAGAGCGCCTGCTTTGGGAGCAGGAGGTCGCACGTTCAAATCGTGTCGCCCCGACCAGGCGCAGGCTTTCAGCCTGCGGTTATCGGTTGGCGGTCTTCCCTCTTCGGTTATCGGTTCTTCCCCTTGAACGCGAGCATCGCGCACAGCTGTAGGGCTTGCGCTCAATCAACACTTGGTGCAAGAAGCGGGCTAGTGACGCGGTTCGATATTTTGACCCTTTTCCCGAAGCTTTGTGAGGGGGCTTTCAGCGAAAGCATCCTGAAAAAAGCTAAAGAGAACCAGGTGATTCAGGTCCGTTGTCTGAATATCAGGGATTGGGCCACCGACAAACATCATGTGACCGATGAACCACCGTACGGCGGTGGACCGGGTATGGTTCTCAAACCGGAACCGATCTTCGCGGCTGTAGAAGCAATCCGCACACCGGAATCCCATACAATTCTCTTAGGGCCCGGAGGCAAGCGTTTCAGCCAGATTAAGGCCCAGGAGTTGAGCCAAAAACAACATCTGATTTTTGTTTGCGGCCACTATGAGGGGGTTGACCATCGCGTCGCTGAGCACCTGGTAGACGAAGAAATTTCGCTCGGCGACTATGTTCTTACCAATGGAGCTATCGCGGCCGCGGTTGTCGTAGATGCAATCGCCCGATTGATTCCCGGAGTGCTGGGCGAAGGAACGTCTCCCGATGACGAATCGTTCTCGAAAGGGCTCCTAGAGTATCCGCAGTATACGCGGCCCCAGGACTTCCGCGGATGGAAAGTTCCTGAAATTCTGCTCTCGGGAAATCACGCAGCTATTCGCCAGTGGAGGGAAACTATGGCTCGGGAAAAGACCAGACAACAACGACCGGATCTGTTGCGAGGGGATAGTTAAATCGTAGGGTTTTACTAATATGGTGCTTCGCAACCGATATCGCTTCGCATGAGCAAGGGGCGTTCCAAAAAGCATACCTTCGCCTATCGGCTTCTGATCGGTCTCGGGATTTCAGGAGCCCTTTGCCTGGCCCTGGTAGGTTGCTATTACTTTGCCTGGTCGCTCACTTTCGATCTGAAAGAAGTTGGCAAGATTCCCGAACGATCCTGGGTCTATGACATGGATGGCCAGGTTTATAGCCGGCTGCATGGCGAAAACCGAATCTTGGTCG
>JBKPCS010000052.1:0-20765 GCA_046727495.1 bacterium | reverse complement strand
TGCATGGCAGAGAACGAGTTAAGTCCTCCGGTTCTCGGTGTAGCCTGGGATGGGACCGGTTACGGCGTCGATGGAACGATTTGGGGGGGCGAGTTCCTTCGAGTCACTCGATCCGGGTTTGAAAGGGTTGGGCATTTTCGCAAGTTCGGATTGCCTGGTGGAGAAGCGGCAATCAAGGAGCCGCGCCGTGCGGCTTTGGGGCTGCTTTACCAGATCTTTGGCGATTCAACATTCCAGATGAGGCACCTTCCTCCGCTGCGCGCATTTTCGGCGACCGAGTTGTCGGTTTTGCGAACGATGATTCAGCGGAAACTCAACCTGCCTTTTACAACAAGCGTTGGCCGGCTCTTCGACGCGATTGTATCGCTCATCGGAACTCGGCAAGTAGCATCTTATGAGGGCCAAGCAGCATCAGAACTCGAGTGGGCGTTGGACGGGATCGAAACCGACCGATGCTATCCCTTGAGTTTCGCGGGTAACGCTATCGACTGGGAGCCAATGATTCGGCAGCTCATCGAAGAGAAGCTCAACGGAACGGCTACCAGGGTAATCGCGGCGAAAGTCCACAACACCTTAGTCGAATCGATTGTTACTCTTGCCCAGCGGGTACAAGAGACACGGGTCGTCCTTAGTGGCGGCTGCTTTCAAAATAAGTATCTTATTGAAAGAGCAGTGCTCCGCCTGCGCGAGCAAGGGTTTGCTCCTTATTGGCATCAGCGAATCCCTCCCAACGATGGAGGCATTGCACTTGGCCAGAGCGTTGCGGTTGCCTGGCGTTTGACTAAAGAAGGTTCCCCATGTGTTTAGCAGTTCCAGGAAAGATCTTGAGCGTTGTTGGCGATGACCCACTCCTTCGCACCGGGCGCGTTAGTTTTGGCGGAATCGTGAAAGAGGTGAATCTCGCCTACACGCCTGACGCCGGCGTTGGTGACTACGTCATAGTGCACGTGGGCTTCGCTATTAGCACTCTGGACGAAGAGGAAGCTCACCGCGTTTTCGACTACTTGACGCAGATGGGGGAACTTGGAGAACTAAAGGAAGGATCTACTGGCAGGCCGTGAAGTACATCGACGAGTTTCGAGATAGATCCGCCGCTATGCGCTTTGCCGCGGCTATAGCAAAGGAAGCAACACGCGCTTGGACCATCATGGAGGTGTGTGGTGGCCAGACTCACGCGATTGTCAAATTCGGTATCGATGCGCTCTTGCCCAAAGGAATCACACTCGTGCACGGACCCGGTTGTCCGGTTTGCGTAACTCCGGTCGAATTGATCGATAAAGCGATCGAGATCGCGTCCCGTCGAGATGTGATCTTTTGCTCTTTTGGCGATATGTTGCGAGTACCCGGAACAGAAAAGGATTTGTTCGCAGTAAAAGCGGCCGGCGGTAATGTCCGCATTGTCTACTCGCCTCTCGATTCCGTCAAAATCGCGCGCGAAAACCCGGATGCGCAAGTCGTCTTTTTCGCCGTTGGATTCGAAACAACGGCGCCCGCGAACGCTATGGCTGTTTACCAGGCTTATCGGGAGGGACTACCAAACTTTTCATTACTAGTGTCTCACGTTTTGGTCCCACCAGCTATGGAGGCAATTCTCTCTTCACCAATAAATCGGGTGCAGGGTTTTCTCGCGGCGGGTCACGTCTGCACGATCATGGGGTATACAGAATACGTGCCGATCGCGGCGAAGTATCATGTGCCAATTGTTGTTACCGGCTTCGAACCGCTCGATATTTTGCAAGGCGTCTATATGTGTATCCAGCAGTTGGAGCGCGGAGAAGCGAAGGTTGAAAATCAATATACTCGTTCGGTACGGTCAACCGGGAACAAGCCAGCGCAGGGCCTAATTCAGGAAGTCTTCGACGTCGTTCCTCGCAAATGGCGGGGTGTAGGCGAGATTCCGAAGAGCGGATTCACTCTTCGGAAGAAGTACGCAGAATTCGATGCGGAACGCCGCTTTGGCGTAGCGGCGTATACGGCGCAGGAATCGGGAGAATGTATCAGCGGCCTGGTCCTCCAGGGAGTAAAGAAGCCTCACGAATGCCCAGCTTTTGGCACCCGCTGTACGCCCGAGCACCCACTGGGGGCGACGATGGTTTCCAGCGAAGGGGCGTGCGCTGCCTACTATCGTTACCGGCTGACAGAGCGCTCATGAACACTAGCTGTCCGATTCCGTTGCAAGATTATCCTCAGGTGCTGCTAGCACACGGTGGCGGGGGCCGCCTAATGGAACACCTCTTGGAGAATGCGTTCAGGCCGGCTTTCGATAATCCGACGCTTGGACAACGACATGACGGGGCGCTGATATCCTTGAACGATCATCGATTGGCCTTCACAACTGACTCTTATGTTGTGCGACCACTATTTTTTCCCGGAGGCGACATCGGTACATTAGCCGTCAATGGAACGGTGAATGATCTCGCGATGTGCGGCTCGCGCCCGCTCTACCTCAGCACCAGCTTTATCCTTGAAGAAGGATTATCAATGCAAACGCTGCTGCGAGTTATCCAGTCGATGAAAGACGCGGCTACAAATGCTGGGGTTCAGATCGTGACTGGCGACACCAAAGTGGTCGACAAAGGAAAAGGTGACGAGCTTTTCATCAATACCTCTGGCGTCGGTGTTATGGATCATGGGATGATAATTGCCCCTTCCAGCATTCGATCCGGCGACGCGTTACTTCTGAGTGGAGACCTTGGTCGCCACGGTATTGCAATCATGTCCGTCCGAGAAGGGCTTCAATTCGAGACTACTATCGAGAGCGATTGCGCTCCACTCAACCACCTGGTGCTATCGCTTATCAACGAAGGGGTCCAACTCCATTGTTTACGGGATTTGACCCGAGGTGGACTAGCAAGCGCTTTGAACGAGATTGCCAAGGCAGCAGAATTGCAGATCGACATTGACGAGATGGCCATCCCGGTAAAAGAAGAAGTTCGCGGAGCCTGCGAGATCTTGGGACTCGACCCTTTGTATGTCGCAAATGAAGGCCGTTTTGTTGCATTCATTGATGCTGCCCAAACAGGACGTGCGCTTCAAATCATGCGGAGTCATCCCCTTGGTGCCAACTCTACTAAAATTGGCACCGTAACTTCAGGGTCCCCCGGACTCGTAACGCTTCAGAGCTCGATCGGCGCTCGCAGAATCCTCGACTTATTGAGCGGCGAACAGCTGCCCCGCATCTGTTAACGCCGGGAACGCGTTTCGTTGACGGCGATGTCGGCGATGTCGGCGTTCAGTTCCCCGCCCCATCCTCAATCCATTCGTTAGACGCCACAGTTTGAGAATCCAGAATTCGCGTGGCCTCTGGTCTGATGGTTTTCAATTCGCCAAGATGTGGATAGAGTTCGCTGCGAATTTCTCTTTCTGCGCCAATGCAATAGCGAGCCCAGGGAATCGCGACCAGTCGGGCGAGCGGGATCGGCTTACCTGTTCGTTCGCATATCCCGTAGGTGCCGTCTTCTATGCGTTTTAAAGCGGCGTCCACTTCGTACAGCGCCGCCTGCCCAAAACTTGCCAGACCAAGAGCCAGGTCCCGGTCGAAACTGTCTGTGGCGGCATCCCCTATGTGCAGGCTGTAAACCGGCACCTCTTCACGAGCCTCTCCTGTCAGACGCTGAATTCTCTTGGATAGCGCAGCGCGAAGCTCCAACAGCTTCTTGCGCTGCTGCGCTAATCGCTGGGGGGTCAGTTTTCGGAACTTAGTCCGCTTTACCGGAGCTTCTAACAACACCTTCATTTCTGCCTCTTTCTTTGTTGCTTCAGCATAGCTCTTCCCCAAAAGCTAACTGCACGCTCCTTGGCCAACTGCACCCCTTGCTTGGCAAAAGGCAGGTTCCCGAGCCTGGTTCGCAGCTGCTCGCTCCCTTCATCCTCATTCGTTCAGCCGGAGGATCACTGGTGTGTCCCAGAACGATGTGTAGCTCGCGCACGGCCGATGCTAGACGCTGGACGGTCGACACGACAGGAACCCACTGCCCAGTGAATTCGTTCGTAATCTCTCCATCGTTAGGCTAGAGTCCCTTTCATCCAAGGGCAAAATGACGAGCGTTGCTGCTTCCTCTGAGAAGGTATTCAGCGATTTTTTTGATGCATTACCCGACGCAATTTGTGCAGTTCGAGCCGATGGATTGATCGCAATCTTGAATAGCCAGGCAGAGCTAATGTTTGGCTACTCCGCCAGTGAATTGCTCGGCCAACCGCTTGAGGTCCTGATACCGGAAAGGTTTCGAAAGGGTCACGTTGGCCACCGCGCAAAATATGTTCATGATCCGCGGCGGCGGCCGATGGGCGCCGGCCTCGCACTTTACGGCCGGAAAAAAGACGGCACAGAATTCCCAGTGGACATCATGCTGAGCCCTTGGGAGCTAGGCGATCATAAATTGTTCGTCGCCGTTGTACGCGATATCTCCGAACGAAAAAAGATCGAAGAAGCGCTCGAGAAAGCGCGGCAAGAATTGGAAGTCCGAGTCGAGCAGCGCACGGCTGAGTTAACGCAAGCCAATGAATCTTTGCGGGAGGAGGCTGCTCGATTGTCCGCCATCATCGATACTCAGCAAGATCTGGCTCTGGCGGGACGCGATCTAAATGGCGCAATGACCTTGATAGTCAGCAAGGCGCAGCAGTTGACGGAAGCGGACCGAGTGAGCATCGAGCTCATCGAGCACGGCAAATTGTCCTGGCGAGCTGGAATTGATGCTCCGACGACACGGCCCGGCATTCCGCAAGCTCTTCTTGTTAGCCTGGCGCACGAGTGCATCCGAACTGGGAAGACTCTACGCTCAGACGACACCGAAACAGACCGACAAGTATTAAGCGAAGGGTATCGCCGTCTTGGCTGGCGCTCCGTAGTTGTGGCTCCTCTCTTCCATAGCGGTGTCGCAGTTGGGGCTTTTAGTATTCTATCCGCGGCCCCTAAGGCGTTTGGCCCCAGAGATGAGCGGACGCTTCTACTGATGGGTGGTCTACTCAGCGCAGCCATGAGCACAGCTGCCGATTTTGAATCACAGCAAGCTCTCGCTCTCGAAAGAATGACGGCAGTGGCAGCCGCTGAAGGCCGCGCTCAGCAGCAGCGAGCTGTGGCGGAACTTGGCCAGCACGCCTTGGAAGGTCGCTCACTCGCCGTTCTGCTCAACGATACTGTGGCTCTGGTTCCCCAAATTCTGGGAACTGAATACTGCGGCGTGTTTGAGTTGCTTTCGAATGACCAACTCATTCTTTCGACAGGAGCCGGATGGAAAGACGGGGTCGTCGGGAACACGTTTTTGTCGACCGGACGTGACTCACAAGCCGGTTACACCTTGCTTTCCCACGCTCCAGTAGTGGTCGAGGATTTACGATCCGAAACTCGATTCCATGCCTCACCGCTCCAGTTGGAACACGACATTGTCAGTGGAGTTACTGTGCTGATCCATCGCCCAGGCAGCCCATTTGGAGTTCTGGGCGCGTACACTAGACAAAAACGATTTTTCGGTGGAGACGATGTCCACTTTCTTCAATCGGTCGCCTCTATTCTCGCAACTGCTGTTGGTCGGAGACAACTTGAAGAAGAGTTGTTAGACGCCGGCGGCAGAGAACAACGCCGATTAGGACAAGATCTCCACGACGGGCTTTGTCAGCATTTGATCGGACTGCAATACACAACATCCGTGTTCGCGGAAAAGCTGGAAAAAGGCTCTAAGCTTAGGAAAGAAGCAGAAGCCATCGCGGAGTTGATCCGTCAAGGAACGCTGCAAGCGCGGATGCTGGCGCGCGGGCTGTCACCAGTCAATTTGGAAGCCAACGGTTTGATGTCTGCCCTTCGAGAACTTGCATTGAACACCGCAGCGCTTTTTCGTATCAACTGTAGCTTCGACTGTTCCCAGGATGTACTGGTTATGGACAATACGAAGGCAGTGCAACTCTATCGAATCGCTCAGGAGGCAATCACAAATGCGGTAAAGCATGGCCACTCGAACTCCGTCCGTCTTACCCTCGACAGGTCTGGGCATCGGGCCACGCTAAAGATAATAGACAATGGCGTTGGATTCCCTGCGAATACGGAAAAGAGTAGCGGAATGGGTCTACGCATCATGCAATACCGCGCCGACATGATCGGGGCTTCGCTACAAATTACACCCGGAGCTGAACGAGGCACGGAAGTGACCTGCGTTTTCGATATCAATATCAAATGAGCGCAATGGAAAAACAGAACGCCAAATCCCGGATTCTCATCGTCGATGACCATCCAATGACACGCCAAGGATTGGTAACTCTGATAGAACATCAACCGGGTTGGACCGTCTGTTTTGAAGCACACAACGCGGAGCAAGCTCTGGAAGCGATCGCTAAAACGAAACCAGATTTGGCTCTAGTCGATATCTCACTGCCCGGCAAAAGCGGCCTGGAGCTGATTAAAGACATCCGGGCGCTTCACGAGCATCTACCTGTGTTGGTTATCTCCATGCACGACGAATCACTCTACGTCGAAAGAGTACTGCGCGCGGGAGCGCGAGGCTATGTTCCCAAACATGCTGGTGCAGCTAAGATGGTTGAAGCTATCCGCGCTGTTCTGAATGGCCGAATTTATGTCAGCGAAGAGATGTCTGCACATTTTTTGGAACAACTATCTGGCAGGTCTTCGTCACAAATAGGGTCACCAGTTGAGCAACTCAGCGATCGCGAGTTCGAAGTGTTCGAATTGATTGGTCAAGGGCTCTCCGCCCATGAAATCGCGAAGCGGCTTTATTTAAGCGCAAAGACAGTTGACGCGCATCGGGCCAATATAAAAGACAAGCTGAAGATCAAAACTACAGCCGAGCTCATTTCCTACGCTGCACGTTGGAACGCAGGTAATCAGAAGTAAGATCCTCGAGCGATAACAGCGGACGCGAGAACCGTAGCGTGTTGACAGCTCTTGCAGAGGGGGGCTTTAGGTAAACTACCTACAGTCGCTCGGCGGATTCCCTAACCGCAGACACAGGTCTTTCCCAATTGTGAGCTAGACTGACTATGGTTATTCTAGCGCTGCGTTACTTTGTCGAACATCTGAGCGTAGCGAATACAGTCTATCAGATGGCGGCGAAAGAATGCTTTACCTCATATGGAAAACTCGATTCGGTCGACATCGCCGACAGTGCTAGTGGTCGACGACTATGCCAGCGTCTGCGAATTGATCGCTACCAAGCTCGCCGCACTTGGCTACAAAGTACTTACTGCCGCCGGGGGGGATGAGGCACGAGCCATGATCGCCAAAACTCCGGGTCTATCTGTAGATCTTTTGATTACTGACGTCGAGATGCCACGGATGCGTGGCGAAGATCTTGCAACCTGGCTGCAGCGTGTTCAGCCGAATGCCAAGGTCCTGTTTATGTCGACTCACAAAACTGATGTTCGCCTCGCCGCCCCATTCGCATTTCTTCCGAAACCATTCCAGCTTAATACGCTCGCGTCTACAGTCCAGGGAATGTTGGGATAAAAACTCCGTTCGCAGCGAACTGCGCACTTTGTTGTGCAGGTAAGATTGCGCAGGTAGGCTACGGCTTCGGCGTGGGGGTAGGCACCTTTCCCGGCATCTTCGCATTACTCATTGGTGCCGATCCCATTTGGTGCGTCCCTTGGCCAGTGTTGGACGAGCAGGCGCCAACAAATAAGCCCGCGAGCAGCAACGTTAACACGACTAGCAACATGGTTATATTCTTTTTCATTTTATTTCTACCCTTTTTCGTCGTCAACAATGATCAGCTAAAGGAAGCAAATCGAACTAACAGTATGTAAACTAACACTAAACAAGCCTAACAAAGAATAGGCCGACAGAGCTAGAAAAAAACGAGGTCTGACGTGACGGCCTCCTGATAGCTCAGCTTCCCGACCTCAAAAGTTCGAGGATAGCCCGCTGCTCCTGCGGCGTGAGATTAGCCCTTAACCTCATGTGAAGCATGATTACATCCCATTCTGCGCCGCTGTAACTTGAGGACGGTATGAGGTTGTGACACATTGCACAGTTTTCGGACCAGAGTTGAGCGCCGCCCTTGCCCGCCGGCGCTTCCGTAGTGGGTGACGGTACTGTGGCGGGCGGTCCCGCCGCGGTCGAGGAAGCGTCGAGCAGCATCCCGACCGCTATCAGAATGATCGGAAACGCTCCGGCTAGAAATGACTCCATTTTGATTTTCATCAGAGCTTTCCCGTATTGATCTCAGAAAAGGGTCACCATTTGTAGCATGAAGGCATTCTGGTCCCTGCCAGTGCCAGTTTTTTCATCGAACTCGTACGCCACCTTGAGAGCCGTGAAGGGAAAAATCCAATAATCCAGTCCCAGCGTGTATCGGCGCTCGTCAAATCCAACCGGGGTTCCGGCTTGCTTAAGATATCGAACCGGAAGACGGGCTCGAGTCTTCTCAAGAATGAATTGGCCAATTTCGTTGGCCGGTAAGAGATCTGCGCATAACCGCCGTTGCGATTGTTGTTGAACGTCAACGGCCCAAAGCCCTGACTTCCATCCGGGTCGTAGACTTTGCGTCCAACATTCGACCACACCCATTGAGCGTGCAGGTTGAGCAACCCTTTCAGTAAATCGGAATCGCGGACATAGCTGAAATCGACTGATTGCAGCAAGGCGCGGACGGAAGACTTGCCCGAACCGACACTGGCGGTCTGGAACCCATAACCGATTCCCAATCCTGGAATTGGCAGCAAGCCAAGGCGTCCCCCGACAGCAATGTGGCCGCCGTGGTTACTGAAATTATCGAAATCCAGCGTGCCAACATCCGACAAGTCGGGCGGACTAGAGGGAGTTGTTACCAGATCCGGCGCGTTCGCGACGAAGGCTGCGTATTCGAGCTTGGTCGGGCCGATAGGAATAACACCGCGCACCTGCCTGCCTAATTCGCTCTCGGGAAGCAGGCCGTCGTGGACCGCCAGTGGCCTGTCCGGCAATTTGTTGATCCACTGCGGGTGGAGCCGCTCATCGAAATAGTTCATGGGGTTGAGAAATTTTCCTGCCCCAATGGTCATGTAGTCGTTGAGGACGTAGGACATTTCTGCAGTGGCCAGCTCCACGTGTGTGTCGCCGTTTTGGAGTGTGATTTCCAGCTCGCTTTCAAACAGAAGTTTGTCGCCCAGTTTCCAAACGAAAAGCGGGTTGAATTCTGCATCATAAAACGGATGCTCTCCGTGCTTAGCAGTAAAGGTTGCGCTCGCGTCCCCGTGAGAAGAAACCTTGTGCTTCCAGGAATTGTCTCCTCGACCTGTTGCTTCAGAGTATTGACTTCAGCCGTCAGCTCTTCGACCGACTGGCCTGTCGGCGTGACTGGTTTCAACGTTGGCTGCACTTGCACGGGAGCACGCTGCTTCATCACCTCCTTCATCTGCGCCTTGAGCGCTGCCATCTCCTCCTTGAGTTCCTCGTGCTCCGCCTTCAGTTTGTCGTATTCTGCACGCGAAATATAGGGTATCACTTTGACCGAAGCTGAGATTACCCGCTGCCGCGAACACCAATGCTGCGATTGCAAGAGCAAATCTTTTCAGTGCTGGCTCAACTCGCAATTGGTTAGCCGTCATTTCTTTGCGGCAAGGCCTCTAACGTAGGCCTCTAATGTAGTTAACTGCATCCCACCGTTGCGCTTCGGAAAGCTTTTGGCCGTATCCAGGCATCGGCTTTTTGCCTTCAGTGATTTTCCAAAAAAGCGAGCCATCGCTTTCTCCCCCGAGCTTGGTCAAATCACCCGGACTGGTTCCCAAGCTAGCTGCCGCTGGGCCATCGCCCTTTCCGCGGCTTCCGTGACAGGACAAACATTCGGCATACACCGCCTTGCCTCTTCCGATAGAAGTCGCATCGGCAGGAACTGGGTTTTTTTTCGCAACGGCGCGCGCCGGCGCTTTCCATTCCTCCGCTGCCAAAACGGCAACAGCAAAAACAAACACACCGGTTATTGTCGCCATAGTTAACAATCTGCGGTTCATGTTTCTTGTTGCCTTTCTAGAGCTCGAGAAACTCTTCTTTTTGCGACCGAGATCCATGTTGCCTCTGTGAGCGGATTCTCGCTCCGCGTAACTTGCGGTTTTTTTACATTTCTTGCGGGATCGCCGTTCCGGACCGGCGCCAGCGCGGTCTTCACCTCGCGCGATTTCGATCAGCGGCCTTTAATCGTACCCTTTCCCTGCATTCCCGGTGCAATCGACCGGGATCGGTATTCCGTCGGCGAGCAGCCGGCCAGCTTGCGGAATGTTCTGTTAAAATGCGTGAGCGTTTGAAAGCCTATCTCATAGGCTATCTCGCTGATGCGTAAGCCATTGCTCCGCAGCAGCATCTTGGCTCTGTGGACTCGGACCCGGCTCAAATACTCCACAAACGTTTGGCCTGTAGCCTGTTTGAACGTTCGACAAAAGTGGAACGGGCTCACGTTGAGGACGCGAGCGATCTTGCCGAGTTTGATCCGATCGGAAAGATGGCTGGCAACATATTCTTTGGCCCGTTTAATCAGCGGTGGATCTTGATGGCACTGCTGCACCGCGATCTCGCCGGCGATTGTGTCAAGGTGAGTAGCACACAAGTCCCCAAGAGCCGCGCTATCGCCCGATACGAATCAGGCGGCACTACTCGGGAATTAAAATAAGCATTTTCCAGCCGGGAAAAGTCTACCTTAACGCCGAGACTAGTGAGCCGGCTCGCGATCTTCCGGAATCTCTCAGCATTTGGGTTGCGCAAGAACGTTCCGGTTTGTAGGAACCCGATGACCTGGTCGTCCAGTGTCACCGGTACACTCGTGATGGTGAAACCGGTAAAGCATCGAATGGTCTGCGTTTCGTAGATGTTTGAGTAGCTAAGACTACGATGAACCTGCGGACACGACGCGCAAATTTCTTGTGCCTTAGCTAGAATTGCGCAAAATGGATTTACGGCCTTAGCGCAGACGTTTTTGGCCTGACCGTTCTCGTTGACCGAAGAAAGTTCTAAAGGGAGTTTCAAAGCCTTGGTAAAAGCCAGGTAGTAGTCTTGGTACGCACGAGACTGCCGAACGAGCGCTACAACTTCGGAGAGCGGGTCCCCGTTTATGAGGCAAGCGCTTTTGCCAGATCCGCGCTGCTGATTCTTTCGCGAAAGTTCTCCTCGCGGATTAGTTGCCCGTATATCCAGGTCCCAAATATCGTTAACGACAAAATAGGTGTAGGCTGCACACGAAACCAACAAGACCAGTGAGAGTCTCCGGAAATGCTCGATCGTGATGAATCTCTCCAGGCGAAACATCCATCGAAAGAGCGCCATCGTCGTAAGCACGGCGGCGGTTCCAGAGTAAAGCGCGCCAACGACAAAATCTGGCCCAATGATTGTACTGTGCCAACCTGGACGAAGCGTCGTTCCGAAGAGCCAGGCGGTGACGGTATGAATCGAAATGGCCACCGGAATAATGACGATGGCCATTACCGAGATTGCCCGCTCGAGCCGGCGGTGCTGCTCCGGCGTCCCCTTCCAGCCAATGGCGAGCGCCTTCCAGCCAATGGCGAGCGTTGTATAAAGCAAATGCCGCCAGCGCGGGAACGCGGCGCCACAGTCACGCAGAATCGCGAGATCTGGAATGAGCGCCAGATACAGATACAACACGCTGCCGACGAGATAGGTAGCCAATGACAAGACATTCCACAAAATCGGTGACTGCAATCTGCCGTAGACAAAAATGTGCGATAACCGGTCAGGCCGGCCCCATATCCACGATGATCATGGAAGCGGCCAGCAGGAGCGCTATGACCGTAATACCTTCGGCCATGCGTGTTATTGGGCGTCGCCACTCAGCGCCGGTGAGCCGGAGGATCGCGGAGATCAGCGTTCCAGCCATGCTGATGCCAATGAAAAAAACAAAATTGATGATGTAGATTCCCCACGAAAAGTAGTCAGTCATCGCGGTTACCGACAACCCAGCCGCAGTTGATGAATCCATGCAGCTAAGCCTGCTACAACAATCGCGCCCAACGCTACCACAATCAATTTCAGCCAGGTCGGCATCGGTCCCAAGGTGCCGATAAGTTCGGTCTCGATAGCGCTCGCATCCCGGCCGGTTGGGCTGGACCCCGGCTCGGCAGAAGGCTCTGGCGCTTGGCTCGGATGGATAGACTCACTCATTCTTCGTCTCAGTCGGAGGCGGGTAGGCTCGTTCCTTCGGCGGCAGGTAGTAAACGCGCGGCTTTGTCCCTAACTCTTCAAGATGCCGATAACCGGCGCGGTCTTGCAGCAGCTTCGATAATCGCTCTGTTTGGCCTAGGCCGTTGGTAACCGCGTCTTCATTCTCGTCGCCATAATAAATGGCTCCCATTGGGCAGATCGCCGTGCATGGCGGTAGCTTACCTTCCACTGCCAAGTCCGGGCAGAAGTCGCACTTTTCAACCGTGCCAATTTTTCGCGGATAACCGCGTTCGGGTGAGTAAGCCGTTGCTTCGGCTTCGGGCGGCTCCTGCGGATATCCCCAATTGAAACTTCGCGCTCCGTACGGGCACGCAGCCATACAAAACCAGCAGCCAATGCAGCGATCGTTGTCAATTAACACCACGCCATCCTGCCGCTTGAAGGTCGCATCTACCGGACAAACCTTTGTACAAGGCGGGTTGTCGCACTGAAAGCACGGTTGCGAGAAAAAATATGGCGTCGTGTTTTCAGAATCTTTCATCCGCAGCACCTTGATCCGTGTTATAGAGAAAAAGAAAGAGCAGATGATCGCGCCGTCCGCTCCAGGAATTGTCCATGGCTTGCAAGAGTGCCTGCATTTCGCTCTGCGAAAGAAAGCCGAGCAGAGGACGGGCAAATCGTTTGAGGGGAATGGCCATGATCCGCTGGGTGGTCTGGTCCTGTTCCGCATTAATCGATATCCTGATAACCCCCGCCCAGCGCGACGAATTTTCCGGGCCGCAGTGTGAGATGCTCGATTTGCTGATTACTCCCATCGCGGAAGCGTTCCGCCGGGTTTGGACCGGCCGCTCATTCTCGCCGGAGGGTCGATTTCATTCAGGCCTCGAACAAGGATGACAGGTTTTCGGTTTCGAGGAACCATGGTCGGTGAGTGCCGGACTGAGATGGCAATGGTCAGGCGCGAAGCGCTGGCGCTTCGCGAATAGCCGATAGCCGATAGCCAATAACCGAAGTGGACGTGTCTGCCCAAGATGGTAGGGCGAGGCTCCGGCCGAGCCGCGCCGCTGGCTCGGCTGCCGGTAATCACTAATCGGTAATCGCTATTCGGCAATCCGCGATTAAGTGATTACCGATTACTGGTTACTGACTACGCCCCCCGGGTGCGGCTCGGCCTCGCCCTACCAATCACTGATCACCAATCACCAATCACCGGCTATCGGCTATTGGCAAAGCGCCGGTTGTCAGGCACGATGGCCCGAAATGCGCCGGAAACCTCGAAGCAGAAAACCTGAGGACGCTGATTACCGCGAGTTTCTCAGTGGTTTTATACGGCTGCACATTCTCTACCACGCCACGCAGAGGCCCTTGGTGGGTTTCTGGATGATTGAAGAGCTGCGGCGGCATGGTTATGAGATAAGTCCGGGCACGATTTATCCGCTGCTGCATGGTCTGCAAAAGAAAGGCTTTCTTTCCGTCAGAGTGAAACGTGACGGGCGGCGTGCCTGGCGTGAGTATTCCGCAACCAAGGAAGGCAAAAGAGCGCTCGCTGCTGCCAAGCGCAAGGTACGCGAGCTCTTTCATGAGTTGATCGAGTAAGCGCTGATCAAGTCTAGCGATAACGAAATCCGATAATAATAGCGGATAAGGCTTGAAGCAGTGCCAATCGCTATTGCATATATTGCTGTTGTGAACCGAGACGCTAAAGGCGGGCCGTCCCGCAACGGCCTGTGGCGGGGACTGGAAGACCAGTTCGGGATTGCCCAGCTCATCCGGGATTACATGATCCCGGTGGAAACGAACAGCATCTGGTATCTCTTAGGCGGTGTTCTTGCGATTTCGCTCGTGCTCGAGATTGCTACCGGTGTCCTGTTGTCCTTGGTGTACGCTCCGGATGCCGCTCGGGCTTACTCGATCACCGCGAACCTGCTCCAGAGACCGGTTTGGAGGATCATCCTGAATTTCCATTACTGGAACGGCTTTCTGGTTTTCGGACTTGTGATGGTCCATATGCTGCGCGTTTTCTTCAGCGGGGGCTATCTTCGAGGGAAGCAGGGGCTCTGGTTGGTGGGAGTGGTGCTCGCCGGGCTAACGTTTCTGGTGTCCTTGACCGGCGAAACGTTGCACTGGGATGAGGTGGGTTTCGCTGTCCCGTGGCATGCGTCCGAAATGCTTCAGGCGTTTGGATTGGCGGGCCTTTTCCAATATACCTTTGCAGATTTGAAGAACGTGGAAATCGCAACTCTGAAGCTCGGTCAGTTCTATGCCGCCCACATCGCGATCGTTCCCATTCTGCTCCTGCTGTTAATCGTATGGCATTATTATCTCATCCGGCTGAAAGGGATCTCCCTTCCGTTCTGGCTTCGAGCCACCGGCCGGACAGCAGCCTTCAGTGAGCACGTGAGAGGCTGGCTCGTCTACGGCGGGATCATTATGGCCATCGTGCTATTGATTGCTATTTTCGTGCCGAGGGATGCGGGCATTGCTCCGCAGCTTTTGCCCTCGTCACCGTTCTATGGCTCCACCCACGGTCCCGGGTTTCTGGGAACCAAACCGACTTTTCCAATTAGTTGGACCCACGGGATGAATGTCTTTGTCGGGGAGCACCTAGGGATCGAGCCCGACATTTGGGGAACGATGATCGGAATGGCGCTAATGTTGATCTCGCTATTGGCCATTCCCTTCCTGGATAGGAGCGAGCAGGAGCCGAGTAATCTCGCCGAGGCGTTCGATTGGCGTAAGCGCGGGTGGGCCTTTGTAGCCATGGGGATCTTCTGGCTGGTGATGGTCGTCGGTGTCATTCAGAATGCCTTGGCCGGGCCGGGCTAACAGAGCCCGTCGAATGTAGCCTAATCCCGAAGTTGAAGAGTTCTCCTCGTACTCGTCGTCGTCCTCGTCCTCGACGGTTCTGTTTCGCCAAAAGATTATCTGATGGCACAAAACGGTCGCAGCCAGTGCTGCTCTCCGCGGAATGCGCCAAAGCCTCGAGGACGAGCACGAGGACGAGGACGATCTCAAAACCATGAGCAGTGCGCTCCACTGGTTCCTGGCTCTGGTTAGTATCCTGGTAATGGCCCTGGTTGGGTTCGAGGCGAGCAGGCGTGCCCTGCTCAACCGTCAACCGGGCGCGATGGCTGCACGACTGGTTGCGGCGGTGCTTTTGTTACTCGGTGTGACTGCGGCAAGCGGACTTGGGATGCTGGTCGCCGGGGTACACCCGCGCAAGGAATTGCATTTCGTCTACGCAATATTTGCGTTCGGAGCCGTCCCGGTAGCGAATGCATTGGGACGCAAAGGGTCGCCTCGAAGGCGCGCGTTGATCACCGTTGCCGGAGCGCTATTCGGGTTGGTGGTGATCGTGCGACTCTTCATGACCGGCTGAAAAACACCGGACAGTTACCCTGGCTTGCTCAGAAATCTTCAGAGATTTGTGAGCGAGCCAGGATAGCAAATAGCAAATCGCAGATAACAAATAAGGCTCCCCTCTCCAAGTGCATCTAAAAGAGATCTGCTAATTGCTATCTGCTTTTTGTCATTCCGAATATCTCGCACTCTGTACGGAACGCACGACACTCCGTAAGCGTCTTGCCAAGGAGTGCGAGATATTCGGACTATGGTGTCACTTCTTGGACGAGGCGGCTTCCTCCTTCGGTCCCCAAGTTATTTGGAACGCCCCGTACGCTTGAAATCCGCTCGGCCCTTGGAGCGTGTGCCCGGCTGAAAGCAACAGGTGATAAGTATCGCTGAAATCGAAGATGGTGCCAACGTTGAACCTGGTGTCGGATTCTCCGCCCGCTTCCTTTGCTGTTTCGTGAAAAACCTCTGCGCCCAGGGTCAACTTCGAAGTCAGTTGGCGTTGGACCAGCCAACCCACAAACCACCAGTTGCGGTTGTCGGTGCCGGGATTGATCCAATAACCTCCGCCGCCGTAGGTGGTCCAAGGGCCGAAGCTCTTCTGTAGCCACAATGGAAGAAAGACCTGGGCGTGACCAGTCCCCAGTCCGCGCGACGCGTCACCGGTAGGTAATTCGACAATCGGAAACACTCCGACCTTCGGGAGGCGTGTCGTTTCCTGAATAAACCGATATTTTATCCCGAGTTCCGTGTCCCCATAACCGAACTGGGTGCCTCCATGAGACGGGGCGTTGAATGCCAAAGGAGCGATGAGATGAAGGTGCACATTCGGAAGCGCTCCATAATTGATTTCCACATGGGGAGATGTGCCCGACCACTCGCCCGATTCATGTTCAATCTGAGACGCAAGATAGAATTCCCAGTGCTGATACTCCGCCGGCTCGGGATCGTCGGTGACGAATGGTGGCCCGGCTCGCCCGACATGAACCGCCACCCCGGCCACAAGTGTCAGTATAACGACTGTGGCTTTCATCGGGTTCCGTCTTCATCTCAAGGTGAAACGCTAACGTTTGTCAATAACGAATGGCGACAGCGCGGCGCGAAGCGCAGGCGCTTCGCGGAATAGCCGATAGCCGATAACCAATCGTGCATAGCCAACAAACATTAAGAAAGATTTATTCTCGGTCTGGCACATTGCGGTAACCTGTGGGGGTTTTATTATGTCATACGAGTTTTGTCGCGTTCCGAAGGGAGACCATGAAGACTACGAGTATAGATTCTGGTGCGCAGGTCACGGAGGGCATTCCCGACCATGGTCATCCTAGTCACGAGCAGCACGATCATGATGACGATCATCACGGCCACGACTACGATGGCCATAACCACGAAACTGGAATCGGCGAATACGTGAGACTCGGATTGATGGGTGTCATTGTGCTCGCCAGCTTCACCGGTTGGTGGCGTCCATTCATGGACCGGGATTGGCTGGCATTCGCCGGAGCCGTGGTTGGCGGATTCCCGATCTACCGAGAGGCTTTTGAGAATCTGCTCAAGCGACGGATGACGATGATGCGACGGCCGGGCGCTTTGTTGATGTCCCCAGGAACCCATTCATGGATCAGGACCTTATGATTGAGCAGGAGCTGCCCGTCACGGGAAAGAATCGCAGCCGGGCTCGGGCATCGACTGCGGAGGCTGGAGCGGCATTCGAGGAGTTCCGGCGCGCAGAGCTCGATGTGGTCTCTCGCGTACGAGCATCCTACAGCCGCTTGGCCAACGGCTACGCGCAACTGGAGGTTAACCGGCGCAACGAGGAATTGCTCAACCAATTTATTAAAATTAGCCAGAGCCGGTACGAAACCGGGATCGGTACCCAGTCCGACGTGCTTCTCGCCCAGACCGACTTGGCCAAGCTCCTGGAAACACGCGCAGAGATTCAGCGCCAAATTTCCGAAGAGCAATCAATGCTGAATGTCTTGATGAACCAGCCCGCGCAGGCCCAGCTGGGCCGGCCTGCACCGCTGGTATTTACGCTGCAAAAGTTCTCTTTGGAAAGACAACAGGCCCTCACCCTGGTCTACCGCCCCGAGATACAACGCGCACAGAGAATGGTTAATGTCGCCAGTTTTGGGGTCGAGCTCGCTCATCGCCAGTGGGTTCCCCGATCCGATGGTTAATGTCAAAGCGCAGCGTTATAACGAGGCAGGACAAGCCGTCAGTGAACTCGACCTTGGGTTTTCCTTTCCCCTGCCTTTCTTAAATCAGAAGAAGTATGCCGCTGGAGTGCTGGAAGCTCGCAAGAGCCTGGAGAACGCTCAGCACGAATTTGCCGCGATGCGTACCGAGGCGCTTGGCCTGGTGCGGGATCAAGTTCGGAAAATCCAAACGGCTAGCAGCCAATACGAACTCTACCGCGACAAGATTCTCCCGCTGGCCAACGAGACCGTGGAGGCGAGCCGCGCTGCTTACGAGGCGGCGACGGGCGGATTTTTGGAACTAATTACCGCCCGGCGCACGCTCCAGGAGGATGAGTCAATGGCGCTTAATCGCCTTACGGAACACGAAGTGGCGATTGCGGAGCTCCAGGCCATTACGGGCAATCCAATGCCCGATCAAAGTGGAAAGGATATTTCCAAATGAAGCGTAGAATTGCATTCGGCATTCCTTTGGCCTTGCTGGCCATTACGTTAGTGACTTCCTGTTCAAAACAAAGGTCAAACGCTGGATCCGAAAAAAAGTCTGATCAGGCCGCGACAAGTCAGCCGGCTTCGAAACCGAGCGGTTCGGAGTCACGCAAGGTCAAGTACTACAAATCCACCATGATGCTCGGCGAGAATCAGCCAGGTCGCCCGCAAAGACAGTATGGGGATGGACATGGTGCCGGTTTACGAGGGCGAGGACAATAGCACAGCGATTTCGGTTGATCCGGTGACGGTACAAACGATGGGTGTCCGTACCGCGGAAGTCACACGTGGTCCACTGCAACGCGAGGTCCGAACGGTCGGCGTCATTGACTACAACGAAACCGCGCTCGCGGACGTGACGACGAAGTTCCGCGGTTGGATTGAGAAGCTTTATGTGGACGCTACGGGCAAACAGGTAAAAAAAGGCGAACCGCTTTTCGACATTTACTCGCCCGATCTTTACAGCGCACAGAATGAGTACGTGATCGCGCTTGCGTCCAGCTCAGGCGCACTCAAAACAAGCGCGCGGCAGAAACTAATACTCTTTGACATCTCCGATGACCAAATCGCTGAACTGGAGCGGACCCGAACGCCGCAGCGGACGCTGCGCGTGAACGCCCCGATTGACGGCATTGTGGTGGAAAAAATGGCTGTGCAGGGTCAGATGGTCGAAGCCGGGATGAAGCTCTATCGCCTGGCTGATCTCAGTCTCGTCTGGATGCAGGCACAGGTCTAGGAAGGAGACCTGGCATTTCTGAAACTCGGGCAAGAGGCGGAAGTCGGCCTGTCCTATTTGCCCGATCGTAGATTCAAAGGCCGAATCACTTATATCTATCCGACCGTGGACGACAAGACGCGAACGGCACATGTCCGCATGGAATTTCACAATCCCGGCCTGTTTCTTAAACCTGGGATGTTCGCCACCGTTCAAGTCCAGGCGGAGCTGGAGCCCTCGACGCTGCTTGTGCCCGATTCGGCAGTGTTGCGAAGCGGCGAAAGGAACACGGTTTTTGTTGAGCTCGAGGGTGGAAAATTTGAGCCGCGCGCCATCACGATAGGTCCGCGCGCCCAGAACAATACCTATCAGGTTTTAAGCGGCTTAAAGGAGGGTGAGCGGGTCGTCACCTCGGGTCAGTTCATGCTCGACTCGGAGAGCCAACTGCGCGAGGCCATTCAGAAAATGCTGGAGCCGGTAACGCAACCCGTATCGAACCCTGAACACAAGCACCCGGCTTCGAAGGCACCGGAAAAGCCGATCGTTGTGGCGGAACCCGCTCCCAAGAGCTTTGTCTGCCCAATGCCGGAGCACGCCTCGATTCTATACGATCACGCCGGCAAATGCCCGATATGCGGAATGACGCTGATCCCCAACACGGGCAGTCCAAATGCCGAGCCTTTCCCTCCAACGCCCAGCCCGACGCCGGCTGCTGAGGAACATACGGAACATCAACACACCGATTGATTCGTTATGCTCAGAGCTATCATCGACTTTTCGCTTAAGAACAAATTCATGGTTCTGTTAGCAACGGCCGGGCTTGCCCTGGGTGGCGTTTACGCACTCCGCAATATTCCGCTGGACGCGATCCCCGATCTCTCGGATACGCAGGTCATTATTTACACCGAGTGGCAGGGCCAGGCGCCACAGATAGTTCAGGATCAGGTCACCTACCCGATTACGACCAAAATGCTATCGGTGCCGCGGGCCAGGGTAGTTCGAGGCTACTCGTTTTATGGATTTTCCTTTGTGTATGTAATCTTCCAGGACGGCACCGATCTGTATTGGGCGCGCAGCCGCGTGCTTGAATATCTCAGCTCGCTCTCATCACGGCTTCCGCAAGGCGTAGCGCCGTCGTTGGGTCCTGACGCCACTGGTGTTGGCTGGGCGTTCATGTATTCGATCAATTCTAAACAGCGCAACTTAGCTGAACTCCGCTCGATGCAGGATTGGTATCTAAAATACCAGCTCACCTCTGTGGAAGGGGTGTCCGAAGTCGCATCTATCGGCGGCTTTGTGAAACAATATCAGGTTACGGTCAATCCTACGAGGCTTCGGGCCTACAATCTCGCTATCGCCGACGTTGGCATGGCCATCAAGAAAAGCAACGGCGAAGTGGGCGGACGGGCTATCGAAATGGCCGAGAAGGAGTTTGTCTTACGCGTGCGCGGCTACATCAATTCCATTGAGGATTTAAAGAAAGTAGCAGTCGGCGCGGGTGCGAATGGGGTGCCGATTCTGCTGGGTCAGGTTGCCAATGTGCAGCTCGGTCCAGACATGCGTAGAGGTATTGCCGAACTCAATGGCGAAGGGGAGACCGTTGGCGGCGTTGTCGTGGTACGCTCTGGCGCCAACGCCAAGAAAGTGATCGTCGATGTCAAAAAGCGGCTCGATGAAGCCATGAAAGGCTTACCAGCCGATGTGAGCTACACCATCGTTTATGACCGAAGCGCGCTCGTTGACCGTGCGGTGGCTACTCTTGAAGAAAAGCTTGTTGAGGAAAGTGTTGTTGTCGCTGTCGTCTGCATTCTCTTTCTGCTGCACTTTCGAAGCGCGCTGGTGGCAATTCTTATCCTGCCAATCGCTGTGCTGATCTCGTTTGTGATCATGTACGGACAAGGGATCAGTTCAAATATCATGTCGC
>JBKPCS010000051.1:0-10577 GCA_046727495.1 bacterium | reverse complement strand
CATGGCCTCAGCCACGCTTCCGCTCCGAGTTCGGGCTCGACTCTCCAGCATTTTTCTCTCCGGCGGCGAAATCACGATACGTTCAGACACCCCTCTTTCTACAGCAACCACCTATCAACAATCAATGTAACAGTGCACTAGTTGCGGCATGAAGACCCCCGTCACTCCGCAGGGCGATCCGGTTTTGTCTCTTGCTGGTCCGTTCTCCCGCTCAACCATAAGCGCATGCCGCCCAGCTAACCGAAGCAAAAGAAAGTATTCACTATGGAAAAATTCATCGCCGAGTTGGTCGGCACCATGCTGCTGATCATTTTTGGAGATGGCGTTGTCGCTAACGTCCTCTTAAATAAGTCGAAAGGTCAAAATTCCGGCTGGGTCGTCATCGCCACCGGCTGGGCTATGGCCGTTTGTGTTGGCGTGTATGCAGTCAATCCGATCAGCGGTGGTCATATCAATCCGGCAATAACTATCTCTCTTGCGGTAATTGGGAAATTCCCCTGGACAATGGTGGTACCGTACATTGTTGCACAGATGATCGGTGCGTTCCTGGGCGGGGTGATCGTCTGGCTAGCTTACCGGCGGCACTTCGAAGCAACGGAAAATAGCGACTTCAAGTTGCTCGTATTCTGCACCGAGCCGGCTATTCGTGATATTCTAGCAAACTTGTTGACTGAGATTATCGGAACATTCACGCTGGTTTTTGGTGTTCTATCTATGACTGCTCCGGGCAATCTGGGTCAGGGTCCAGGTTTGGCTGCCGCGCTTGGGCCTCTTGTTGTCACACTCCTGATCTGGGCCATCGGTCTTTCACTAGGCGGTCCCACCGGCTACGCGATCAATCCAGCGCGCGATCTTGGTCCGCGCATCGCCCACGCGCTTCTGCCGATTCCTGGCAAGCGCGACTCCGATTTCGCCTACGGCTGGGTCCCGGTTGTCGGCCCCATCATTGGAGGTATCATTGGCGGTTGGCTGTATATCGTCCTGTTCGGCAGCACGCCACCCGCGGCCCACTAAAAACAACTCAGGCCGGTGCCGGCAATCCATTCGGCTCCGGCAAAAGCCGCGAGCGGCGTCAAGTCTCCTGCGGCTTGTCACTTGCTATCTTCCTGAAATGTCACGGTTGCAGTTATATCGTATAGCGATATACTTTCGAAAAGGTCAGAGATGTCCCTCTCCGTGCATTTTATGTCCGCGGAGGAAGTAAGCTCATGGCAGGCACTCCAGCTACAATGATTCCCTTCGTCGAGCGGATGCCTAGACCACCGATGGTCGAAGCGCACCGCTCGATGTCCTGGATTACCGAACGGCTCAGCGGCATCCCGCTCAGAAAAACCCCTGCGTGGTGGTGGTGCTCTCTCGCCATTAGTGGGTCATTGGCGGCTTTTGGTGTCTTCTGTATCCTTTATTTGCTTTTCACCGGAGTCGGCGTCTGGGGAAACAACATCCCGATCGCTTGGGCCTGGGGTATTACTAACTTTGTGTTTTGGATCGGTATCGGTCACGCCGGTACACTGATCTCGGCTATTCTTTTCCTCTGCCGGCAAAAATGGCGCACCGCCATCAATCGTTCAGCTGAAGCCATGACCCTTTTTGCGGTCATCTGTGCCGGAATTTTTCCAGCAATTCACGTGGGCCGGATCTGGATGATCTGGTTTTTAGCCCCAGTGCCGGTCCCGAACTGGATCTGGCCAAATTTCCGAAGTCCGTTGCTCTGGGATGTATTCGCCGTCTCCACCTATTTTACCGTTTCGGTATTCTTCTGGTACCTGGGCTTGGTCCCTGATCTCGCAACGATGCGCGATCCCGCGCGGTCTCCAATTGCTAAAATTTGTTATGGTCTAATGGCTCTCGGATGGCATGGCGGTAATCGGCAATGGCGGCATTACGAGATGTCTTATCTGGTCCTGGCCGGCATCTCTACTCCATTGGTGTTGTCGGTTCACTCCACCGTATCATTTGATTTTGCGACCTCGCTGATCCCGGGCTGGCACACAACGATCTTCCCTCCCTACTTCGTTGCTGGCGCAATTTTCGGCGGGTTCGCCATGGTTCTGACGCTGCTTATTCCGGCGCGATCGCTTTACCAGCTTCACGATATAATCACGTGGAATCACATCGATGTGATGTGCAAAATCATTCTGCTGACCGGATCAATGGTCGGTTACTCCTACTTCATGGAGTTCTTCGTTGCCTTCTACGGCGCCAATCCGTACGAACGATTCATTTTCCTGAACCGCTATTGCGGTCCCTACTGGTGGGTCGGGTACGGGATGTTTGCCTGTAACGTCATCATCCCTCAGCTGTTTTGGGTACGCGCCTTTCGACGCAATATCGTGACGGTCTATTTCGTCGCGATGTGCGTGAACGTAGGCATGTGGTACGAGCGGTTCGCCATCATCGCAGTATCACTGCACCGCGACTTTTTGCCAACCAGTTGGCGAATGTACTATCCGACCTGGGTCGATGTCTTCACCTTTGTCGGCACAATCGGCATTTTTGTGACGCTATTTCTACTGTTCATCAGATTTCTTCCAATGGTCGCGATGTCAGAGGTAAAGGGCGTCCTTCCAGAAGCTAACCCGCACTATCGCCCGGTGCCTGTCCCAAAACCCATCCCGGCCATCACGGTATGACTCTAGCCCGCAATAAGAAACTCTTAGGCGTAATCGCTGAGTTCGGATCCGCGGAAGAGTTGTACCGAGCCGCGGAGCGCGTGCGAGAGCGTGGCTATCGCTCATGGGATGTTCACTCCCCGTTTCCGATCCATGGTATGAATAAGGCCATGGGACTAAAAAGGTCTCCGCTCGGTTACATCATTTTCTGGGGCGGTTTCACCGGCTTCCTCACGGCAGTGTTACTCCAATTTATTCCGAGTTCGTTTCTCTTCCCGCTGATCGTACACGGCAAACCGGTGACCTTCTTTACCGTTCCGGCCTTCTTCCCGATCATGTTCGAATTGACGATCCTGTTCTCCGCGTTCACCGCCTTTTTTGGCGTTTTCGTGATGAACCGGCTTCCTAGGCTACATCAGCCTCTCTTCGACCATGAGCCTTTTCAACGAGTGACCGATGACGCGTTTTTCCTCGTCATCGAATCGTTTGATCCGAATTTCCGGAAGGTGGAGACCTTCGCGTTTCTCGAAAGGATCGGTGGAAGAGATGTAACACTCCTTTATGAAAATGATTGAGCAGGCCCTGGCCAGTCTCTATCTGCACCGCGACGGAAAACAAGCCGCCAAAAAACCAGAATCGAAAAATGAATTATGATCAGGTTCCGGTCGCAGAGTCCTTCCGTGTAACGCGCCGTCTCCTCCTTGTTTTATTGGTCGCCGCCCTCGTCGTGCTTGCGATAACACTGCTTGTGGGATTCCTCGCACCTGCGGGCAGCCCAGCGCGTCACCGGTTCGCCTTTTCTTGGCTATTCGCCTTCCTCTACTTCTTCACCATCCTGATCGGCTGTTTCTTTTGGATCATCGTTCATCATTCTACCGATTCTGGTTGGGGAATCCTGGTACGCAGGCAAATGGAAAACTTGGCTGCCTTGATTCCTTATATGGCGATCTTTTTCATTCCGTTGTTTTTCCTGCGCACAGAGATCTGGAATTGGATCAGCGCGAAAAGCCAAGTCCCGATGGATCCGCTATTGAAGGCCAAGCTGGATTATTTCGAGTTTCGAATTGGAGCCATAACAATCCCTTTTTTCTGGATCAGGGCGATAATTTACTTTGTTTTCTTTGGCTCAGCTGCGCTCTATTTCAGACGAGTTTCTGTACGCCAGGATTCGGACGGGGATCCACGCTGGTCGATCAAGATGCGAGGCTTCTCATTTGTCTGCCTCGTTTTGTTTGCAGTTTGTACAACACTTGCCTCCTTTGACTGGATCTCGTCACCAGATTATCGCTGGGGCTCGACCATGTGGGGCGTGTATATCTTTTCTGGTGCAACCGGCGCCGGGATGGCTCTTCTCATATTGATTATACACGGCTTGAAGAGCACCGGTTATCTCGCGTGCGTGAACGAGGAGCATTACCACATCATGGGCAAACTCCTTCCTACCTTCACCATTTTTTGGGCGTACATCGGATTCGCTCAGTACATGCTGATTTGGTACGGTAACATTCCTGAGGAAACCGAATGGTTTCTGAAGCGAAACGTCCAATCCTGGAATACCCTGAGTATCGCATTGGTAGTGGGACGGTTCTTTATCCCTTTCCTCTATCTGCTGTTCCAATTTACCAAGCGAAATGCGAAGCTTCTTTGTATCGTCTGTCTCTGGGTCCTCGCGATGCACATTCTGGATATCTACATCATTGTCCTTCCGTTCGCTCACCCGGCCGGTGTTCAGGTTAGTATCTTTGATATCCTGTGTCCTTTGGCGATTGGCTGCCCTTTGGCATTCTTGTTCCTGAGGAGACTTCGCACCGCGTCGCTCTTTCCAGCGCGTGATCCGCGTCTCCTTGAGTCAGTCAATCTAAGCAATTGAGCGTTTGCAGCCTCAACCCGAATTTCTTTTCCCGATTTTCAGGAACGGGTTATCGGTTCTTTGTTGCTCTTCCGGAGTGAGAAATTGGCGTAGTTCCGACTCAATCTGTTGCACCGTGTTGGTTGAGGTCCGAATGTGATGCTCCCGATCATAGTCCTCGATTAACCGCTGGTACGCTTGGCAAAGAATCGCGAGTCGCGCTAGAAGGTAAAGCGAAATAACCGCTTGTCCTTCCGGGAGCGGGCACATCCTTTTCGCAAGCAAACGCAAGCTTTCAGCGTTCAACAGAAACTCTTCCCGCTTCACGGAATCCCACGCCGGGTTATTGATTTGAACCGATATCTCCTGAATATCAAAGTCAATCTTTACGCTGAATCGCGACTGATCTTTCCCCTGGAAGGAGAGATAAAGAACCTCGTCTGAGCGATTCTCAGCGTAAAGTTCGGCGCCACGCCGCTGTACATCTGTCGACCAATTATCGACGAGCGTTTTAAGTGCTTCCGGCAAATTGCTCATGCGCCTGTCCCGCTATGGATGAAACTGCGAGGCCGGAGACCTGAAATCAAGATCGAATCTCAATTTTCAGCACTGGCAAATGTCTGACCCCGATTTGGTCGATCAAAGGCGTTCCAGTCCGTTTTTTCCCTCAGCAAATTCGATGAAGCCTTCGTCAAACAGATAATGCTCAGCCGCATCCTGCTGCGCCATTGTGACTTCATCAAAGTATTCGAGCACAACCAACTCATCTACGCCCAAGTAGCAAGGTATTACACGGACTGTGCCGGCGCTCGGAGTTTTGATCAATAATTGCGTCTTCACTAATTGCTCTCTCACTCTTCTCTGCTACCCAGTTTCGCCAGTACAGTATAGTCTTCCAGTGTTGTTGTATCGCCGGTCACTCGACCGCTGCTGGCGACCTCTTTGAGCAGCCGACGCATGATCTTGCCGCTCCGTGTCTTTGGTAACGCATCAGCGAATCGCACATCGTCCGGCTTGGCGATGGCGCTAATAACCTCCGCGACATGCTCTCGGAGCGCTTCCCTCAGTTCGGGCGTCGGCTTCTTAGGTCGCTTCAATGTCACGAAAGCAACTACCGCCTGACCTTTCATCGCGTCCGGGCGCCCCACTACGGCCGCCTCAGCAACGTCTGGATGGCTGACCAGCGCGCTTTCAATCTCTGAAGTCCCCAACCGGTGACCTGCGACATTAAGAACATCATCAATTCGGCCAACAATCCAGAAGTAACCATCCTTATCCCGGCGCGCGCCGTCGCCGGTTAAATACATCCCCTTAAATTCGCTCCAATACTGTTTTTTGTACCGCTTTGCGTCGCCCCAGATCGTCCGCAGCATAGACGGCCACGGTTTTCTGATCACCAGTTTTCCTCCCACATTCGGCGGAACTTCTTCACCCAGTTCATTCACGACTGCCGCGTCAATGCCGAAGAATGGCAGTGTCGCGCTACCCGGTTTCAACGGAGTCGCGCCAGGGAGCGGTGTGATCATGATTGAACCAGTCTCTGTTTGCCACCAGGTATCCACAATTGGGCACCGCCCTCCGCCAATGACTGTGTGATACCACATCCAAGCCTCCGGATTGATCGGTTCCCCGACAGTCCCAAGCACCCGCAACGAGGAGAGATCGTGGCGATTCGGGTAGTCATCACCCCAGCGGATAAAGGCCCGAATCGCAGTCGGCGCCGTGTACAAGACGGTTATGCTGTATTCTTCGATTAACTTCCAAAATCGGTCGGGTTCCGGCCAGTTCGGAGCGCCCTCATACATAAAAGCGGTAGCACCAATAGAGAGTGGTCCGTAGACCACATAACTATGTCCAGTGACCCAGCCGACATCAGCGGTGCACCAATAGACATCGTCTTCCTTTAGATCGAACACATACTTGGTGGTGAGCGCTACTTGAAGCATGTATCCCGCAGAGGTGTGCAGGACGCCTTTTGGTTTGCCGGTTGAACCGCTGGTGTACAAAATATAAAGCGGATGCTCGGCATCGACCGATACCGACTCGCAATCCGCATCGACATAGTCCATTTCGCGATGCCACCAGACATCGCGGCCCTCCGTGATGGTGATCTGGTTGTTAGCGCGTCGAAAAACGATGACTTTTTCCACGTGCTCATTCTGCTGTAAAGCCTCATCGACATTGCGCTTCAGTGGCACAATCGCCCCGCGTCGATAGCCGCCGTCGGCCGTAATGATCATTTTTGCTTGACTGTCGTTGACTCGATCTTTGATGGCCGAAGAACTGAATCCACCAAAGACCACCGAATGAATAATGCCCAACCGCGCACATGCCAGCATCGCAATCGCCGCTTCCGGACACATCGGCATATAAATGATGACGCGATCGCCCATTCTGAGATGGTTCCGCCTTAAAACATTGCCAAACTTGCAGACTTCGCGATGCAGCTGCTGGTAAGTCAACGTTCTCTTATCTCCTGGTTCCCCTTCCCAGATCAGGGCTGCCTTGTTTCGTCGCGCACCGCCGAGATGGCGATCCAGGCAGTTCTCCGAAACGTTCAGCTTTCCGCCAACAAACCACTGAGCAAACGGTTCCTTCCAGTTAAGAACTTTCCTCCATCTCTTGCGCCAAACGAGCAGTTCCGACGCTTGCCAGCTCCAGAACTCTTCTGGACATTTAATGGATCTGCGGTAGAGCGCCTGGTACTTGTCGAAACCTGAAATATAGGCTTTCTGAGAGAACGTCTTAGCCGGATGAAAAACCCGGTTCTCGATCAAGTGTGATTCAATGTTAGTGTTAGCGCCGCGAGAAGGCGTGCTACGCTTCCGGTCTCTCATATTTAAGCCTCCATGTGCGCCGCTAATGTTGCTGCCCAGATTCCTTTGGCCGACGCATACCAGGCCGCCAGCGCGGTTAATATTCCGAGATATCCACCCAATACGGTGAGCCAGGCCTGTGAGGCAAAACTTCCGATCGCCAGCACCAAATATGTTATCGTCAGGAGAACAAAAACTGTCAGCACCGGGCGGCTAAGCGCCGTCGCGGCGACCGTCATATATGCAGTGAAGATGGCCCAGGCGAGTAAGAATATTCCCAGTGCCATCGGGAGCGCGGTTGGCGGGATCTTTCCCACGTTGAATGTAACCAGAAAGGCGAACGCCATCCAAAATGCTCCGAACGATGTGAAAGCCGTCGCACCAAACGTATTGTTCCTTCTGAACTCCCACATTCCCGCACAAAATTGCGCTAACCCGCCGTAGGCACTGGCCAAGCCAACAACCACCGTGTCTCCCCCCGTCGGGATCCATCCGGCGTTAGCTGCCGAAAGTACAAATGTCGTTAATGCAAATGCTCCGAGGCCAAGCGGAGCTGGATCTGCGATTCTTTGCGGTCTCGTAATCTCACGAGGAGGCCTGGTGGCTGTTGCTGCTGTCGTTGATATCGCCATAATCGAAGTTACCTTTCAATAATTTTAGTTTGGAGGTAAGAGGTCCGGATACTTCCCGGAGCAGGCAAGTTCATGACGGAGTATATAAATGGACAAACGCCTTGGTTGAGTCTTCGGCCCGCTGCCGCAGAAGGCGCCAAACGCGCTGGCGTACAATTCGCATTTCCGGCCAGATCCGAGCATTTGGAGCTAGGCTGCATCCCTTTTTCGCCGTCTGGACGCTTCCCGGCCATGTTGTTTTATGCTTCCTACCTTCTTTCTGGATGAGAGTGAGCCAGCACCCGATCTGCATTCAGAAATATCTACGCTCGGCTAACTGACTGCGCCAAGGAGCCGCCAAGCGAACCCTGCGCTGACTCAAGCTTATATCGTGATACGATATTTGTAAATGGCGAATTGGCGTTTACCCCCGTTAGCTCTGCTCCGCCAAATTCTTAACCCTCCCATTCAACTTCTGTGGCAACCCGTTCTGATGTACACGGATTAGGCAGAGCAAAGGTCCAAACTTCGTACCGCTCACTCGCATCGCGGGCTGACCGCTCATCAAGATTGGCCGTCTGGCAAAGCGGTCTGCACAATTGGCCTGCCCAAGCTTTGTTCTTCTTCCAGAGTCAGATATTGCCTCAGGTCCGCCTGCATTTGCCGTACCGTCTCGCTGGAGCTATGACTGTGATGTTCCTGGTCATAGTCCTGCAGCAATCGCCGGTAGGCACGACAAAGAATTGAAAGCCGCACCAACAGCCGAACCGGAACGACCGCGTGTCGTTCTGCCAGCGGACACATCCTTTTTGCCAAGTATCGGAGACTGCCGGCGTTTAGGAGCAACGTCTCGCGCTTGACCCATCTCCATTCCGGTCGATTCGACTCAATCCTCAACAGCCGGTTTCGAAAATCAATCTGTATGCTGTAGCGAAACCGATCCTTTCCTTGCAATGAAAGATAGAGAACCCCCTTGCTTCTTTTTAGCGAATCGAGTTTCGCGCCGCGCCGTTGTACATCGGTCACCCAATTCTGGACCAGCCTTTGCCAGGCAATCACCGAATTGCTCTGAAGAGCCTCCGCTCGCCCACTTCCGCAAAGCGCTAGTCGGCCAAATTGATTTGGTAAACCTGGCCCTGTCATTGCTGCAAACGTAGTCGATTCGGCGATGATTTGTTCATGCCCCTCCTCTATATTTAGACAAGACAGGTGGCGATATTGTTCAAACTATATGTCGTGGCGCGATATATTACTGAGGCCTCCGCCCCCGCCTTGGGCGGTCAGCCGATCAGTTGGATCTTCTCCACGTCAATTGGAGCATCGCCCACTGATTTGCGCGATTTGACCGCAATAAAGATTCTCAGAAACGGCTTTATTTGATATCGCTTCACGATATACGTTGCATGCTGAGAGATTTTCGCCAGTTGGTCTTCAAAATTCTTTATGCCAGTCCACTCTAAAGGTCGGCCCGCCCCTCGGCTCAGTAAAGCCCAGTACGAGTTGCTCGCGGCATTTCGCTATCAACTGCGCCAATTTCTCCATTTCAGCGAACTAGCGGCCCAGAACGCCGGGCTAACTCCGCGGCAGCATCAGGCTTTACTGGCCATCAAGGGATTTCCGGGCCGCGAGAGTGTCACGATCGGCGAGTTGGCTGAACAGCTTCATATCGCTCACCACAGCGCTGTAGGCCTGGTTGATCGATCGGTAAAACAAAATCTTATTGTTCGAGAACAGGGTATGGAGGACCGGCGCCAGGTCTATATCAAATTGACCAACCATGGCTCGAAAGTTCTGGAGCAGCTCGCCGGCGCCCATCGGACCGAAATTCGCCGACTAGGTCCAAGGTTGAAACTGCTGCTAGACAGTCTGATGCGAGATCAGAATTCAAAGCGTTCGAGAAGACCTACCAGTGGGTCTTCCAGACAATCTGCGCGACAATAGATATCTAAGCGGGCGAAAAGGAAATTCGCTTCTGTCCGAGCGGAGCCACAATCGACACCTCCTTTCGTCAGGATGCGACTACCAGTCCCGGTTCGGCTGGCGGCTGGTCCTGTGGCAGAAAATCCTTTTCCATCCCAGGTACACTGTATTCATACGGGCCGTGGTAAACGAACGGCGTCTTTTCAAAATTCCCGTGGCCAGGAGGTGAAGGGACGGTCCACTCCAGCGTGGTGGCGTTCCACGGATTCTTCGGCGCTGGCGGTCCCTTGAAGATACTGTAAACGAAATTGATAAAGAATGGCACCGTCGAAAGCCCGAGACCAAATGCGCATAGACTCACGAAAATGTTTATCGGCTGCTGGCTCCGCAAATGATCGTACAACGTCGGATCAGCGATTCTGCGCATCATCCCGCTCAAACCGAGGTTGTGCATTGGGAAGAAGGTAAGATTGAAGAAGACGAAAGCCGACACAAAATGAGCCTTGCCCCAGAACTCGTTCATCATGCGCCCGAACATTTTGGGAAACCAAAAATAAATGCCACCGAAGGCGCCGAACAGACTCGCTCCGAATAGGACATAATGAATGTGTGCAACGATGAAATAGGTGTTGGACTAAACCGCTTCGCGGTATGCAGTAAGACTACCTTTGGAGACTAACTAACTAATCGAAAGCATAGGAAGTTAGTTAGATCGAACTTCAGCCACGCCTAAAAGAAGCGCCACAACGAGCGCGAGGAGAAGCTATTT
>JBKPCS010000050.1:0-54798 GCA_046727495.1 bacterium | reverse complement strand
CGAAGGGAATCTGGCGACGCCGCTATTTCTGGGGCGTTGGTTAGTCTTAAACCCGATCGCCATCCTGCTGACTTTTCTTCTTTGGTCTTATCTGTGGGGCGTGCCCGGTACCCTGCTGGCTGTTCCTCTCCTTGCGACCTTCAAAATATTCTGCGATCGCATTAACCACCTAAGACGGGTGGGCGCACTTCTTGGGCGACCGTAAATACGACAGCTCGTTCCAGAGCTCAAGTTCCTTGGCTTTCAGCATAAATGAGCTAAACCTTGCATCGAGCAATGCCTGGACTCGACAAGTCAGTCGTCGGGTTAATCGACCCGAAACGGTGGCTCACGTCTACAAGGCGCTCTGGACGGTCGAGGACATTATTCGTACAGGTCGGCTTTCAGCATTGACCCGGATCGATCGCCATTTCGGTCCGGAATTTACCATGCGTTACAATCTGCATCGGTGTGCGCAAATCAATGTAACAGCTAGGGAGGGAGTGAGCTCCTACCAGGTTATGGCGGCGCTCGAGGATGTATTCGCAAAGACAATGCCGTCACAGATGGGATTCGACTATAAGGACATGTCGTTCCAAGAGCGGCAAGCCCAGAAAGGAGTGCCTCCAACCGTCATCTTCGGGCTATCTCTGTTGTTTGTCTTTTTGATACTTGCCGCTCAATATGAAGGCTGGTCACTACCGTTCAGTGTCCTTCTCTGCACGCCAATCGCGGTAGTTGGTGCATTTGTTGCGCTGATTTTGAGGTTGTTTACCAATGACGTCTACGGCCAGAGTTCTGTTTTCTTCGAGAACGACGTGTTTGCGCAGATTGGTCTGGTCATGCTCATCGGTCTCGCTGCTAAGAACGCGATCTTAATTGTTGAATTCGCTAAAGCCGAATACGAAAAAGGCCGGCCGATCATGGACGCGGCGCTAGCCGGCGCCCAACTGCGGTTGCGTCCAATTCTGATGACTGCGTTTGCATTTATCCTTGGCTGCGTGCCTCTGTGGTTGGCTGCCGGATCTGGAGCTGCATCGAGACAGATTCTCGGCACGACCGTCATAGGAGGAATGTTAGCCGCAACTCTGATCGCCATCTTCCTGATTCCGGCGATGTTCTATCTGGTGGAAAAACTGGCTCACCGAAAAGAAGGGGAACCGAAAGTGCCTGTAGTCGAGCAGCCGGCGGAAGCAGCCAGCGACACAGAGGAATCCATGTAGGAGACTGATCGGCTCGTACGAGCAAAGCTACGCGAGAAGACGTTTCACCGCTGAAACCGCCTTCAACGGCACGCGGTTGGACATCGGCGGGGATCCACAGGAGTCCTTTTAGGAAGAACGGCCGATTCTGAGCACAAGCTTCATACACGTGCCCGATGGCGGCTCCTGGACGACCGAGCGGCGGATCAAAGGGGTCAGTCATCAATTCTTGACAGTTTTGATCCATCCTTTGATTCGCCAATCAGTCTACCATTCTTAATCTCTTTCGAATCGACGCACCCTGCTGGCTGATATTTGTCGCACTCCGTGTCAAACAAAACAACTTGTCAAGATTTGATGACTGACCCCTTTTGATCGGCTTTGGTCACAACTACTAAATAGTTCATCGTCTCACCTAGGAGAAACCGGGCGGTCAACCAAGCTTTGGATGGATTGGGACATTTGGCGCCCTTTGATATGCATTCTAGAAATTAGAGTCAATTCTGTACGTTCCTTCTCTTTCCTAATTAGAAATACTTACATGATAGCTCTCCTTACTTCACTCGTCCACGTCGTCAAGCCTCTCGGTCTGGCGGCACTTTTAACCTTAGTTACGTCCTGTTGTTGCCCCGGTCCATGTTGCAATGCGGATTATAAAACGGTAACACGGATGCCCGGAATCACTAATACCTCGGATAAATAATCCCATTCTTTCGAGGAAGGCAAAGAACGCGAGTCTGTGAACTCAGCATAACAGAATTGTAACATGTACTAAGGCGATTTAAAGGATAAACTTTGTCGGAAATTGATGACAAATATGCGAAGGAATTGTTGTAAGTGCTTGATCCTGTGATGCTTGTACCGTATAGGAATCGAACCTACAACCCAGTGATTAAGAGTCACTTGTGCTACCGTTACACCACGAGGCAATGATTTGCTCCAGCACCCTCGCCTGCATTGGAGCCTGAAGGGAAGTGGCTGCAATAGACAGAAAGGTGTGCGCGCAAGCCTGACACGGCCCGCCCGGCCGCTCGTTGGTGCTAATCAGCGACGGCTCTCGCTATCTCACAAATTGCATGCTTCTCTTTGGGTTTTGCCTGGTTGTAACCAGCTCTGTCCCGCGGCATTTCATCGGCCGGGCGGCGTGGGCTGAACCGGTTTAGGACCAAAGGCCCGCTTGGTGTCACGCTGGGGACGGCTCTTCCGGGCCAGGGTCTGCTGGCGCTTCAGTTCCTGGCCCCCAAGTTCCTTGTATTCGGGACTTGTCAACGACACTAGAAATGCGACGAGATCGTCGATCTCGGATTCCGTCAAGGCGAGTGGCTGGATGTCCTCATCGAGCCACGGGTTCTTGAGCCCGTCGCCCTTGTTGTAGTGGTCGATAATGTCCCATAGCGTCTCCTGCGAACCATCGTGAAAATACGGTGCTGTCAGCAAGATATTCCGCAAAATCGGTGTCTTGAACGCGGCGATATCAGCTTCTTTCTTGGTGATCAAAAAACGGCCGAGCACAGACATGTCCGTCTGAATGGCGGCGCGGTCCACCGTCTCCGGATGCCCTGAAGCGATTTCCTGTTCGGCTTTGCGAGCTAAGGGCGCAACATTGTGCCGGAGGATACCGATGCCGATGTTGTGAAAGTCGAAATCGGTGAAGTTGGTGACATCCCGCTGAGTCTCTGTCAGGGCATGGCATTTATTGCAGCGTGACTTCGTGTTGAATAGCTCCCAGCCGCGCTTGGCGGACTCATCAATAGCATTCTGATCGCCGGCGATGAAGTGATCGAACGGGGAATCGAACGATACGAGAGTTCGCTCGTAGGCGGCGATAGCACGCAGCAGATCCGGGCCGTTGAGCGGTCGGCCAAAGACCTTCTGGAATGCCTGATTGTATTCGTCGATTGCGCCGAGCTTGGTTACTGCGGCATCCAGGTTGGGCTGGCCCATTTCAAAGGAATTAACGATCGGAAAGCTCGCCTGCTCCTCTAGCGTCGTGGCCCGGCCGTCCCAAAACTGCATCTTGTTGTAGAGCGCGTTCAAGATGGTAGGGGCGTTCCGCTGACCGGCGCGGCCGTGGATGCCGATCGAGACCGGCCGGCCATCCGTGAAGGCACGGGCAGGATCATGGCAGGTGGCGCAAGCTACCGTGCCATCGGCGGACAAGCGGCCATCGAAAAACAGTTTCTGGCCAAGGGCGATCTTCTCAGGCGTCTGTGGATTGTCCTGCGGGATAACTTTCTGTGTCAGCCCGACCGGGAGGCCAACCTGGTTAAGGGACCTGGGCTTGGCCATGGGACCTACTTTGGGAATCGGCGACGGCTTTCCGGTGGTTTGCTCGCTTCCATCGACCATGAGCGCAATGCCGGTGGCCACTACCACGGCCAGGAGGCCCCACGCTGTTTGATTCGGAAAAGGCATGGCGGGCTCTGATCTTCTCATATTCCTTGGGCTCGAGCCAATAGCCAACCGCGCCGAAACGCGATTTACCTCTCGGGAGATTTTGTCGTAGCACGGAGGCCTATACAACACCGCCAGTGGGGGGAGCGTCTGCGGCGGCGGTTTTGAGACGGCCGGACGCCGAGGCAATCAGACGACTTGTTCGCGAGCTCACGCCGCTTCTTCTGGAGTTTGAAGTTGCTGGCGAAGCCAGCGCGGAAATTTTCAGCTTATTTGGCGATGTCTGGTGCGTGAATTTGGACCCGCCGGAGTAATTCGGAGTCTTTGAAAAAGAGGGTTGTACACTGCGAACAGCGGGGGTATGTCATCCCGAGAAAATGCTTCATCCGCTCAAATTCAGGAACCGCTTCGCGGTGTTTCACTTTCGCTCGTACACGTTGAGTACCAGATAACGGTCCGGCCTGGATCGCGGGCAGAAAATCCGCCTCGGATCCTCGAAATTAATGGGGGAACCATCCAACTGGACGGACGACAAATGCCGAACCCTAAACTCGGCGATTATTTCTTGAGCTGGAGCGAGCCGGCCTTCCCGGGCGCCACGCGGGCGCGCTTGCAAATCTCCAAGGATCGCTACTGGTTCGAAGGTCTGATCGGGAAAAGAGATCAGACCGGGAAACTCGTTTTGTACGAGGTTTTCGGAGCGGCCGCGCCGCTCCAGGTGACTTTGGCCGACGGCCGGAAATTGGCGGTACGATATGCGATCCGTCCGGATTCGGGAACAGCCTATGGATCGCGCACGGAACGCCGATCACTGGGCAAACGACCGGCGCCAATATCAATCTGATTACCACCTCGCTGCTGACAGGCGGCGCCCTGACGAAACAATCGGAGGGAGTGATAACGGATCCGACGGATAAGCCGGTGGTTACCCTGTGCGAGCCAGTGCTGGTCGTGTTCCAGAACACTCTCTATTGCTTCTATGTAAACACGAGTCGTCTAGTACGTGGCGCTGGAACCCACGGGACCGGCCGGCGTTTTGCCTCCTTTCATCGGCTCAACCGACAAAGCGCCCGCGGTCACGGTGGACCCGACGGGAACGTTGCTGCTGACGTGTGTGAAGTTACCGGGCTCAGGCGGTCGCTCAATGGTTTACGCCTGGACGAATGATTTCAGCACCTGGACACCGCAAGGGGTGGCCGGCCAGGTTACCAGCCAGGCACCCGTACTCTTCGCGAGCAACACGGGAGCGATCCTCCTTGCCTTCCACAGTGGGACGAACAATTCCATTTTTTGCATGAATCCACTCCAATACTGGTATCTGCCCAGCGGCGTAAACGCCGTACCGGCTAGCTAGTGCATTAGTGAGCAAGGGTGCCTGGATGACGGCCGCGTCTAATACGCTGCGGGGATACGAAGGGACCGAAGCAGGCCGGTACTTTGAGTGTTATGCCGGCTTCTTTCCGGAACACACTCCTTTCGAACGTCGTTCACGGCGGCCACCGCACAATGCCCCCAATGCGATTCTCTCCTATGCCTATACTTTGCTGAGTGCCGAGGCGGAACTTGCCTGCATGCTATCGGGCTCGATCCGGCGATTGGATTCTTCCACGAACCGGCGGACAGACGGCCATCGCTCGCCTTGGACATCATTGAACCGTTCCGAGCACCACCCGCCGACGCCATGGCTCTGGATCTTCTGACTCATGGGGTCCTTAACCCGCGCACTCATTTCGAGAACCGGGACGGTGGCGTCTTCCTGAAGCTCGAAGGGCGCAAACGGTTTTTCGTGGCTTATGAGCGCCGCATGGAACGTGAGTTTACCAGCGAGCACCACCACAGCCGAACAAGCCTTCGCCGTGAACTCCTGAATCAGTGCAGGGCGGTGAAAAAAGCTGTAAGGGAAGGAGAACCGTTTGAACCATTTCTCATGAACTAGCCTCTGAGCCGTGTCGCATAGTCCGAGTCAGATGCTAACCATTGTTGCTTACGACATCACAGACGACCGTCGCTTGCAGCGGATTGCTAAAATACGTGAAGACCTTGGCCAGGAATGCCAACGCGGTTACCAGAAGGAGTATGGTGGCTAACGGCCTCACCATCGCCATTTCAGGCCAGAAACCAATCAAAAGCTCAAACTAAAGGTTCCAGTCACTGCATTCGCCTCGTAATCGCCCCTGAATTGCTGACCTTGGTAACCAATATAGACAGATATCTGGGGATTTATCTGTAAACCAACCCCGGCGTTAATAATTAGGCTATCGTGGCCTATATTCGGCCCGGCAAGGGTCGCCGTCGCTCCATTCAGTACCGGAGCGCTCACGGTAATCGGCAGATTGGAATACTTAAATTCATGCTCCCAATCAACTTCCACCTGCGGAATAACAACCATCTTCCCTGCGTGCCAGGTATAGGAAACCCTCGCCCCGGCGTCGGTCCTTAGGGAATCTTCTGAATCCGAATGGACGTTTAAAGGAACCAAAGAGCCGTGCTCGCTAAAGCTATCTATATGCACGGTTGTATACTGCATCGATACAACTGGTCCAAAGGTAAGGTTTCCGCAATGAATATCGTAACCAGCATCGCCAAAAGTCGAAACTTCGTATCCATTGGTACTTCCATTGGCTAGCCCCAAAATCGCCTGCATGCTGGTGGAATAGGAATTATACCCTCCCCAAACCCCAGCGTTGACCCACCAACCGGTAGGGTCAAAATAAGTCGCATACAGCCCGCCGCGTCCTGTATCAACATCAACGTTTCCGGGCTTTAGGTCGGTCCAAGTGTGCGAATAGCCCCCGAATAAGCCAACAGCTAGGTGGTCGGTGATTCTGTAATCAATTCCAGCCGATATTCCGCCAGTTGTAAACTGGTAACCTTTCGCCTCAGGATCGTTATAAACGTTGACGAAATCACCCCAACCGTTCGCCCAGACACCCCTGGACGGTACCGGCTGATAGGGCGGAGGTGGTGGAACAACCTCCTTCCCTTCTTTAGTAGTAAGAGGTACTGGAGCTGGTGGAAGCGGGGCAATAGTTTGCTGAATTTGAGCCATTCGGTCGTTCAAATTAAACCTCTGGCTATTGGCTCCCGAAAAGCCAATCTCAAACATAGAGGTGAGCTGCTCGGCAGTCGGATCCAGAATCGCAATCTCTTCCTTCGGCGGCAATACAAGAGGTTCCTCGGGGTCAACCGGCGGAAGAAGTTCCGGGGTTTCAATATCGACAGGCGGTTTTACCGGCGGATGTCCTCCGCCGGGGGTCGGAGTCGGAGTCGGGCCTGGCGGAGGAGTCGGACTCGGGCCTGGCGGAGGAGTCGGAGTCGGGCTTGATCCGGGACCCGGACCGCTAGCTAGGTAAAGCAGAGCGACGCCGTTGCGAGCATAGATGTCAACCCTCTGGAGATTAGGGTTGAAATTAAGCTGGTCGTTTATGGTGGAGAATTTGCCACTCCGGGTGCCGTTGCTCCTAAGGATCTCGAACGCGTTGCCGTTGGCCGGATGGAAGCCGTTTAAGGAAAATACGGCCAAAGTTCCATTAACGCTAGCATTGCCTCCGGCCCGAACATGGTCATAGTCTTCTCCGGCAGTACCGGCCACACCAAGTTGCAAGGTTCCGTTAGGGCCTTGGGTATAATTTCCGCCGACGTTGATGGTCAGCGGCGGCGTTGGGTCTCCCAAACTCGTCGTCCGAAGGATTCCTCCAATCAGGTTAACATTCCCATGGCCTAAGGCGAAGGATGTTTCATCGTTGGGAGTTCCTTCTTGGTCGGACCCCGTCGGCCCTACAACCAGTGTGCCCGCTCGGATATTGACCGGGAGATCGTAGGTAATCGCGGTACTGGAAGACGCGGTCAGCTCCCAGGTGCTGTCGCCGATTTTCTCGAACGTCGAGAAGCCTCGGTACTTCTTACCGCCCTCGTTTTGTAGGCTGCTGATTTGCGATACGTCGAAATTAACTTTTGGTCCTGCACCACCGCCCAGTGCGAGCGTATCGCTACCGCCACCGGTAGCGCCGCTGGCGACTACGTTGCCGTTTATCGTGAAACCGGACCGAAGTTCCAGCGTGTTACCGCCGCCGCTGAACAGAACCGCGTTAGTCTGGTTAGCACCCGGTGAAATCGTAGCGCTATTGATAACATAGTCGCTACCTGTACCTAAAACGCCAACACCGCCGGCACCGTTGCTGCCGCCTCCATTCCCGCCTGAAATCGTGCCACTGGCGTTGTTTAAGACCGTGAGGTGGAATCCGATAACGCCAGCTCCCCCGGCTCCGTCACCGCCGAGTATCCGGCCCTCGCCGCCGGTTCCCCCGTTGCCGCCGGTGATCGAGCCGTTGTTAACAACCAGGCTGATGCCCACAGTCCCGTTAACACCAGCTCCACCGGCTCCACCGGCTCCTCCGGTACCGTTGTTGGGGGGGTGACCACCGCCATCGCCGCCGTTACCTCCGGTAATCGAGCTGGAATTTATGAGCGTGTTGCTCCCATTTAGAAAGACGCCATAGCCGCCGTCGCCGCCATCCCCGCCGTGCGTACCCTGGGCGTGACCGCTATCGCCGCCGGAACCGCCATTACCGCCGTTGATGCTGCCGGAATTCGTGAAGTTGAGGCCGGTACCGTTGACGACGACGCCGTAACCACCTGCGCCACCCCCGCCGCCGCCGGTAAGGCCGTTGGTCCCAAAGTTGCCGTCGCCGCCGTTGCCGCCGTCGCCCCCGACGATCTTGCCTAAATTGCTTGTCGTGCTCGTAACGAGCGTACCGTGGGAGCCGCCGGCGCCACCGTCACCACCAACATTACCGCCCTGGCTGCCGCCTGGACCGCCGATGCCGCCGGTAGTTCCGGCGCCGCCTCCGCCTCCGCCGGCAGCGCCCCCGCCGTTTCCACTTCCGCCGGGACCCCCGGTCACGCCCTGGCCGACCGCCAAGCTCGTGCCGCCTGCGCCGCCAGCGTTCGTGTTGTTACCTGCTACTGCATCGCCGCCGTCGCCGCCTTTGGTTTGGGCTGAGGCCACGCCTGCGGGAAACGTGCTCAGCGAAAGCATTGTAGCGAGCAGGGTTGAAATCGCAAATCTGCAATGTCGCTGGGGACCCTTAGCGCCGAGCCACCTCCCAGCCAGTAGCACTGCCGTGCTGGGCGCACAATTTGTCGTCCCTTCCATGAGCTACTCCTTGGTTTCTAGAATTTCCAGAAATTCCAAGGATGAGAAGGCGCTGAGTCGGCCAGAAAAGTCAAGAAAAACCGGTAATCCGACTAACCGAGATGCCCATATTTAACAGATGCTCAGGCAGCTGAGGATAAGGAAGCGGCGGGGAAAGCCTTGAGCGTTATCCAAGGCAATTATTGTCCGGGACTCATCATCAACCCAAATACTTTCAAGCAAATCGCCAAGTGGGTGGAGGAGGACTCATGTGCGTGAGAACCTGACTGAAGAGGAATTGACCGTTTTCGATATTTTGACTCGTCCAGGTCCAGAGTTGTCCGCAGAAGAGCGAGGCGAGATCAAAAAAGTTACCCACCTACTCCTCGAACGCCTCAAGATTGTTCTGAGTTTAGACTGGCGAAAGCGTGTCGATGCAAGGGCTCGTGTTCAATTAGCTATCGAAGACGTCCTCGATGAGGGTCTTCCCAGAGCTTATACGCCCGAGCTGTGCCAAGGTAAGTGCAAGGCCTTGTTTGAACACGTTTATGAGAACTACGTTAGTGCGGGCGTTAGTACTTACGCTGGAGCGGCGCAAAATGTGCACGCCGGATTTGTTCCTTCTTCAATCGGTCCGAAGCTATTTTTGAAACCGTTTCCGACGCAATGCTTTCGATGGAATCTGCCCTGAAGCTCTTGAGTTCTCCAATTTTACTATGATCTGTTTGCAAGGCAGCCCTTAGAGCCGGAAATGCGGAGCCTACTTCCCGGAGTGCGATAGCAGCCTCACAGTCCAAACCAGCGTGAGTGGCTTAAATCAGTTGTCGCGGCTGTAGGTTTTGTGACGAACTTTGGCTAGCATTCCCGCGGCCTTCTCTGATACGTCTTGAAATGCTGCGTAATGCCGGGGACTGGCCACCGTCCCTCAAGGTCTCCCGTCGGACGCCCGCAACGCCTCCTTAACTTGTTTTAACCTCATCCGCGGAGCCCGAAAAGTGGCGCGGAAGTGGCTCAGAAAAATTTTCTGCAGCGACAAGTCAAGAAGGAAGGCAGCACAGAAGCCCCTCATATAGAGGAACTTACGCCGCGAGCCGGCAATCGGGCTCGAACCGATGACCTGCTGATTACAAATCAGCTGCTCTACCAACTGAGCTATGCCGGCGGCTGGATTAACGCGTCCTTTCTGTAGACTAGATCGGTCTGTCTGTCCAGGGGAGAGAGCGTTCGGCGTCCGACTCGCCAGAAGCTGCGGCGCGAGCAAGGTTCCGCCTTCGTCAAGGCTACTGTTCAGTCCCAGGGCGTTGGTCGCCAGTGGATTGACACGCGCTTTCAGCGCTCGGCCCTGTTTCATTTTTTTACCTAGCAACTGTGTTTAGTTTGGCGGTGATGGCTACGCTGTCGCTTCGCCCCTAGGCTATTTTGAATCGCGGCTTGCGCCGCTCCCAGCGCCCCTTCGCCGTCTCGCTCTCTCACTTCTCACCTCTCACCTTCTCACTTCCCACCTCTCACCTCTCACTTCTCACCTCTCACCTCTCACTTTCTCGACTTCGGCGTAACCGTTAGCACTACCCGGACGTTTCTCAGGTTGACAACCAAGAGGACCTGGTTGCAATTTGGCGGCGGCCCGCGGGTTACACTTCCCGGAAATCGGAGAAGGGGCTGGAGAGCGCATGGACCATTTTTTTACGAGGAAACCGAGCGGCCCGCTACGGGGGATCGATCTCTCGATTGTTGTCCCTGTCTATAATGAAGCTGACGCTCTGACGGACGTTTGCCAAGGTGTGCGGCTCCAGCTCACCCGAATGGGGGTAACCTGGGAACTGATTTTTGTAAATGACGGTAGTACCGACGGATCGGGAGAAATCCTCGATCAGTTTGCCGACGAAGATCAGCGAGTCCGGGTGATTCATTTCAAGCGGAATTTCGGCCAGACCGCCGCGTTAATGGCCGGATTTGATCATGCGCGAGGCGAAGTGATCATACCAATGGACGGCGATGGACAGAACGATCCTGCGGATATTCCCAACATGCTCGAGTTATTGGACCAAGGATACGACGTTGTATCCGGTTGGCGGCGGGATCGCCAGGATAACGTCATCCAGAGGAACATACCGAGCATTCTAGCCAACAAATTGATTTCGTTTGTTTCGGGTGTCCGGCTTCACGATTTCGGCTGCTCGCTCAAAGCGTATAAGCGCCACGTTGTCGACGGCATCCGGTTATACGGCGAGATGCATCGGTTTTTGCCCATTTACGCTTCTTGGCACGGAGCAAAGATCAGCGAAGTAATCGTCAACCATCATCCAAGGAGGACCGGCAGCTCCAAGTACGGATTGGAGCGCGTCGTGAAAGTGATTCTGGATTTGCTGGTGGTGAAATTTCTCGATCGGGCGGCCGGCAAACCAATGTACGTTTTCGGCGGATGCGGGATTTTCAGTCTGGCGGTCAGTTTGTTTACATTTCTCTGGATGGTGGGGCTGAAGCTTTGGCAAGGAAAATCGTTCATCTCAACGCCGTTACCGTTGATTGTGGTGGTTACTTTCATGATCGCGATGATGTGCGTACTGCTCGGGCTGCTGGCCGAGATGATCATGCGCACGTTCTACGAGGCGCAAGGAAAGCCGATCTACGGCGTCCGTTCAACGCGCAATTTTCTGCATACTGAGCCGGCGATGAACGCCGCGAACGAACGGGATCGAGCGGCATCGAGCGGCATCGAGCGAGATCGAACGGGATCGAGCGGGATGGGAAATTGAGCGCCTGCGTTTCGGATAGAAGCGAAAGCCTTGGGCCCGGGTCTAAGGAGAGCGCGACCCGACTTTGCATACCGTCGGGACACAGCGGCTCGAGCCGGATCGTATGAACTGAACGAATCCATGACCAGCTGAATGGGGCGCCTAAGCTGCACAACCTAGCGAAGCCCATACCTGTCCTGATTTTCAAGCGATGTGACTTGCGGTCACTGTTCCCTGGAGTTCTCGCCGATTGTGGCGTTCCCGCTCGATCCCGCTCGATCCCGGCGTTTTTATTTGAGCGCCGCGAGATCGGCGTCGACCATCAGGCGGACAAGGGCTTTAAACCGGGTTCGTGGTTCCCAATCGAGGTGTTTCTTCGCTTTCGCCGGGTTGCCAATGAGCAAATCAACCTCAGCAGGTCGCTCGTAACGTTTGTCGTGCTTAACGAATTCTTTCCAGTCGAGATCGACGTGCGAAAAGGCTTCTTCCACAAACTCGCGAACGCTGTGTGTTTCGTTTGTCGCGAGAACGTAGTCGTCTGGTTCGTCCCGCTGGAGCATTCGCCACATGCCTTCGACATATTCAGGCGCGTAACCCCAGTCACGCTGTGCATCGAGGTTTCCCAGATAAAGATCTTTATCCAGGCCTTTTTTTATCCGGGCCGCTGCGCGGCTAATCTTACGGGTCACGAAGGTCTCGCCGCGACGCGGGCTTTCGTGGTTGAACAAAATGCCATTGCTGGCGTGGAGACCGTAACTCTCGCGATAATTCACTGTTGCCCAGTAGGCGAATACTTTTGCGACCCCATAGGGACTGCGAGGCCAGAAGGGGGTTACCTCGGTTTGCGGAATTTCCCGGACCCGCCCATACATTTCGCTACTTGAGGCCTGGTAAAATCTGGGGCGTACACCGGTCTCCCGGATCGCTTCAAGAATCCGGATTGTTCCGATGCCAGTGACATCGGAAGTGTACTCCGGGATATCAAAACTGACACGGACATGGCTCTGAGCCGCTAAATGATAGATTTCTTCCGGCTGCAGCTCATACAAGAGTTTCACGAGGTTCACGGAATCCGAAAGGTCACCGTAATGCAGAAACAGCCGCACGCCGTGCACGTGCGGGTCCTGGTAGAGATGATCGATTCGGCTCGTGTTAAACGTGCTGGCCCGCCGGATGATTCCATGGACTTCGTATCCCTTAGATAAGAGTAGATCAGCCAAATAAGAACCATCCTGGCCCGTAATGCCTGTAATAAACGCTTTCTTCATTCAACCTAAAAGACGGAATCGGAGCGGTGCAGATTCGGCACGTTCTGCAGATTGCACAAGTGAAAATGTTTTGACTTCGGCCTTAGCCAGCCCAGGTCACGTTTCCCCGCGGACTTTAAGCCCGGCGATACATGCTGCCGGGAGAGGCCCTATTCCCCCAAGGCTACGGCGGGACAAGCTTTTCCGCTTTACCACAACCAGTCCAAATGCTGGCTGATCATGCGATCTTCATCGAATACGAAGTAGCCGCGGAAGTGGTGTCCTTCGAGTGTTTGCCGAAGCCAGAGCCGATCGTCCGCCCACATTTGATCGAAAGGCAAGGCGTCCAGGCTGAACCACAAAGGCGTGGCTTCGGCGGTTTCGGTTGGTGTTCCGGAAAAGCGAGAGGCCACAAATACGGTGCAAAAAAGACTGTATCCTGACAAAAACTGGAAATGAAGCTCGCCCCGCTTATCGCAGTCGAGCGGTGTGATCAAAAGTTCCTCCTGCGCTTCCCTTACAACACCTCTGTCTGGAAGTTCTCCTGTCTCGAGACGACCTCCTACGCCGTTGATTTTTCCCGCGCCGAGACCGCGCTTCTTCCGGATCAAGAGAACGCTATCGTCCTGGCGGACAAAACAGAGCGTTGCTCGCTCTTGAGGTTGCCAGTCAGACCAGTCCATTGCGTTTGGCGTTTGGCGTTTCGCGTTTGGCGTTTCGCGATCAGGTCCTACTAAGGGTTCTTGGTCTCTGCCGTTGTCAAAGCTTCCAACTTCTTTGGTACGGGCTCCGGGTTCTGGGCGGTAATGGCGGGCTTGAACGATCCGTAGATCAATCGTGCGCCGCGGGCGTACGTCAGATACGCCCAAACCCATTGGTAAAAGACCTGGACCCGGTTTCGCAGACCAATGAGGAATATCAGGTGGATGAATAGCCAGCCGAGCCAGGCAAAGAACCCGCCAAACCGGATGAAATGGAGATCTGCTACCGCTTTATTCCGACCGATTGTCGCCATCGCGCCTTTATCAAAATATTTGAACGGCTTTGTCGGCCGGCCGGCCGCAAGTTCAAGAATATTGCGGGCGGCAGCCGTACCCATCTGCATCGCGGCAGGTGCGACACCTGGCAGCGGTTGCCCGGTTTGATGAGAAAAATTGACCATGTCACCAATCGCGAAAACCTCGGGATGGTCCGGAATACTAAGATCCGGCTGCACCAGCACACGCCCCTGTCTGTCGGTTTCGACACCGAGTAATTTACCAAGCGGTGATGCGGCATTACCGGCCGCCCAGATCACAGTCCTGGCCGGGATAAATTCGTTCTCTACTTGAACTCCTTTCTCGTTAATTCCGACGACTTTGGTGTTCACGCGGACTTCAACACCCATCTGCTGGAGCTGTTTTAGAGCAGACTCGGAGAGATCTTCCGTCATAGCCGGCAGCAGCCTGGGAGCAGCGTCGATCAGGAGAATCCGAGCGTGCTTAGTCCGAATTCGACGGAAATCATCCACCAGAGTCCTTTTTGCGAGTTCCGCAATTGCGCCCGCCATTTCAACTCCGGTCGGACCGGCACCGACGACAACGAACCTGAGCGCAGCGTCGCGTTCTGCATCGTCATCACTGTTTTCTGCGAACTCAAAAGCGCTCAGAATCCTGCTCCGCACTTCGACCGCGTCCGACATGGCTTTCAGTCCGGGAGCGAACTGTTCCCATTGATCGTTGCCGAAGTACGAGTGCCGGGCACCGGCGGCAACAACCAGATAGTCGTACGGATACTCTTTGTCGGCTGTTCGCGCGATTTTTGCGGTCAGATCGATTGCCTGAATGTCTCCCATCAGAACTTCAATATTTTGGGCATCCTTCAGAATGTGCCGGATCGGTTGAGCAATATCGCCCGGCGACAAGCCTGCAGTGGCAACCTGGTAGAGCAGCGGCTGAAACAGGTGATGGTTAGTCCGATCGACAAGAGTGACAGCGGCCCGCTGGTTGGCCAAAGCTTTCGCGGCATACAGCCCTCCAAACCCGCCGCCAATGATCACGACCTTCGGGACAGAATTTTGCATGAGGCTCCTTGAGATTGTGAAACTCTTCACAAACGGCCCCAAGGCGCAAGGAGAGTTTAGGTTCCGGGTTCCGGGTTTCGAGTTTCCGGGTTTCGAGTCCGGGTTCCGAGCGGTGGCGGCGAAGCGAAAAAGGCCGAAGGTGGGGTTGTGGCCAAGGGAAAGGAACGCCGTCCTCCAATTGGCTTGTGAAGCATTTCACAAATAATCGCTTGCGGGGCTAAACGGGAAAAACTTATGTTGATTTCGCTGCGCGCGTTTTCTTCCTCATGGCTACTACCACACGCGACATAGAAGCGTCTGATACGCTCGCCCGAACGGCGAAATCGCTTCAAGAAATCAGCGATTCAGATGTCCTGGGCGAAAAACTGACGCTTAACATGGGTCCGTCGCATCCTGCGACTCACGGCGTTTTGCGCGTCGTGCTGGAGCTTGACGGCGAAATAATCACCAAAGCTGATCCTGATGTCGGCTACCTTCACCGAGGGGACGAGAAGATTGCGGAGAATATGCAGTACAACCAGTTTGTCCCGTACACAGACCGGCTGGATTACTTGGCTCCTCTGGCCAACAACGTTGCCTACGCGTGCGCGGTTGAAAAACTGATGGGATGGGAATTGCCTCCGCGCGGCAAAGCTGTTCGCGTGATTTGCTGCGAAATGTCTCGGATCTCTGCCCATCTGCTGGGTATCGGCGCGTTTGCGTTGGATGTCGGCGCGATGACGGTGTTCCTTTACACGTTTACTGAAAGAGAAAAATTATACGATCTGGCCGAGCTGATATCGGGAGCACGGTTTACAACCTCTTACACCCGTATCGGTGGAATGACCCGTGACCTTCCAGAAGGCTTTATCCCTGCGCTCAACAAGTTTCTTGATGAGTTCCCTGTTCAATTGAACGAGGTCGACAAACTTCTAACCCGTAACCGAATCTGGATCGATCGGACACGAGATGTTGGTGTTATCTCGAAGGAAGACGCGATCGCTTATGGGTTGACCGGTCCCAACATCCGAGGATCGGGAGTCGACTATGATGTCCGAAAAGCCAATCCTTACCTGGATTATCAGAAATACGATTTCGATATCCCGATCGGTTCGGTAGGCGACGCTTACGACCGCTACCTGGTGCGACTTGAGGAGATGCTGCAGAGTGTGCACATCCTTCGCCAAGTGCTAGACAAGCTCCCGAGCGGTCCAATAACGGTTCAGGATCCGAAAAATCTACCTCCGCGGAAGCCTGACGTACTGATGAAAATGGAGGAGCTGATTCACCACTTTATCATCCATACCGAGGGTGTGGATGCGCCGGCCGGAGAGGTATACTTCGGCGCGGAGAATCCGAAAGGAGAACTCGGGTTCTATATTAATAGCCGTGGCGGCGGTGTACCGTACCGCCTGAAGATTCGAGCTCCATCTTTTGTGAATTTGAGTATCCTGTCGAAAATCCTGCCCGGGCACATGGTAAGCGATGTCGTAGCGATTCTGGGCAGCCTGGATTTCGTGATGGGCGAATCCGACAGGTGAGATGCAGGTGCAACGGAAGACGCGATGTGAAAGGGTTAATCGCAGATACAGAAATGTCGTCCTGGTGGTGTCAGCAATTTTCGCGATTGCTGCGTGCCATAAAGAATTCAGGAATCGAAACCTCGATCAGGTGAAGCTGAATATGACGCAGAAAGAGGTAGAATCGATCCTCGGCAACCCAGATCGAACAGAAAAGAGCGAGGCAGAGTTAGAGACTCAAAAGAAGACAACCGGGATCACTCGCTATTACTATGAGCACAAAGGGCAGACGATCGAGCTGCGCTTTCAAAATGGCCGTTTGATCAACCGCCCCGATCGGCTAAAGGAGGATTAGAGAATCCATGGAAATTCCGGCGGAACTCGAAGCAAAGATTGACGAAGCAATCACGCATTACCCGGTTTTCAAGCGTAGTGCCACATTGCCGCTCCTGCACTTATTTCAAGAGCATTTCGGATATATCACCGACGAAGCGATCGATTGGATTGCTAAGAAACTTGAGCTTCCACCGATTAACGTTCTGGAGCTGGTAACTTTCTACCCGATGTTTCGGCGCGAGCCAGCCGGCAAACATCATATCCGCGTCTGCCGAACTCTTTCCTGCGCGATGGCTGGCGCATACGAGCTTCTGGACACTTTTTGCAAACACGCGAAGATCGACCGCTCGCACAACGGACACGGTCATATCTTGAAGAGCGAAGATGGAAAATACAGTATCGAGTTTGTGGAATGCCTCGCCAGTTGTGGCTTCGGACCGGTGTGCATGGTCAACGACGACTTTTACGAGGCCGTAGCAGAAGACGAGGTTCCGGAACTACTCAAGAAATACCAATAACGCATGGCTTCTACCGCCCGCAGCCCTCATCCCCGCGAAAAACGGATCGTTTTCAAGAACATCGATCGACCTGGTTGGACCAACGACATCGACTGTTATCTGCGCGATGGCGGCTACGAGGACCTAAAGAAAGCGCTGGGCATGAAACCGGAGACCATCGTGAATGAGGTCAAGGTTTCCGGCCTTCGCGGCCGCGGAGGAGCAGGATTTCCGTGCGGCGTGAAATGGGGATTCATTCGGCCGGGCGGCCCGAAGCCAGTTTATTTGATCTGTAACGCGGACGAATCGGAACCGGGGACTTTCAAGGATCGCTACATCATTCATCAGGATCCCCATCAAATGATCGAAGGGATGGTGATCTCCTGTTTCGCGGTCAACGCGCGGCTGGCATATATTTATATTCGAGGCGAATTTCCGGAAGGGGCAAAGATACTCGAACGCGCGCTTGCGGAGGCTCGGGAGCATGGCTTCCTCGGAAAGAACATTCTTGGCTCCGGATTCGACTGCGAAATTTACGTCCACCGCGGGGCGGGAGCATACATTTGCGGCGAAGAGACCGGCCTAATCGAATCGCTGGAGGGAAAGAGAGCATACCCTCGGATCAAGCCTCCCTACTTTCCGGCAGCACTCGGGCTATACATGTGTCCGACCATCGTTAATAACGTCGAGACGCTGTGTGATGTGAAACACATCGTGCGTATAGGCGGGGCAGAATACGCGAAGATCGGCCGGCCAAATAATACCGGTACACGGCTCCTTTGCGTCAGCGGCGATGTGCAGAAGCAGGGTTACTTCGAGCTTGAGGTCGGCGCGGTGACAATGGGAGAACTGATCTACGATATCTGCGGAGGCATGAAGCCGGGGCGAAAACTGAAGGCGGTAATTCCGGGCGGCAGCTCGGCTAAAGTATTGCGCGCAGGCGACACCTACAAGATGAAGGTGAAACAGCCGGACGGCAGCATGGCCGATGGCGAGGTGAAATTAGAAGATATCCCTTTGGATTTCGACTCGTTGGCCGCAGCCGGATCAATGGCGGGATCCGGCGGCGTCATTGTGATGGACGATTCCAGAGACATGGTCTGGGCGCTAAACAACATCAACGAGTTTTATGCCCACGAAAGTTGTGGCCAATGTACCCCGTGTCGCGAGGGCTCTCTCTGGATGCAAAAGATCACGGACCGCATGCTAAAAGGTGGCAGTGTCCAGCAAGACACCGACACCTTGAAGGGTGTAGCGGACAATATCGCCGGCCGAACCATCTGCGCATTTGGTGAAGCCTGCGCGTGGCCGACACAAAGCTTCGTTTTGAAATTTCGAGATGAATTTCTGGCAACCGCGCGAAACGGGAGCCAGGCGTCCCTCCAAGAGAAGAACGGCGGTTCTCAATGAGTGCTGAGTTGCTAAATGTTCAAATTGACGGGACCTGGTACCAATTCCCAAAGGGAACGCGTGTCATCGAAGCGTGCGCTCAAGCGGGCAAATTTGTACCGCGCTACTGTTATCACCCTAAGCTGAGCTCGCCAGGCAATTGCAGAATGTGTCTGATCGAGATGGGCATGCCAAAGATGGGTCCGGATCGGAAGCCGGAGCTCGGCCCGGACGGCAAGCCGGTTATCAGCTGGATCCCGCGTCCGCAGATCTGCTGTGCCCAAGACATTGCTGAGGGCATGGGGATCAAGACCGATTCGCCAATGACCCAGGAAAGTCGGAAAGGGGTCATGGAATTCCTTTTGATCAACCATCCACTTGATTGCCCCATCTGCGATCAGGCCGGTGAATGTGAGCTCCAAGAATTCAGTGTGGAATATGGAAACGCGGGATCTCGTTTTCTCGAAGAAAAAGTCAAGAAACCAAAGCGGGTCGAGTTAGGCCCACGGGTAACCTTGGATGATGAGCGCTGCATCCTTTGCTCACGTTGCATCCGCTTCATGAAAGAGATTGCGCAAGATGACGTACTCGGGTTCGTCAGTCGCGGCAGCCATACATATCTTACCGCTTATCCCGGCCGGCTGCTGGATAGCAACTATTCGCTAAATACTGTCGATATCTGCCCGGTCGGCGCGCTCACGAGCACGGATTTCCGGTTCAAGATGCGAGTATGGTTCTTGAAAGAAACAAAAAGCATCTGCACCAGTTGCGCGACCGGTTGCAACACAATCATTGGCAGCCGCCAGGATGTCGTTTATCGGCAGACACCGCGAGAGAATGACGAGGTCAATTCTTGCTGGATGTGTGACGCTGGCCGGCTGAATTTTCACTATCTCAATGCGGAAAATCGGCTGCGAACGCCCCAGGCTCGGCAGAGCACCGGATTGGCAGACACATCTTGGGCGGATGCGTTGGCGAGGGCGGGCGAATCGTTAAAGGCGTTCAAAGGGGAAGAAATCGCTGTCATCGCTTCTGCGCGGATGACGAACGAAGAGCTATGGATGGCGAAGCGCTTGATCGACGCGCTCGGAACAAACGAGTACGACGTCGTGCCGCGCACTGGCGAGGCCGATAAGCTGCTCGTGAGTGCCGATCGCAACCCAAATACACATGGTGCACGACTCATCGGGGTTACCGGCAGCACGCCGGGTGCGCGCCTGTCCGAAATTGCTGAAAAGATCCGTTCCGGCGCGATCAAAGCGGTCATAACTTTTGGCGAAGACCTCAGCCGGGTAGGTCTATCGCCTTCAGACATCAGCAAGCTTTCTGCTCTGATTGCAGTAGACATTCTGCCAAACGAAACGACCCAACACGCCACTGTCGTCTTGCCTGGATCGGGTTTTGCCGAAAAGCGTGGGTCGATGGTTAACGCTAAGGGAAGATTGCAGCGATTAAACCGAGCGATTCGACCTCCAGGCCAAGCTCGAGACGATTGGGAGATTATAAGGGATTTGATTCAGGCAATAGGTTCTGAATCGAATGGCGTCTATCTGATCGAAGATGTCTTCAAGCAGATAGCTCAAGCCGTTTCCGAGATGAACGGTCTTTCTTTGAGCAAGATCGGTGATCACGGAGTACCTCTGGCGGTAAAGGAGGCGCAAACGGCATGACTATCAGCGTAAAAAGCAGAACGGCCGTCGCGTTATCAGAGCTGAGCTTCTTCAGGCAGTTGCCGGACTCGTGCGGGTGGCAAACACCCTACGTCGCACGGCAAATCCTGGGTTTTGGCGGCAGGGCCTGCCGCCCTACAGCGAACCACGTATGAACGAACTGCTTTTCATCGTCTTGATGTCGCTGGTGAAGGGGCTTGGCCTTCTGTTTCTCGTCATTCTTCCGCTGGTTTCTTACACTGTTTACGCGGAGCGCAAGGTCAGCGCTTATATTCAGGACCGGGTTGGGCCGAATCGGGTTGGACTCCCGCTGACGCTGCTCGGATTCAAGAAAGACTTTCATGCGTGGGGCCTGATTCAGCCATTCGCTGACGTTTTCAAGCTGCTGTTGAAGGAAGATTTCACGCCGGCCCACGTAAACAAAGTTTATTACTGGCTCGCGCCTGCATGCGCAATGGCGCCCTCGATTATGGCGCTGGCTGTTGTGCCTTTCGGTAGCACTCTGCTCGGCCAACCGATGGTGATTGCCAACGCGAACATCGGTATTCTCTGGGTGTTCGCTGTCTCTTCGCTGGGCGTCTACGGAATCGTGTTAGCCGGCTGGTCATCAAATTCCAAGTATCCGTTCTTAGGGGGTCTACGGTCGAGCTCGCAGATGATTTCGTACGAATTGTCGCTTGCTCTATCAGTAATTCCGATCTTCCTGATTTGCGGCACGCTTAATCTGCCCTCGATCGTAAAGTATCAAACCGAACATGGCTGGTTGATCTCGCCCATCTGGATCAAAGGGGTCAGCCTCGTCCCGTTCCGTTTTGATTTTCAGGAGGTCATGCACTCGTTCGATCTGCTGAAACTCATATTGTGGATCCCGTTGATCATCTCATTCGTTGTTTTTACGGTTTCGATGTTCGCTGAAACGAACCGCTTACCGTTCGATCTTCCAGAGGCAGAAACCGAGCTAGTGGGTGGCTACCACACGGAATATTCCTCGATGAAATTCGCCCTGTTCTTCCTTGGAGAATATGCGGCAATGATAGTTGGTTCTTCGGTTATTGTGACACTCTTTTTCGGCGGCTGGCATATCCCGCTTTTGCCTACAACTATTGCTGAGCCGTATTCTTTCTGGGGGATTGTGCTGGGACTTGCGCATATCGCCGCATTCTTCGCGAAGGTCGCTGTACTTCTTTTTGTCTTTATTTGGGTAAGATTCACGCTGCCGCGGTTTCGATACGATCAGTTGATGAAACTCGGTTGGTATTTCTTTATCGAAATCGCGCTGGTAAACGTATTTCTGGTTGCACTGATTCTAGCGATTGTGCCGAAATGAGGAACTCGCATGGCCTATACCGTTAATCGACCTAAGCTTTCTTTTTCGGAGAAGATGTATTTACCCGCGGTCTTGACCGGACTCGGCGTTACCATCCGGCATTTTTTCGACATTCTGATCGGCAAAAAGAAGGTGACAATGCAGTATCCAGAGGAGAAATGGGATACTCATTTGCCTCCTTATTACCGGGGAGCTCCAACCCTAGTCAAAGATGAGCATGGCAAAGAACGCTGCGTAGCATGCCAGCTTTGCGAGTTCATTTGTCCACCGCGCGCAATTACGATTCACCCGGGAGAAATCCCGCCGAACGATCGCTGGCGGAAAGTTGAAAAATATCCAGAGAAATTCGAGATCGATATGATCCGATGCATCTACTGCGGTCTTTGCGAAGAAGTTTGTCCGGAGCAAGCGATCTTTTTGCGCAAAGATTATGCGATCACCGGACTGACTCGCGCAGAGATGGTGCACGACAAAAAAAAGCTTTATGAGCTAGGCGGCGTGATGACCGGCCTGGTTTACAAATGGAACGAGAAAAAATAGGCAGCCGTTCGAATCGAAAACTGAAAACCGACAGCTCCAACCTAGTCTTCTCCCTCGCTAAAACTACGGAGGAGACGTTGGCGGAATCGGAAAACCGGTAACTGGAAATGTCCCCTGTTATCTTTTGGATCTTTGTCGCGATCATGCTGGCGTTTGCGATTGGCGTGATTGTGAACCGTAATCCGGTTGCAAGCGCTTTGAGCCTGGTAGTCTCTTTTCTAGCGCTAGCGGGGCTATACGTCTCGCTCGACGCTTTTTTTCTGGGAGCGATCCAGGTTCTCGTTTATGCAGGCGCAGTGATGGTGCTTTTCCTGTTTATCGTCATGTTGCTTGATCTGAAAGCCGAAAGGATGCGCAAGGTAAATTTCGCAGCCTCAATGGGTGGCCTGGTTGTGATTCTGCTTTTCGTCAAAATCTTATTTGATGTCAGTTACGGCTTCCAGGGAGGTGCTGCGCAATTTCCGACTCTCTCGCAGGTACCTCAAAGTGATGCGTGGCACATCGGAATGGCACTTTTCCAGCAATACAATTTGCCGCTGCAGGTCGTCGGAACCTTGGTTCTGGTGGCTTCGATCGGAGTGGTGATACTCAGCAAACGTGAACTGAAATAGCGAATGGTGACCTTAAACGATTATCTTATTGCGAGTGGCCTGCTGTTCGCGGTCGGGTTCGCAGGAGTCTTGCTTCGCAGGAATATCATTATCATCTATATGGCGCTGGAGCTGATGCTTAACGCTGCCAATCTCTCCTTGGTTGGATTCTCCAGGTACAACGTCCAGAATGGACTACCAGACTACAACGCACAGGTGTTGGTGTTCTTCATCATCACGGTGGCCGCTGCTGAGGTAGCAGTCGGGTTAGCAATTATCGTGGCGCTCTTCCGGGCCAGACAAACAACGCACTTGGAAGACCTCAATACGCTGAAGTTCTAACCCGATGAACGCTGCGCCCTGGATAATCCTTTTCAGTCCGTTGATTGCTGCGGCCATCATTGTGTTGGTAACGGAGAAATTCAAAAGGATCAGCTCTTATATATCGGTCGCCGCTGTGGCGATCTCATTCGCGCTGAGCGTTTCAGTCTTCAGAGGTGAAGATGGTTCAGCAAGCTTTAACTGGATCGATCTTGGGAGTTTTCAGGTCAAATTTGGATACGTCATCAATGAATTGACAAAGCTGATGCTCTTGGTGGTTTCGGGGGTCGGCCTGCTCATTCACATCTATTCGATCGGATACATGGCAGATGATAAAGGGCGCTCGCGTTATTTCGCGGGTCTGTCGCTCTTCATGTTCTCGATGCTCGGCATCGTGCTTGCGAACAACTTCATCGTGATGTTCATCTTTTGGGAGTTGGTCGGTGTCAGCTCTTACATCCTTATCGGACATTGGTTTGAGCGATCTTCGGCCGCGGATGCGGCAAACAAAGCTTTTCTGGTGAACCGGCTCGGCGATTTCGGGTTCATGATCGGAATTCTTTTGGTCTGGAACACGACTGGCAGTGTGATGTTCGATGAGCTTGGCCAACGCTGGACTAGTTCCGCAACGAGCCCTCTCGTTCTCACGCTGGCTCCACTGTTGATCTTCTGTGGAGCGGTGGGCAAGTCTGCACAGTTCCCACTCCATGTGTGGCTACCGGATGCGATGGAAGGCCCTACACCGGTTTCAGCATTGATCCATGCTGCCACGATGGTGGCTGCAGGCGTGTTCATGCTCGCGCGAACCTTCTTCCTTTTTGTGCCTTCGGTCACGGCACTCAACGTGGTGCTTTGGATTGGCCTGCTGACTTCTTTGCTCGCTGCTCTGATGGCAACGCAGCAGGATGATATCAAACGCGTCCTCGCATACTCAACTCTTTCGCAACTCGGGCTCATGATCGCGGCGATGGGTCTTGAGGCGCCCCAGGCGGGAATGTTCCACCTCTACACCCATGCCTCATTCAAAGCGCTGCTCTTCCTCGCCGCTGGTTCGGTAATCATCGGTTTGCACCACGAACAGAACATTTGGCAAATGGGCGGTCTCAGGCAAAAGATGCCGATCACGTTCTGGACGTTCCTGGTCGGAACGCTGGCGTTGATCGGATGTCCGCCATTTGCCGGGTTTTGGAGTAAAGACGGTATTCTAGCGGCGGCCCTAGGTCACCAGAATATACCGGCGTTTATTGTCATCGCGTGCGTCACATTCCTGACCGCTTACTATATGTCGCGGTTGTTCGTCGTGACTTTCTTTGGAGAGACGCGATCCGATACCGCGACCCATGCGCACGAGACGCCAATGGTAATGACCATTCCTCTGGTGCTTTTGGCGATTCCTTCCACTATCGCCGGCTTCCCGGCTGTCGTTTCTATTTTTTACAAAGTACCCGAGCACGAAGGAGCGGAGGCGGCGGTGGTCGTATCGTCGATCGCTTTTCTGACCGGCGCGATTTCGGGTTTCTTATTGTACAGAGAAAAAGCGAAAGACCCGATTGATATCCCGCTTTTCGCGAATCGCTTCCACATCGATCAATTTTACGAGGTTCTCGTTAAATGGACGCAGGATTTGTTGGCGAATATCTCAGGATTTTTTGATCGCTGGATTATTGACGGAGGGTTCGTTCGCGGAGCCGGGCGCGCGGCCTGGGGTTTTGGTTTTGCTTTGCGATTCCTGCAGATCGGGAATCTGCAAGCGTACGCGTTTCTGTTTGGAGCAGGTGTGGTCCTGCTCCTGTACTTCATCTTGTTCGGCGCATCATGAACGCGAGGAACGTAAGTAACGACGGTTGTCTGCCTAGAGGGGTGTTCATCTGAAATGAATTTCCTGGTTCATTTAACGTATCTCGCGCCGTTGCTGGCAGGCATCGGGATTCTGCTTGGATTGCCCGCACGAAGAACGGCGATCGGCGCAAGTATCGTGGCGTTAATCTCGGCCGTGATCGTCTTTGTCAGTTACGATCGCGGCGCCGGTGGATACCAATTTGTCGGCACTCTTTTCGAGGTCGTCGGCGCGCCGGTTAGACTCGCGGTTGGCATTGACGGCCTGAACGCGACGATGTTGTTGCTAACCTCGATCGTCGCAGTCGCAGCGACCTGGATCGCTCCAGAGGTCGAGGATGGCGGGAACCGATACTATGCTTGCGTATTGTTTATTGCCGCTGGAGCAGCCGGGGCTTTTGCGTCGCTCGATCTGTTCTTCTTCTACGCCTTCCACGAGCTGGCGCTGATACCAACATTTCTGATGATTGGCATCTGGGGGACGGGCAATCGGCAGAGCGCTGCCTGGAAGATTACTATCTATCTTTCAGTAGGAAGCATCATCCTTTTAGTCGGGTTGATTGGCCTCTATCTGATGCCTCCTCCGGACCAGCGAACATTCGATATCGCTAAACTTCAGCAGATGGCAAGCTCCGGGGTATTTAACGGCCCGGGATCGAATGGAATCTATCTCCTTTTGCTGATTGGCTTTGGGATTCTCGTTTCATTGTTTCCGTTTCATACCTGGGCACCGCAAGCTTACGCGTCTGCTCCAGTACCGGTTGCGATGTTGCACGCTGGCGTGCTCAAGAAATTCGGTTTGTATGGTCTCTTACGAGTCGCGCTTCCACTGATGCCGCAGGCAGCGGATCACTGGACTTGGCTTCTGTTACTCTTACTGACCGGGAATATTCTTTATGTAGGGCTTGCGACGATATCTCAAAGACAGTTGGATCTGACCCTGGGGTATTCCAGCGTCATGCACATGGGTTATGTTTTTCTCGGAATCGCCAGTTACAATGTTATCGGGATCAATGGCGCGGCGCTTCTAATGCTGGCGCACGGGTTGTCGATTGCTGCTCTGTTCGCCATGAGTGGCGAATTGCGGAAACAGACCGGGACGCTCGACTACAAAGATCTGGGAGGATTGGCAAACAGCATGCCAACCCTCTGTTTCTTATTCGGATTGGCTACATTCGCATCAATTGGTTTACCTGGATTCGCTAATTTCGCGTCGGAACTGCTTGTATTCTTTGGTGCGTTTCACCATCCCGGCAGAAGGTCGTTCCAGATCGCAACGGTAATCGCCCTTTGGGGAGTAGTGATCTCTACCGTCTACATGCTGCGCGCTTATCGAGCAATTTTTATGGGTGAACGCCAAACCCGATGGCAGTCAGTACGCGATATGCCGCTCGCACCCGGCTGGGCTATCATCCTTCTTTTGGCAGCTCTGGTGGTCGTTGGTTTCGCTCCTCGGCTCATTCTGGATGCGATTGAACCCGCTGTTCGACTTTTTGCGAAATGACAATCCCTTCGATTCTCCTTGAAGTCTTGGTTCTGCTCCTCGGCGTCGTCTTGCTGCTGCTGGAGTCGTTCGCTGAGAAGGTGGACCGCAAGTGGTTTGCAATAACGGGAATTGGGGGACTGGCGATCGTCTTAATCCTTCTCCTACTTTCTGTTCCGAGCGCAAGTGGCATGGCAGCTTATGTTTCCGATGGGCCTGCTTTGTTTTTCAAAAAGTTTGTCGTGCTCACCACGATCATCGTCCTGGTCATGTCGATCGACTATTCCGGCACGATTCGACGCTTCGTTTCCGGGGTAACCGACCAGGCAGGTCTCGGCGAATTCTATGCCATACCTGTTTTAACCTGTGCAGGAATGATGTGGATGGCTTCCGCGGTCGATTTCATTTTGATCTTTGTCTCTTTGGAACTTGTGACGATTTCGTTCTACGTCCTGGTTTCTTATACTCGTCGAAACGCGAGCTCGTTGGAAGCGGGCGTCAAATATCTGATCCTTGGGGCACTCTCCACCGGGTTCTTCGTTTACGGCGTCACTTGGATTTACGGCGTAACGAAACAGACGAACCTTGCTGAAATCGCCAAAGCGTTGCCTTCCGTTCCGCTCCAAAACCACACAGCGCTTTTGTTTGGCACGCTCCTGGTTCTGGTCGGCCTTGGGTTCAAAGTAGCGGCCGCACCTTTTCAGTTCTGGGTGCCAGACGTCTATCAGGGCGCGCCGACCCCGATTACAGCGTTCTTGTCGGTCGGTTCAAAGGCAGTCGGATTTATCGTTCTGTTGAGAGTGGTGATCGCACTTCAAGCGGTGCCGGCAATCGGTGAGAAAGTGATTGTTGGCCTGATTCTTCTGGCGGCCGCAACATTGTTGTATGGAAACCTGGCCGCGTTACCGCAAACGAACTTTAAACGGCTGCTAGCCTATTCCAGCATTGGACACGCGGGATATATCCTGATGGCTGTCGCGGGAATCACTGCGTTAGACTCTTCGCAGGCGGTGTTCGTCTACCTGGCTGCGTACCTTTTGATGACTTTGCTCTCTTTCCTCGTTCTCGTCATTGTCGCAACCCACAGCGATGGCGATGACATCGTCCACTTTAATGGTTTGGCTAAACGGTCCCCTTTTCTGGCATTCAGCCTGTTGGTGGCGATGATGTCTTTGGCAGGTGTGCCGTTGACCGCCGGATTTCTCGGTAAGTTCCTGGTATTCAAAGTGGCATTCGAGAGCCATCTGTGGCTTTTGATAGCGCTCGGCATCATTACTGTCGGTTGCGGATTTTACTTCTATCTGAAAGTTGTGCGCGCGATGTACTGGCAGGCTCCAAGCGCGAGTGCTGCTGCGATTCCGGTCAGCAAGTTGACCTTTGTAACGATCACGGTGCTGGTGGTACTGACCTTTGCCGTCGGCGTGTTTCCGGCAATTGTGTTGGGATTGGCGCAATAAGCGGATTGGCTCACCGTGGATTTAGGTCGCCATTCAAAAATCGATCCCAATCTTTAGTCGAACTTCGTTCCGAACTTGTTCGCCGAGGTGAAGCTGACTCGATCTCGAGCTGTCGGTCGGCGCACCGACAGCCTGAGGTAACCAGGTCAGCGTTGCCCACCAGCGTTGGGTCGCGTAGTGCAGCGCCGGACCAAAAAATAACGCCCAATGACCTTGGTTGTGAATGTTCACCCCTTCAAATTCGGTGTGATATAGCCCCTCGATACCCACGAACCAGCCGCGTGCCACGCGATATGAGATTCCGCCGGAGATATCCCAAAGCATGTTGTTGGTAAAGGACTCACCGTGAGGTGGCCGCGGGCGTTCCCACTCAAATTCCGTCCCGATGTTCAACACGGTAATTAACTGATCGTCGAGAAAGTCCTTCTGCAAAATCACTTTCCCGGCTAACTCCAACTCAAGGTCTTTATCTCCCGACACGCTGTTCGCTAATTTGTACTCGGGCTCCACAAGGAAGGCTAAACCGACTGGGTCCTTTAGCGGATTCAGGAACATATATTTGAATTCCACTTCGTTTCCCTGGTAAGAAAACCGATTCCGGTGCTTTGCAACGTCGCTACCCGTATCCTCCAGTGGCCCGCCGGAAAATCGATGATACACCTCGTTGACGTAAACTCCTACCTGGAGGCGGTCTGTTATGCCATACTCGATTTCCTGCTTAAAGTCGTAGGCAGAATAGACTCCTTTCCCTTTGCCGAATCGGCCAGTGGTCCAACTATACGCTTCCACCTTGCCTTGCGGCAGAACCTCGGCGCCATAGCTGTAACCAAAATAGTTTTCGTCTGCCTCGGCGATGGTAATCAGTCTGCCAAAAACCAAGCAAAAGAACGCAATTGTCGCTACGACTGCGCGGTCGCATGTGATGTTACCCATTAACCACGCAAATAGCACGCGGTAGATCCGTTCGCTCGTGGCCGCTTGCCATTCTTTGTCGTTAAATTGCGGCGGCCACATTTTCGTCTGTTGCGTTTTTCCTCGTCGCCAACCTGCCAGCGTTGGTACACTCCGCCCACGCGCCATGGGCTGGCCTTCCTTCGCAGCGGTTCTACTCCTCGTCGGAACAACCGGTATTCCAGCTGCGGCGGGCGGCCAAGGCCACATCTCGCCGGATGGACGCTGGAGGTGTCGCGGGGCTTCCGTGAACAAAGCAGCAACGGTTGTTGAAACAAAAACCGGCCGGCTCGCGTGGAAGAAGTTGCCCGATGAAATGTACGTGGACGTTTTTGGGGATGATCATGGAGAGTTTGTCTGGGCACCTAACTCGCGACGATTCGCATTTAACTATCCGACCGGTACACGGACTTACACGACCGCGCTTTTCCAACTCGACGGCGGCCGCTGGCGGGAGCCGGCGTCAGTAGACACGAACAATGCCTTTGGCATCGAAGATGCAGTAGCAGCTCAAGAAAAGAAAGCGGGCTTGGCTGGTGATGCACAGAAACGCGATGTTTCGGAAAGTTCAAAAATCTCTCGATGGCTCGATCCCGCAAACGCGGAGCTCCTAGTGTATGAGGTTTATGATGAGACACCTCCCGACGCGACCGAATCGATCGCTATTATGGCTGGCAAGATATTCACGCTCGCATTCGATAAGGAGGGCAACTGAAAGGTTACCAATTCGCGCGAACTAACCGATGCCGAGCGGAAAAAAATTTTTGAGGAAGAGTGACGAGCCATGAGGAAGATGTACGCGTTCACCAGGGTGACGACGGTGCAATGAAGCTGCTCCGCGGGCACGGCGCCCACGAATAGCGTGTCGATCAGGCTCGATCAATACGGCAAGAGTAGCACCCTGGCCGCGCGTTATGAACGTGCAGATAGATGATCTTTTCGTCAGAAAACAGGCGCTGAATCGCCTGATCAATCTCAGCGGTATCGACGACTTCAGCCGCCACAAGCATATCTCTGTCATCATACGCCCTCACTGAAAACAATCGTCCTGGCACGCGAAGCACTTCAGGAAGCTCGTTTGTTCTTGAATAGGTCTCAACGGCCGACTCCCGTACGAAGATCGGGCCGACGCTCCGATATGGAGAATCCCCAGCCAGGTGTTCGAAATTGAACAAGAAAACTGTTTCGCCTACCTCGGCGTCCTGAAGGCTGACCCTGCATGGAAAACCAGGCTTTTTGTCGGCAACGATCCGAATGGCCCTGCGTTTTGTTAGTTCGTCGTCCGGCAATTGGCGTAACTCGTCAATAACATATGCAGGAATACCTGAGACTTGGAACGAATAGAAGGGTTTGGTGTTCATCCGGTATAGTAGGTCTGGGATCGTCCATCGTCTCGCCGTTTTCGGACGTACAATAAGTGTCATGCGGCAAGCCATGGCACCCGACATGTCCGAATCAGTATTAGCCGCGAAGAACTCAGCACTCGTGGTACCGCCCATCGGGTCGCCAGTGGCCGGGGCTTTGATGCTCTACAGCCCACCGCCAAACATAAGAAGCGCCGACACAACGCGTATGCATAAACTACACGACCCTGCCGACAAGAGCATGGCTCGGCTGGCAGGGTCGTTTGATTGCGCGATACCTCTACCCCTGTTATCGCAAATCGGCTACGTCGGTAGCGCTGCTACCTGCCTTCGCGCGCCTCAGCAATTCTTTTCGATTCTTTCGCAGATTCGCTCCGGTTCGTTCGGCGGGATAAGGAACCCCGTCTCCCATCACGCCAGCCCAGATGATCCGGTTGTACTTGGCAACGTCGCCCAGATGGTCTTCCTGCCGGAAATCAAACCCCTTTGTGACTTCTGCCCAATACTTCCCATCGTGAAGCGGTTTCATTTTCGTTTTATTGGACGCAAACTCCGATTTCGGAATCGGAAGCTGTGTGTTCGCCAGCAGCGGCGAAGGCACGGCTTTGTAAGTCCATTCACGCTGATCTAAATCGAAGAGCGCGGTCATCGGCCGCCGTGTCGCCGTGTTGATATTTACATGCTCAACATCCAACAGATCTTCGATTGTTCGAACCACACTAACCGTGGTGTAGCGCTTCGAAACAACTGCTCCATGTTTTACATAAGGACCCGCAACGAAAAATGTGGATCGATGGGAATCCATATGATCCGCGCCATCTTGGGCGTCGTCTTCGAGCACAAAAATCAGCGTGTTGTATTTGTACTGGCTGTGAGCGACACGCTCCACCAGTTTGCCAACAGCATAATCATTCTCGGCTTGCTGGATTTCTGGGGTATTTGTCCCATCCAATGACGTGGAATAGCTGCCGGTGTGATTCCGCGGGAACCGAACAAGCTCAATGTCCGGTAATCCTCCGTTTTGATCGAATTTGTTGAACTCACGTTCCCATTCCCACTCTCGATAAAAATCCGGCATCGACATGTCGAATCCGCGAAAGTACGGATCGGTAAGATTTTTCAGTTCCGGATTCGCAATCGAGACTACGGTGAGCTTCTTATTCGCGGGATAGCGCTCGAGCGGAACCGTGTATGGAGGAGGGAGCGAGTAGATTGCCAGATCGGCAAAAACTCCGTAGCTCCGCAAAGAATGCCCCGCGACGAGTGCTGCGCTCCAGATGTATCCGCGCTGCTTGGCGCCTTGTCCGGGCCCATCGGGCGCCGCTACATTGCCTGTTCCCGGCAAAATATCCGGATCTGTCGGATTAAGGGGATTATGGGCAACACGTTCTTGTACCGTGGCAAGCCCAACATTGACATTCCGGTTTGTCCCTTCTGTTTCGTAGTCCGTACCACGGCCCGAATAATTCAGCGGAACGGATTTCGTTTCAAAATCGCTCTCTCGAGCTCCGGTGGTCCATGCCCAACCATTCGCACTCACGTCGCCAGAGACGAAGAAGTTATCTTCATCGACAAAACTCTGGGCGATACGATGTGCATTCGGCGTAATCTGCTCGCCGTATTCAGCGAGCGACGGATCGCCATTACCGCGATCCAGGTCACCGAGCAGTTGGTCGTAAGTCCTATTTTCTCGAATAACATAGATAACATGTTTGATTCGGTGTCTCAGTTCGCGCATCAAACGCGCGTCTTGCAAGTGCGGCTTCGAAATGATCCCGTTATTCGCCAGCACGGTTTCGGTGAGCTCCTCAAGAGAGTCAGAGTCAGGGACCGGAAAACTGAGCAATGAAGATTTTTCAAGATCTTCGACGTATTGGTTGTGGGCGGCTCGCGTCGGTGAGGTTTTGGGGAACCAGGTTGGATTTGGTCCGGTGGGACTCTTGCCGTTAACGACGTAAAGATAGCTCCCGTCCTGACTCAGCGTGACCGCGTTGGGATAGTATCCGGTTGGGAACAAAGCCTTGACGCGCGGGCGATCCCCCCGCAAATCGATCATCGCTACTGCGTTCGCTCCGCCGTTGGTCACGAAAAGGAGCGATTCATCCGGCGACAGCGCAAGACTGTTCGGCGAAACACCATGATATTTGCCTAGACCCGATACCACTTTCTCCGGTCCGGCGGTTTTTACCGTGCTGGTAATCTGATTTAAACTGGTGTCGATTAAGGCGATCCTGTCTGCGTTATCTTCTGCTACGAGCAAACGCGCCTGGCTTTTGTCCAGGATCATTTTGGTTGGGTTACCCTCGACTTTTATGCGCGTCTTGATCGCAGGTGTAGCGTCCGAAACGTCGACAACGACGATTTCACGATCACGGAGGCTAGAAACATAGACCGTATCGTTGCCTTTAAACACCATCCAAAAAGGATACTCGCCACCTGCCACACCGGATTGAGTCGGATCATTCTTTCCAGGTCGCAGATCCAGCTCTGCGGCAACCGTTCGCGCTGCGGTGTTTATGAGAGTGACCGAGTCGTTGTACATGTTGGCAACGACTAGCTTGGTTCCGTCGCCGCTCACCGCGATACCGGCCGCTACGGGACCGTCAGTTTGAAGTACTCCGGTTTTATGGCCAAGAGCGATCGGCGTACCTGTTTCCGCCCATGTGCCATCCGGTTGAATTCCGAACGTGTGAATATTGTCGTCTTTGCCGCCCGCGACATAGAAAGTCTGCCCACTCGGATCAAAAACGATGCCCGAATCGGTGTTGGGAAGCGCTAACACTTGCTTCTCGATCGGCTTAGCATTGCCGCTGACATCATAGACAAAGACGTACTGGTTTGTTACGGCCGTATTACCTTGGCTGTCGTGCCAAAGGTTATATCCGCTCGTCAGAACTAAAAGCGTTTTGCCGTCCGGGCTAAGGACTGAGCTAATCCCGCCACTCGCAACGAAGTCGGGATATTGCGCGAGCCCTGGGTTAAGGTACTGAAGCTTGGCTCTCGGAGCCGCAGTTGGAGTTATTCTCTGACCGGACGAAACGTAAACGCTCTGATTATCATTTTCGTCATCATCATCAATCGCTCGTGCAGAAACGTTCAGCGCGAGCACCGCCGTTGCAGCCAAAACAACGCCGCGAGGGGAACAGAATCGGTTAGGCATGATTTTCCTTCCATGTAGACTTTGACGTAAGTTACCTGCCCTGAAAGAGATCCTTGGTCACGAATCGATTTGTGAAAAGATCGTCACGGTTAAGATAGCGATTGGGGGCGGGCCCGACAGTTATCTTAGAATCAATCCATCTGAGAATCGATCTCTCCCCTCAACGTCAAGTTGCGGACCTGTCCCCTTTTTTTCGCGGGCCTACCCGCCCTACGATTTCAAACCGGTCCGTCCCTCTTAATGATCAGATTCCCTTTCCGGACCCGCCCTGTTTGCCTTAGTTGCCCGCGTAACGGGGTCTGTCCCCCCTTCCCAGCCCCAACCGACAATCGCTGGATCTGCCGCCTTGCGGCCGAAACCCCGAATCGGAGCTGTCCCCATTTCCCGCCCCTGTTTCATGCAATTCCGTGACGCCTACCAGACCGCAACGCGTAGATTTTAAACGGGTCTATCTCTTTTTCGCCTCAATTACGGGCGCAACGGGGTCTGTCCCCTTTCCCGGTCCCGACCAACAATGACAGGACCCGCCGCCTTGCGGTCTAAACCCTAAACCGGACCTGTCCCCATTTCTTGCCTCTCGCGCCGAGAGACCGAACTCGAAGTCTTACCCGCACAAAGGGGTCTGTCCCCATTTCCCCTTTCTGACTGACAATCGCTCGACCTCCCGCTTTGCGGCCTATACCCCGAGGCGGACCTGTCCCCATTTCCTGTCTCTCGCGCCGGCGAGATCGAAGTCGAAGCCTTACCGCGCAGTGGGGTCTGTCCCTTTTTTTCATTTCCATCAACCCTGAAGCGGACCTGTCCCCATTTCCTGCGCTCTCGCGCCCGGGGTTTTTGGGTTGAAAAAGAATTGGGGAACATCCAGGTTGCTCCCTCTTATGTTGGAGACGCTTCGTAAAAGGCAGCGGTCGGTGCTGCTGCTGATCACTGTGATTGTTATCATTGCTTTCGCCTGGTGGGGTAACCCGGGCAATCGGATGCGCGGGGGTCCGGAAGGGGTGGTAGCGAAAATCAATGGACGTTCCGTAACGGCCGGCGAATTGCAGAAAGCCGCCAGTGGACTGCCAATCGCCGCTTCGCTGGGGATGATGGATATGGCGGGACCGTTGACAGGTGGTAGTCGTTCCCGGCAGGAAGCGACCGAGAATTATGCCTGGAATCTGATAGTGATGCGGGACGCGGCAAAGCGATTGGAGATAGCACCGACTACTGAGCAAATTCGAGACGCAGAAAAGGCTATCCCGGAGCTCCAAACGAACAATCAATTCGACCCGGCAAAATATCGCCAGATCGTAGATGGTTACCTGAAGAGCCAAGGTCTGACCGCTGCGGATCTTGACGATGTGGTAGCGGATCATCTCCGGTTCACCGCATTGAGCAAATTGGTTACAGGGAGTTCCGCTTTTCCGGAGGCGATGTTCCATAAAGAATTCGCACAGCAGTTCCAGAAGATGTCTCTGGCCATTATCCGATTCAAGAATGCTGATTTTGAATCCACCGTTCAGGTTTCCGATGATGAAGCGAAGAAGTTTTACGAAGAACGCAAAGGCACCTTCCAGTCACCGGAAAAGCGGAAGGTTGAGTTAGTTTCGCTGACGCTCCTGGAAGATCAAAAGAAGTTACCGGAGGATCAGAAACTCACAGCGAAGAAACCTCTCTCCGAGAAAGCTGATGCGTTCGATCAGATTGTCTTGCAAGATCCGAAAGCCTTCGAGCAAGCTGCGAAAGACAAAGGGTTAGAGGTTCAAAAGACTGAATTCTTCACTCAAACAGCGCCAGATAAAGCGTTGTCGGTCGATCCGGCACTGCCGAAGCAGGCTTTCAATTTAACCAACGAAAATCCGGTGAGCGATGTCATCGAAGGTTCGGACGGATATTACGTATTGAAGCTTGTACAAATTGAACCAAGCAAACAGCTGACCTTCGAAGAAGCAAAGGATCAGGTGATAGCGCAGCTGAAGAGCGAAAAGGTGGCAGCAGCCCTACAGGCCAAAGCGAAGGAGGTTCGAGACAAGATCATGTCCGACAAAGAGAAGGATTTTGTTAAGGCTGCAGAGAAAGCCGGGTACAAACCAGAAACTCCCGCTCCCTTTGCGCTCGGTGACGAAGACGCGGACCGGAATCTGCGAATCTCGCTGCTAATGAACAGGGTCGACCTCGACGAAGGGGTGACATCGAAACTGGTCACCGATCAGAGCGGTGGCTTCATTGTTCACGTCATCAAGAAGGATCCTATCGACGAAAAGAAGTACGAAGAATACAAGAAAACAGAATATGGCCAAGCGAACGATCAGTACGCTGGAGCGATGTTCTCGGAATGGTTGAAAGTGGAGCAACAGCGAGCTGGTGTTCCACTCTCAAGAAAAGGACGAAACGGGTAAGCCCGATCGCGAACTCTGGAGGGGGAGAACGAGGAATCGGAAAAATGAAGGTCTGCGCCAGCTATGCCTCTTGATCCAAAAGTTGAAGCTTTATTTGACGATGCCAACGGTGATCTGGCGATCGGCGAGCTGCCGGCCGCGATTGAGAAATATCGTCAATGTGTTGAGATGGCGCCGAATTTTTTCGATGGTTGGCACGCGCTAGGGATGGCGTTGATGAAGAACGGAAACTATCCCGAGGCCATTGAGGCAGGTAAAAAATCCGTCGAGTTGCGTCCGAACGACCAGTTAGCGTGGTCAAGTCTCTCCTTGTTTTACGTGCGGAACAATCAGATCAAAGAAGCCGAAGCAGCAGGAACCAAGGCCCGGATTCTCTCATGGGGCGGTAAAATCGCTAAGGAGGAGGGTCCGTGAAATATCTTATCACCACAGCCATCGACTACACGAATGGCGACCCTCACATCGGACACGCATACGAAAAGATTTTGGCCGATGTTCTTGCCAGGTACAATCGAACGTTTCGCGGCCCGACGTTCTTCTTAACCGGCGTAGATCAACATGGACAAAAGGTTCAGCAAGCCGCTGAGAAAGAGGGTTTGCAGCCGATGGAATTTGCGGGAAGCCTCTCGCAGAAATTTCTGAATCTCTGGCGCAAGCTGGGAATTCGATACGATGGATGGGCAGCGACAACTGATCCTCGCCATAAGCGCGCAGTTCAAAAGGTTCTCCAATCGCTTCACGACAAAGGCGAGCTGTATAAGCAGAAATACTCCGGTTACTACAGCGTGCGCCAGGAACAATTCCTAACGGGCAAGGAGCGCGATGCGAGCGGAGAGTTCGGTCCGGAATGGGGTGAAGTCATTTTCTTTGAAGAAGAGAACTGGTACTTCAAACTGGCGAAGCACAAAGACTGGCTGAAACGTTTGGTCGAGAGTCGAGCGGATTTTGTCGTTCCGGCTTTTCGTCGGGCCGAACTGTTGAATGCGATCGACCGAATCTCGGGGGACCTCTCAGTATCAAGGCCAAAAGAACGTCTATCCTGGGGAATAGAATTTCCGTTTGATCCTGATTTTGTGACCTACGTCTGGTTCGATGCGCTGTTGAACTACGTGACGTTCTCTGGTTACCTGAGCGACGATGGCTCGGGTTTGCCAGACTTCGGGGAGCTCTGGCCACCGGGAGTGCAGGTCATTGGAAAAGACATTCTGGTTCCGGCCCATGGCATCTACTGGCCGATAATGCTGCATGCCATGGGTTTCTCAGACGACCAGATGCCACGATTGCTGGTTCACGGATGGTGGAATGCTGCCGGCGCAAAGATGAGCAAAAGCACCGGGAACGTTATCGACCCCGATCTGCTGGCGGACCGATACGGCGTCGATGCGTTACGCTACTATCTGATGCGAGATATGGTTATAGGCCAAGACGCAGATTTTTATGAAGACCGGCTGCGTCTACGTTATAACACCGATCTAGCCAACGACCTGGGGAACCTGGTCAATCGCACGATCAGCATGATCCAACGCTATCGTTCGGGCAAACTGAGCCTGCCTGCGGTGAATGATGCAGATCTGACCGCAATCCGAGATCTAGCGAACTCGGTGATCGATCGGTATCACAAGAGTTTCGGTGAGTTCCAAGTTCATGCTGCACTCGAGGCAACCTGGGAACTGGTGACACGAGCCAACGGTCTGGTCGAACAGAAAGCTCCTTGGAAACTTGCAAAAGACCCGGCGCAATCAGAACGCTTAGATGGTCTGCTTTACACATTGGCGGAAACGGTGCGCGTGCTGGCGCTGCTGGTAAGTCCGGTTGTGCCGGCGGCGAGCGAAAAGATTCTGGATCAACTCCAGGCAAGCGATCTGCGGGGACTTGAGTGGGGAGCGCTACGGGATGGCCACCAGTTGGGCATTCCGTCGCCAATCTTTCCGAGGGCGGAGTAGGAGGATAAGACGAATGGGACGAATGGGACGGATGGGACCTATATGACCAATAGGACCAATAAGATGCCGGCAAACACGACACTTTCTACGGCTAGATTACGTTTGCGTCGCTGGCGTGAGGAGGATCTACCGGCGTTCGCAGCTATGAATGCGGATCCGCGGGTGATGGAGTTTATGCCGAAGCTGCTAAGTCGAGCGGAGAGCGATGCCTTGGCAGAACGGATTTCTCAGAATTTCGTAATCCACGGGTTTGGCGGATGGGCGATAGAGGTGCCAGGTGTCGCAGATTTTATTGGCTTCGCTGGCCTGAGTGTACCTCGGTTCGAAGCCCATTTCACTCCATGCGTTGAAATAGGCTGGAGGCTCGCCTACGACTTTTGGGATTTCGGCTACGCGACGGAAGCTGCGCGCGCCGCGCTTGAATACGGCTTCCAAGAAATCGGCCTTGAGGAAATTGTATCGTTTACGACCACTAAGAATCAGCGCTCCCGAAGAGTTATGGAGCGCATCGGAATGAAGCGTTCAGAAGAAGATGATTTTCTACATCCCCTTCTAGAGCAGAGTCACCCGCTCCGCGCTCACGTGCTCTACCGAATCAGGCGTCATGATCCAGGGTAGGAACGGAGATACAATGACGTCGGCGGTCTCGGCACTCTATCGAGCCATCGCAGCAGGATAGAGTGCCGACCGCATTCTCCGTATCAGCGGTAATACCAGTGGTGATGATACCACCAGCGACGATGCCAATAAGGGCGGTAGTAGTAAACGTACCCGCGCGGCCCCCAGTAATAGCCGGACGGATAGTACCCTGGTCCGTAGTAGGGTCCGGAGTAATATGCCGGTCCGTAGTAGACCGGGACAGGGACTGGTAGTCCGATCCCTATATGAACCTCGGCGTGAGAGCGGTTGACGGCCGCGAGGCTGATAACTACGACTGCAATCAGCAAGAACAGCTTTTGCTTATTCATAAACAAGAACGAACTATTAGACGCAAGATTCTTTCGATTCATTGAACCCGGGTAGTGGAGAAAAGATTCGCCGAACAAACAGATCGTGCTCAATGCACGGATTAAGGATTGGCTGATACCGGCTTTTTTGGCACTAACAAACGGAAAGTCGCTCCCCGTTTACTCTCGCTCTCGAGCCATATTTTGCCGCCGTGAGCATCCATAGTTGCTTTGCTGATAGCCATGCCGAGGCCGGTGCCACCTTTTTTGCCGTAGGTAATAAACGGCTCGAACATGCGTCGGCGAATTGCTTCGGGCACACCCGGGCCATCGTCTTCGATTGAGATGGCAAGGTTCGGATCCGCATCTCGCATCTCGATGCGTATAGTTCCTTCCGAACCCACAGCCTCGTTGGCGTTCTTAACAATGTTCATCAAGCAACGAACGATCCGTCGTTCATCGAGCAACAATGGGCCAACATCGTCAGACCCAACTTCCACGCGAGCTCCGGAGTCGCGAATCCGTTGCAGTATTTCCTGATCTAACAATTCCAACAATCTCCTAGTTGAAGTCGGTGTAGGTCGTAGGTTGATCGTTCCACGCGCGAAATCGAGCAGCTCCTCGGTCATGTCTACCATTCGGGTTGCAGAGGCACGGATTATTTCTGCTAAACGACGTGTGGTGTCAGAAGAGGCATGGTTACCGAGGTAATCGGCTGACGATAAAATCGCCGACATCGGGTTTTTGAAATCGTGGATGATGGAACTGACCATCGTTCCGAGCAACGACAGTCGTTCGCTCTGCAACAGTTGCTCGATGAACCGGGAGTTTGTATCCCGCAGACGCTCAACCACAACTCCCAAGAAGTTCTTCAAAAGCGTATCGGGAGCGCTCTGCATTAACTGATTGAAAGTCTTCTGATCTATCTCACCGACAAGACTCGGTTCTAATGCGGTGGCACACGCGGAGCGCGGCCCGTGATCGATCATGGCGAATTCTCCAAAGAAATCGTCTCGCTCAATCGTCGCGAGGCTCTCTTGTTGGCCTTGACGGCCGGTCTTGGATATTTGCACTCGGCCACGCCCAACCAGCATTAACGTTGCTCCAGGTTCACCTTCGCCAAAAATGACCGTGCCTGGTCCGTAGTCTTTTTCGCTGATCGGAATCGAGGTTAGCACGCCAGTCGGAAATTCCCGGAACAAGCGATTGGAAATGAAAGCTTGGTTCATGGGCGTTTCGCGTTCGGCATTTGGCGCAACGTGGCTGACGAAATCATCATCGTCGTCGATTCCATTCGGTCGAGCTATATTTTTGCGTCGCAAGACATCGGGCGAACTCAATCACCGCTGGGCTCGGACGGAACGTTTCGACCTCATTACTTAGTTGCAGAGCCAGCTTCTGAGCAAAATCGGGTGGCAGGTGAACGCGCTGGATACTGCCTTGCAACAATAGACCTGTTCGATGACGCCGAATCGCGGCGCCGGCAATTTTCAGATTGTTCAGCTTGAGATCGAATTCTACTGCGCGTTCGAAGCATGCGTCCGACGTATTTGCGTCAGGCTCATTGGCTATTTCCAGCAACTGACCATTCAGCTGAAGCGTTTCCGCGATGCTATGATGGACCAGCCAATACAAGTCGCGACTCCTGGGTAGCGTTTCATTCGCCGGAAGAGTCAGCGAATAAGTAAAATCTTCTCCGTGTTCTACAATGCCGCCACCCGTCCACCGCCTGACAAGGTCTCGATCGGGATAGCGCTCAAAAACAGCATCCCAAGCTGAGAAATAGCCAAACGAAACGGAAGGCCGGAGCCAGCGATAGCAACGGAGGGTTGGCCGGTCGCAACTCCAGAACAGCGCTTCATCGAATGCCATATTAGAGGCGGCATCAAAAGCTTGAGCGTCACAAAAGAGAGCCAGTCTTGCGAATCTCATGTGCAAGTATCGCGGTGGTGTGCGTTTTTTTGTTATAGTCTAGCTTTCGATAGCTGCTCCGTGGTGCTAGCGAACTTGATCACAAACATACCCGCCATGAAAATCATCGACATCGCTTTCTTCGCCTATGCAGTGAGCGATATGAAAAGAGCTCGCGCTTTTTACGAGGGCGTGCTCCGGCTCTCGCCCAACTCTGAATACGACGGCTCTGGCAACGCCAATTGGGTGGAATACGACATAGGTAATAGCACCCTTGGCGTCGGTTGCGCACCAGGAATGTTTGACCCTTCGCCCAAAGGCGCTTCGGCTGCCCTCGAGGTAGACGATTTTGACGCAGCTCTTAATGCGGTGAAGCAGAACAATGTGACCATCGTGATGGGGCCGCACGAGGCCCCTACTTGTCACATGGTCGTTATAGCTGACCCAGACGGTAACAGGCTCGTCCTTCATAAGCGGAAAGCGCGGTCATAGCGTTCGGAATCCGCCTCCGCCGAGGCTTCCGACTTCGCCAGCCTGTCTCTCACAGCTTTAACGAAGGAGGAGGCTACGTCGGACAAGACGGCGCGACAAGTTCTCGCGTTTCGCGCCGTCAACGACGATCAGAGGGAAACACTAGTTTTTGGAGTCTCGCCAAGTGGGGTCTCGGGTTCGATCTGGTAAGGTCGGATCTTGCGACAGCCAAAAATCATAAGCCATCCAAAAGCCGCAATCGCTCCAAGCAGCCAATACCCACCCTTTGAACCAACCGTTGCGACCTGGAAGGTTGCCAAAGCCAGAAAGGCCGAGCGCAAAAGGCGTTCAAGCGCTGAATAAAAGAGAGTCACTCGACCTACTATCGCATTGGGAACGGTCTGGAGAATCAAGGTTGTGCGTGCAACCCGCGAACCCGCGTTGCCCCAGCCTTGAAAGACGAACGAAACGAGCAGCACCCAGATTGCGGGAAAGATCGGATTAACCACGACGGCAACCGCGAAGACGCTGACTGTGACTAGAAGAGTAGGTACCAAACCAGCCTTTCGATTCAGTGCTGGAACAGTTAACCCGGCCGCAACGGCTCCCACTCCGTAAGTGATCTCGCCAAGAGCGTAGATGGCTGGCCCTGCTTGTAAGACGTCTTTCACAAAGATTGGAGCGAGATAATTACCGACCATGAGTGCCAGGAACGGGAGGAAACTGCCAAAGATGACTACTGAAAGACGTGGCCTTTGCCGGAGGTAAGTGACTCCCTCAAACATCATTTTCCAAGCCGAGACCGAGCCACCTTCCCACGGCGCTTTCTTGTAGGGAATCATCGCGATGAGTGTGAACCCGGCGACATAGGCCGCGGCATCGAAAAGCAGAATCGCAGGTAACGGAACGCGTCCGATCAGAACCGAAGCTAAACCACCCGCGATCATCGCTCCGGCCTGCCATTGGACTTCAATTGCGCCACTCAAGGCTGAGTACTGCTCCGGGGAGATGACCTCCTGATTAAACGCGAACTGCGCCGGATAGTAGACGCTGAATCCGAAGGACCCGAGACTGAAAACCGTCAATAGATGCCAAGACTCCACGTGGCCTTGAAGCAAGATCGCGGCGGTGACGAAAAGATTGGTGGCGATGGCACACACGAAATAAATCAGGAGAACATTCTTTCTTGGATTCCGATCAATCGCTTTGCCGAGATAGGGCAACAGCAGAAAAATCAAGAGCGTGAGAATAGCGTTGGTGCCTCCATAGAGAGCTTCTCCGGCTGGTTGATGTACGAGCAGCCAGGGCACAGCAATAAACGTGATGCCGCTTCCCACGACGAGCAGGAAGTTCGCCATCAGAATGAGCCGAGCCTTTGGATCGCGCCAGAGATTCACGCACCTTTCAGAAGCATGAGGCCGCGCAAGTTGCAAGGATGCTGTAGTGGAGCAGCCTGCCGCCCTACAGCGCGCGCTAGATTGCGAGGTGCGGGCTCGATTGATCCGAAAACGCGCCAATCCGCTCAGCAAGCGGATTGGCGGTTCAGAATGATCCCGTTAAAAGAGAAGAAGTCGTCCTACTGCGTTTTTGTCAGCAGGAAGTAGTCGATTCCGACAAGGTAGTTCCTCGACGCTGTATTCTTCCCGGTAACGGTGAACTGCAGCTGGTGCACGCCCTGGGAGAGTTGGACAGAGCCGTAATCAAAAGACTGCACTGTCACTCCGGAGGCATTGTACCCGTCAAAGGGCGATCCCAACGGTGTGCCATCTACTGCGAGCGTCACAATGCCGTAATCAGGCGCTTTTGTCATCACCGCGGACAAATCATAGTTACCCGCAGTGGGGATATTCATTGCCAGCGTCATGGTATCGCCGGCTTTACCAGCCTGGAACCAGAGCTGAGCATTTCCAGACCAGATCACACCGCAGCAGTTCCCCTGAACGACGACGGGGGCAGTGGAACTGACCGGTGGGAGCAGGCTCTCCCCTTCGATTTTCAGCTCATTCCCAGTTGTCGCCGAGACAGCGTTCGATACGGGTCCGAAGTTGCCTGCGCCGTCCACGGATTGAACGCGGTAGTACCAGGTTTGATTCAGACCCAGGCCCGTGTGTTGGAATCCGGGCACAGGCGTTTGCCCGACGAGTGTTGAATTGTTAACCGGGACAGATGAATCCTGCGAAGCGTAAACTTTGTATCCAAAAACGCCTACGTTATCGGTCGAAATTCCCCAGGAGAGCGTAATCGAGTTAAATTGGCTCCCGGTAGCAACGAGGTTCGCGATCGGGCCGGGCGCTGTGGAATCCGTGAACGCTGGTACTTCGCTGACGACCTCATAGTGAGCAGCAGTCCAGGCCGATGTTCCAGTCTGGCCGGCGACCGGGACGAGCTGAATGTTAATCGATCGCTTACCCTGGGTGAGGTTGGCTGGAATCTCGAAATGATCTTCGATCCAGCGGAAGTATGGATTCAGCCACGGTTCCGTCCATTGTCCGACCGATGTTGCATCCACATAAACATTCGCGGTTTGATAGGACGTATTGTGGTCGCCAATTCGAACGAGGCGGACTCCGTTGTTCGAACGTTCAATTGCCATTCTGAAACTGATGGCATTGGTCGCGCTATCGAGGCCAAGGGTGACCGGAATCGAAGCGAACTCTCCAGGAAATCCGGAAGTCAATGAGCTCAGCGTATCGCCGCTGGCTGTATAACTGTGTGCAGCTCGGCTTGCCGGATCTGTCGTATCCAGAAAATCGGTACGGTGATGCTGATAGGTTGGTTGTCCGTACCAAAAAGCCACTGAACTGTAGTCAGCCGGCACGTCATCGACGGGTCCGTGCTGGATCGAGAACCGGAGCCGCTCGCTGAATGCGATTGATTCCGCCGGAAACAGGCGATAGGTGCCAGTCGTGTCATTCGTGAAGCCAGCAGTTCCCGTATTGTACGCAGGATTGCCAGTCAGCGGCATCGAGTAAGGTGTACCGCCCAGGAAGTACCAACCGGACTCATAGAAATCCTCAGTACCGGTACCGTTCCAGGCGGGACTCAACTCGTTGTCATTGTAAACACGCTCGTTCCCTTCCAGATAACCACGCTGATTACCTTGCTCGCCGCGCATGGTATGAGTCAGCCCGACAAATAAGCCTTGTCCTTGCGTATCCAGGAACACATGGTCTTTGCCCTGGGCTGTCTGGGCTCGATTGTAAGTTGCGTGGAAGTAGCCGATATCGCCATTGGGCCTCAGGCGCGCTGCGATACTCGGATCCGACACGTGCTTTACTTCGAGCTTTCCACCCTGAATCGCGACGTTGCTACGGTTGACGATCCGGATCGTCACTTTGTTGGCAAACGGCATCGGCCACCAGGTCGTGTACCAGCCGTCCGGCGCGCTGTTGTCGATCGCGAACATCAGCGTCCGAACATCATATTTTCCGAGACCGGAACCGAAGAACTCACCTGGTGACCGATTCCGAGGTCGTAGCGTCGAGTCAATCGTACGCCGGTGTTGGCCGGATCAATATGAGCAACGAACCGACTACTCCCGCCCGAGCCAAATGCGCGACCATCGTCAATGACGAAGGCGCATGCTGAACCTGCGGGAGCTGGATGCGCAATTCGGTTATTGTACCGGTATCGTTGATCTGAACCAGATTCGCTTGCGAATTGGCGGCGAGATTGATTGGGGCACTGTTTGAAATAGCTCGGGCGCTCGCAGGCTTAGGATCCTGGGCTCCGAACGCGCGAAGCAGCCCAATCACATCCAGCGCCGGGTCCGCGGGATCAAAGGTAGTAACACCGGTGGCATCATGGTACTGTTTGTAAGTGACATGGAAATAATCCGGGTTCCCCTGCACGATGACGCGCATTGAATTTTGATACGGCATTGGAACTTTGATTTGAGCGCCGCCGGAAGTATCCCAATGGCTACCGACAAAAGGCCACACCCAAGGCGCGCCTAGTCTTCCCTCGACAACTTCCTCATAAGGGGCCGACAAAACTGTCCTGCCATCTAGCTCAACAGTAATGGCGCCATCATTGGTTACATCGCCACCGTTACCGTTGCTGAAGTTAGTTGACCAGATTGAGACTATTTCGCCCGGTCCGTTGGCTTCGGCGATGACGTATTGACCATCGGAAGTCTGGCGCAACGGATGATTAAAATCGCCATTAGCCTGCGCCGGGTCTGTGCTCGATAACTGGCGAGATTCAACGCCACCGCGTAACTGCATGAGTTGATCGAGATGGCGATAGACATCCCAGCCGGTTGGTCCTTTGCCTCGATTATGTTGTGTAGGCGGGCTTTGCTGTTGGGCGTTTAAGAAACTAGCGGCGGAAAGGAGACAAAGTGCTGAAAGAGCGAAGGTTCGAGCTGGACGACGCAAGGATACCGCCATACCCCGGGCGGGATGAACAAGAGAAGCGGCTCGGTGGGAAGTGAGCACCGGGCGCTGGCACAGGCAGGCCAGCCACACTGTAATCGATTGCATAGAGGGCCTTTCGATTGGCCTTTTGCATCAAGTAAATCAAGGAATTGTTCGACACGACTTCTCCTATCACCGCTAACGATCAATGCCGAGAGTATCGAGCCGGAAGCTCAACATGTATGTTACACAAGAAGCAGAGACCAGAAATATCCGGCACTGGAAACGGAAAACTGAAAACGGTAGAGTTGGTGTCTATGGCCAGACCAGTAACCCTCTTTACCGGACAATGGGCGGACCTCCCATTGAAAGACCTTGCGCCACTTGCGAAGCGGATGGGTTTCGATGGGCTCGAGCTCGCATGTTGGGGCGATCATTTCAACGTGAACGAGGCTGCGAAATCCAAGGAGTATTGCCAGGATCGGTGGCAAATCCTTTCGCAGAACGGACTAACAGCCTTTTCAATCTCGAACCACCTAGCCGGGCAGGCGGTTTGCGACCCGATCGACGCCCGTCACAAAGCGATTCTTCCACCGGATGTCTGGGGTGACGGCGACCCGGAAGGTGTTCGGCAACGTGCTGCCGAAGCAATGAAAACGACGGCGCGAGCGTGCAGAAATTTCATCAACACGAAGCCGACCAAAGACCGGGATTTTCCTGCGGTTGTAAACGGTTTCACCGGTTCCAGTGTTTGGCACGCTGTCTACGCTTTCCCGCCGACGAGCCAGGAATTTTTGCAGGCTGGTTTTGATGATTTCGCGAAACGCTGGCTGCCGATTCTTGAAGTATTCGACGAAGTAGAAGTCAATTTTGCCTTGGAGGTGCACCCGACAGAGATCGCTTTCGATATTGCTTCGGCACAACGAGCTCTTGAAGCGGTGAATCATCATCGCCGCTTCGGATTTAACTATGATCCCTCCCACCTTGGTTACCAGGGAGTGAATTATGTCCGGTTCTTGCACGTTTTCCGCGACCGAATTTTTCACGCGCATATGAAAGACGCCTGGTGGGGACATGGAACTGGTGATGTAGGTGTCTTCGGTGGTCATACGGATTTTGGGGACTATCGCAGATATTGGGACTTCCGTTCGATCGGGCATGGCGATATCAAGTTCGAAGAGATCATCGTCGCGTTAAACGACATTGGGTACGATGGGCCACTCTCGATCGAGTGGGAAGACGCGCGCATGGATCGCGAACACGGAGCGACCGAGTCGTGCAAGAACATTAAAGCAACCGATTTCGTACCGAGCCGGGCGGCTTTTGACGCCGCGTTTGAGCGCAAAGGCTAAGTTTTGGAGAAAATATGAAACTAAAAATGGGAATGATCGGCGGAGGCCAAGGCGCGTTTATCGGGAACGTGCACCGGATGGCGGCTCGGCTCGACGGCAAGATCGACATTGTGGCTGGCGCCTTTTCGGCGAACCCGGAAAAGTCGAAACAGTCGGGCGCTGAACTTGGTCTTGATCCGCGTCGTGTATATCCCGACTACCAGACAATGGCGGCAGAAGAAGCTAAGCTGCCAAAAGGGGAACGGATCGATTTTGTTTCGATCGTAACTCCGAATCGCGTGCACTATCCTCCGGCCAAGACCTTTCTCGAGGCAGGCTTCAGCGTCGTCTGCGACAAGCCAATGACGTTCAATTTGGAAGAGGCAGTGCAGCTCCGCGACTTAGTCAAGAAGTCGGGAAAAGTCTTTGCCCTAACGCATAACTATACCGGTTATCCGATGGTGAAAGAGGCCCGGGAAATGGTGCGGAAAGGTGAGCTCGGCAAGATCCTGAAAATTGTGGCAGAGTATCCACAAGGCTGGTTATTGGATCCAGTCGACGTGACCGGTCAGAAAATCGTTTGGCGAACAAATCCTGAAGTGGCCGGGGCTTCGAGCTGCATTGGAGACATTGGAACACACGCCGAAAATCTTGGTCGCTACATTACGGGTCTGGAGATTGATGAACTATGTGCCGACTTCACGACTTTCGTGCCGGGCCGGCGATTGGAAGACGACGGAAATCTCTTGGTCCATTACAAAGGTGGCGCGCGTGGGGTGCTCTACACGTCTCAAGTGTCGGCTGGAGAAGAAAACGACATAAATATTCGGGTCTACGGAACCAAGGCATCGCTTGAATGGCACCAGGAGGAGCCCAACGAGCTGCTGGTAAAATATCCCGATTCGCCCAGAAAGATATTCCGCAGAGGCTCGAATTACGTCAGCGATATCGCAAAGCGATTCACGCGACTGCCAGTTGGGCATCCTGAGGCTTTCATCGAAGCATTTGCAAATATCTATGTTGAAGCGGCTCGAGCGATTGAGGCTGAGGTAAACGGCAAACGGCTTCCGAACGATCTCGATTTTCCGAACGTTGAAGATGGGGTTAAAGGGCTGGCATTTATCGCGACTGCCGTGCAGAGCGCGAAGTCCGGTGGGACGTGGACGAAGATGGTGGCGGCTTAGCAAGGAATGCCGGAGGCGCATTCAATCGATATTCTTTCTTCAATAAGCGGTTTGAGTTCTGTCCAGAACACGATGGTGTTCCTGGCGCTGTTTGCCATCGTGTTTTATTTGCTGGGTCTGGTAATCGCTCGGTGGCTAAAGCATCAAATCAAAGTCAACCTCGGTTGGGTCTCGCACATTTTTGTCCTTTGCCTTGCAATCACGGCGGCGCGATCTGTGGCTCATGTAAATTTCCCAGGCGCGAAAGAGATCGCTTTAGTTGCAACGATCACAGCAGCGTTTCCGCTGAACGCGTTGCTGCACCGGTTCATTTGGCCGCTCTACGGTTACCCGGGCGAGAATGCGCGAATACCAAATTTCCTTCCGCAGGTAGCCGGCATTATTATCGTCGGCGCGGCCTTATTCACCGGTCTCGCCGTTTTTTATCACATCACGATCCCGGGATTGCTCGCCGGCTCCGGCCTCATCGCGATTGTTCTCGGCCTCGCACTGCAAGACACGTTGGGCAACATTTTCGCCGGATTCGGTTTGCAGGCTGGGCGAGCGTACCGGGTTGGGGATTGGCTCCTTCTCGATGGTCAACATGTCGAGGTAGTCGAGATCAATTGGAGATCGACGCGACTCCGAAACAATGACGCAGTCAGTCTCGACATTCCCAACGCTCAGTTGGCAAAAGCGACAATTGTTAATTTATACTATCCCACCCCTCTGCATGGCCGCCGGATCCGAGTAAGCGTCGATGACCAGGTTCCCCCCAATGATGTGAAGGATGCCTTGATAAAAGCAACGGCTGCTGCGCCCGGTGTACTGAACGACCCGCCGGTGACGGTTTTTCTGGTAGATTTCGGTGAAGCATGCGTCCGATACGAAGTCAGATTCTGGTTGATCGATGGTAAACAGTACGCTCAGATCCAGGATTCAGTCCGGAGCAACATCTGGTACGAACTTGAGAGGCGAGGAATCAAACTTGCTTATCCGATTCAGACGGTTCAGCTCGTGCGAGAGAGTCGCGGAAGACGAGACCGGCAGATCGATGTGAATCTCCTGGCGCGCCAACCGCTTTTCGGGTCGCTCGACTTGGATTTGCTCGGTCAATTGGCAAGCGGCGCCAAGCGAATTCGATTCGGCAAAGGCGAACAAATTATCCGGCAAGGCGAAAGAGGCGATTCAATGTTTATACTCGAGGAGGGTCAGGCAGAGGTTCTGGTGCAAAAGGATGGACACTCGCTATCGGTGGGAGCGCTATCCGCAGGAGACTGCTTCGGCGAAATGTCGTTGCTTACTGGTGAGCAACGGAGTGCCACAGTCGTGGCCAATGTAGATTGCGAGGTCGTTGAAATTCAGAAGGGCACAATCGCTCCGCTTCTCCGAGAACATCCCGAGCTCGCCAATTCTTTGACCGAAACGCTAGCGGTCAGAAAAGCCACGACCGAAACGGAACTGGCGAAAAATCGCATGGTTGGGACAACACTAGCCCCGAACGAGATCAAAGAGGGGTTTCTACGGAAGCTGCGTCAGTTTTTTGAATTGTAGGTTTGAGAGTATCAAGGGAGGCTGCTCTCGATGTCTCAGAATTCGGAACAGGGGGCGGGATCGCTAAAGGTTCTTGATGAGCGATTCATGCGATTTGCACTTTGCCAGGCCCGGCGAGGTCTCGGCAGGACGAGTCCGAATCCAGCGGTTGGGGCGGTAATTGTTGCCCAAGGCCAAATTGTCGCGTCGGGCTTTCATGAACGAGCGGGAGAGCCTCATGCGGAAATCAACGCGTTGTCGAAGCTCTCCAGCCTGGAACAGGCCAAGGGGACGACGCTTTATGTCACTCTTGAACCTTGCTCGACTCACGGCAGGACACCTCCTTGTACGGAAGCGATCATCCGCGCGGGGCTGAGCAGAGTCGTCATCGGTTCGATCGATCCCAATCCAAGACACAGCGGACGCGGAGTAGAGGTGCTTCGACAAGCGGGCGTGGAGGTCGCCGTCGGCACTCTCGAATCTGAATGCGCAAACCTGAACGTTGGTTTTAACAAATGGATTACAACAAGGACCCCATGGGTCATTGCGAAGGTTGCGGAGACATTAGATGGTCGCATTAGCCGGCCCCCGGGCGAAGCTCGGCTACTATCAAACAGGCGGTCTCAACGACTAACCCATTATCTGCGGTCGACGGTCGACGCCATCCTGGTCGGAGGCGAGACGGTGCGTATAGATGATCCGCAGTTAACGATTCGCTATGTTCATGCGCAAAACCAGCCCTGGCGAGCGATTGTCACTCGGTCCGGAGCGATACCGAGCCAGGCGAAGCTTCTCACCGATCGCTTTGCCGATCGTACTCTCATTTATCGAGATCAGTCCTGGCGCGAGATATTCGCGGATCTAGGAGATCGAGGGGTGACACGTTTGTTAGTTGAAGGAGGAGGGCGAATCCTCGGAGATCTTCTGGACAAAAGAGAAATCGACGAGATCTGGTGTTTTCTCACTCCGTATTTAGTTGGCGGAGATAAGCCCAGTTTCGCCGGTGCTGGAATTGGTCGATATGAGGAAGCAATCGCCATGGAAACGATCCGCTACAAACAGATCGGAAGCGATTTGCTAGTTAGAGGGCGTATACGGCGATAAATTGTTTGGAAAGTCACCGGCCGGCCAGTGATTCGATTCTTTCCAGGCAGCAAGGCCAATGGTAATCACCGAGTAGAAAGTTTGCATAAAAGTGGCAAGAGGGGACCACCTGGAAAGATTGGATCAGATCGCGAGGAGCAATTCGACCCTAGATAACCGCGGATACAGAGACGGAATTCAACGGTAGCGATCGGAGCTAGCCGTGCGCGCGATGTCGTTTGCGGGTGTAGAAACGAGTATAATGGTAGGGACGATTGCGCAGGTAGTTAGCCGGCCGATAGGAATAGTGAGGAGCGAACGGCGACCGATGGTAATTGTAGTACCCTGGATAGTACTCACCCCTGAACGAACCGGGACGAGGGTCATGCACCTGTGGGATCGTTCCGTGTGCGTCTGTTCTTGCTGGCGCTAGCGCAATTACAAAGAGAGCGCCAAGCATCAGGAGGAAACATCTCTTCATGAGCTGGTTCTAGAATTATGAGACGCAGCTCTGATTTAATCTATTCGGCGTTCTACCGTCGAAAAAAAGAGACCGCCTGGCGGAATCCGCCAGGCGGTCGGACGTAATTTTGTCAATTACTAACTGTTAGTCCCAATCCCGGTGGTGCCATCTATGCCATCGATGATGGTACCTATACGGATGGTAGTAGTAGTACCGATAATGGCGCCAGTAGTATGGCCGGTAGTACCCGTAGTAGTACGGACCGCTGTAGCTATAATAACCGGTATCATAGTAGTATGGACCGTATGGATAATAGTAGCCTGGCACCCCAACCCCTACCGAGACGTCAACCCGGGCCTGTGCCGGTTGTGGAGCAAAAGCAACCAATCCCAAGGCGGCCAGCGGGAGTAATAGAAACTTCTTCATAATGTAGCTTACCTCTCTTCTTTTGGTATTGAGCAGGAACCTTGCCAACTGATCCCTTTTCCTGCTCGCCACCCGAACTCGGATCTCTCTGCCAAGACGGGCGGGACGAGTGGTTCCAAAAGCTTAGACGCGGATGGCCCGTGCCGAATTCGCCGGTTCGGGCAAAATTCACTGCAGAATGCAATGGCGGATGGTCGCCCGGCATGGTTGCACAATGCAGGTAGGGCGAGGCTCGCTGAGCCTGCGGATGCGGAAGCGACGGACCCCATCGCGCCTCTAATGCGCACAGTGCGGCTCAGCAAGCTTCGCCCTACCAATATCGCTTGGTAATCGCCTCCTTCAGCTTCTGCTTTAGGAAAAAGAAAGAGCCCGAGCCTTATCGGCTCGGGCTCGGATTAAAAGACAGCCGTTATAGCCTTATTGCGCTGCAGGTGACGGTGATGCAGCTGGGCTAGCAGCCGGGCTTCCTTTCTTGGAGGCCTTATGATGGGTTGCGGCCTTATGGCGGCGATGCTTGCCCGTAGTTCCCTTCTTTGCACCTTCAGCCGGTGAAGCGGCCGGAGATGCTGCTTCGCCTGCAGCAGGAGACGGGGTAGCAGCAGCTTGAGCGTACACGTTCGGTTCAGCAATTGCGCCGAGACCAAACACTGCTGCCAGTAGGAGAATGCGTTTCGTCATAATAATATCAGGTTATTGTTATCAAGACGTATTCTTTAAGTCATTGATGGGTTTTCGAACTGCGCTCTCGACGACACCCGCCTCGGCGGGTCGCCCTCGTAAGCAGCAGCAAAGCACTGGATCTTGCTATGGCCAGGAAACTGCCCGTCATAGATTGGTTTCCAGTGGAGGCTTATCCGTAAGACTTCTTCGTACGTGACCTCATCAAGCTGAACCCGTGGGGAGGGAGGAAGTTTCAAAGAAATTTTGCTTATCGATCGGAACATCCAGACCAGAAAACGAACGAGCCCGAGCTACCGCTCGGGCTCATTCTAAATTACGCGGCAGATTGCCGGCGATTACGGACTTCCGATAGCTCAAGAGGCTTGCTTTGAAGTCGTCTTCTTCGACGATTTCTTTGAGTGAGTCTTCGGCGCAGCTTTCTTCGATGGGGATTTCTCAGTGGTAGCGGCAGCCGGGCTAGGAGAGGCCGCTGCTTTCTTTTCCTGTGCGTAAATGCTGGGTTGAGCGAGCAAGCCGACGCCAAAAACCGTTGCTAAAAGGAGAATGCGTTTTGTCATAGTATGTTGTTACCAAGAAGTATTGTTCTTCTTACAAATGTTTCCGAACTGCGCTGTCGAAGACATTCCGCCACCAGGGCGGACCGCCCGTCGTAAGCAACAGCAAGCACCGGATCCAAACCAGAACCAGGAAACCGCCTGGCCATAGAATATCTCTAGTGGAGGCTGTCCGTAATACTTCTCGTACGTGACCTCACAAGCTGAACCCGTTGGGAGAAACTAAGTTTCAAATTTTTTTAAGCTGCTAGCCAGGAGGCACACCGCATCAGGCCTGAGTTCTCTTAAAATTTCTAAGAGAACACGCCCACCGACACTTTGAAGCAGGTACTACGTGATTCCAAAAGGAGCTGAGAGGCGGCTTTGGAATCTGGTTGAAAACATAGCAGGGGCAGCAGACCTCTACAGATCCTATGCTGGAACGTCCTAGACCGTCTCTTGGTGTTTGTTATTACCCTGAACAATGGCCAGAAGAAAAATGGGAAGGCGACTTTGGCGATATGCACGATGCAGGGATTCGTTTCGTCCGGATCGGGGAGTTTGCATGGAGCAGACTGGAACCCGCGCCGGGCGCCTACCAGTTCGACTGGATGAAACGGGTACTAGACCTGGCGAACGCTAAAGGCTTGTCCATTGTGCTGGGTACGCCTAGCGCGACCCCGCCGAAATGGCTGGTGGAGCAGATGCCGGATATGCTGGCCGTCGACGCTCATGGCCGGCAGCGCAAATCCGGATCGCGAAGGCACTACTGTTTTTCGCATTCGGGGTATCGAAACGAGTGTGCACGCATCATTCAGAAGCTGGCAGAGGAATTTGGAGTCCATCCTGCTGTTGCTGCCTGGCAGACAGACAACGAGTACGGCTGTCACGACACGGCTCTGAGCTATTCAAATGCTGCGCTGATCGCATTCCGAGCATGGCTTCGACAGAAATACGGGACCATTGCGGCCCTGAACAAACGCTGGGGTAACGCCTTCTGGAGCCTGGAATATCGAGAATTCGACGAGGTCGATCTTCCAACCCTAACGGTCACGGAACCGAACCCATCTCATCAACTCGATTTTCGCAGATTTTCTTCGGACCAGGTCAAGGCTTTTAATCGAGTTCAGACCGACATAATCCGCCGCTTTTCTCCGGGTCGGGCGATTTTGCACAATTTCATGGGGGGCTCTCTCGACTTTGACCATTTCTCTTTGGCGCGGGACCTTGATATCGCTGGCTGGGATTCCTACCCGCTTGGGTTTCTCAGCAGGCTTCCGGTTCCGGCGCAGCATAAAACACGCTACCTTCGGGCAGGCGACCCAGATTTTTGCGCGTTCCATCACGATTTGTATCGCGGCTGCTGTCGAGGCAGATGGTGGATCATGGAGCAACAGCCCGGGCCAGTGAACTGGGCTCAATACAACCCTGCGCCGCATCCCGGAATGGTCCGGCTCTGGTCACTCGAAGCCTTTGCCCACGGAGCTGAAGTTGTCAGCTATTTCAGATGGCGGCAAGCCTTGTTCGCTCAAGAGCAGATGCACGCCGGATTGAATCGGCCGGACGGAACACCGGACGTCGGCCTTTCGGAAGTTCGCCAAGTTGCAACCGAGCTGGAGCAGCTTTCATCAATCGAACTGGAACCGGCACCGGCGGCCCTGATCTTCGACTATGAAGCGGCATGGACACTCGAAATTCAACCTCACACCGAAGAGTACGATTATCTGGAAGTTGCTCTCAGCTTTTATCAAGCGTTAAGGCGAATCGGATTGAATGTTGATGTGATACCGCAGGAAAGCTCACTCGACGGGTACAAACTCATCGTTATCCCGTCGCTGCCGATTTTGGATCCAAGCCTGGTTAAACGCTTGAAGGATTTTGGTGGAGAGATCCTCATCGCTCCCCGGACAGGTTCCAAAACCGAAGATTTCCAAATTCCGTCCAATCTCCCACCTGGGCGCCTACAAGAGTTGATCCCAGTTAAGGTGCAACGGGTCGAGTCGCTACCGAGTTTTGCTCCAGAACGTCTGAACTGGAAGTCGTCCGGCTATGAAGTGGGATTGTGGTTTGAACATGTCGAAACCGAAATCGAGCCGTTCATCGCGCTACCTAGCGGAGAGGGCGTGGCGTTTCGTATGGGAACCTGCACGTACCTTGCGGCGCTGCCGAGTCAGGAGCTACTGGACGCGATCGTGGCGGAATTGGCAGACGAAGCACAGCTGAAAACGGTGGAACTCCCTGAAGGGGTGCGAACTCGGCGTGGCCGCAACGTCCAATTTTTCTTTAATTACAATCCAGAACCGGCGACGTTGCATCTTCCGGCGGACACCAAGTTTTTGCTCGGTTCGCGGAATATGCCGGTGGCTGGGGTGACGGTGGTTCAGAGGAGGCGGGCATAGGA